>CANJXQ010000263.1 GCA_947478805.1 Betaproteobacteria bacterium | reverse complement strand
GGATTTGTGGCCGGGTTCGAGGTCGGGACACAGCTCGGGCTGGGCGGGGCGGGGATGAAGCTCGCCAAGCAAGGCTGGCATCCCACCAGCATCCTTGGGCACCTGTCGGCTGCAGCCGCCTGCGCTGCCGTGCTCAAGTTGGATGCCGCCGGCGTTGAGCGCGCCATGGGATTTGCCGCAGTGCAGGCAGGCGGCCTGATGGCGGCTGCGGGGACCTTGTCCAAGGCGGTGGTGGTCGGCAAGGCGGCGATGAGCGGGGTAATGGCGGCGCAATTGGCCGAGCGCGATGTGCGCGTGCCGACGAACATGCTGGATGCCGGCGCCTCGGGCCTGTTTTCAACGCTGTTCCAGAACGACTTCGTGCCGCAGTTGCATGGCCTGGGCCGCCATTGGCAGATTCTGGAAAACACCTACAAGCCGTATCCGGCCTGCCAGCTCGCGCACGCATCGTTCGATGCCGGCGCGGCGCTGTCGCGTCGCCTCGATGTGCGGGCGATCCGCAAGGTGAGGGCCTTCGTCAATCCCTTCGCGTTGACCATCGCCAAGTATCGCGATCCGAAAACCCCGCTGGAGGCGCGTTTCAGTCTCAACTATTGCATCGCGCTGGGGCTGCTCGGGCATCGCGCAGCCATGGCTGATTTCACCGAGGCGCGCCTTGCCGACGCGCACCTGCGTGCCCTGCGCGACCTCGTCGAAGGGGTTCCGGATGAGGGCGTGGAGCGCTGGGGTTCGCGACTCGAAGTGACATTGGACGACGGGTCGGTGGTGATCGAGACGGTGGACGCTGCGCTTGGGAGCCTGGGACGGCCGATGGGTTGGCCGGAGTTGGAGGCCAAATTTCTCACCGTGGCAGAACCCGTCATGGGCAAGGATGCCGCGGCATTGCTCGCTGCCCTTCGCGCATTCGATCAGCCCGGCGCGATGGCTCGAATCGATGCGTTGCTCGCTTCGCATCGAACATCCTAAGACCTGGCGAGGCGTCCGGTGCGGTTTGACACGTCGTCGATTACCGTCGACACAGGGCGGCGCGATCCGAACGATAATAGGGCCGCGAATCGATTGTCATGGCAGGCGCTTTTCTTGCCGCAAACCCACGCACTCTGATTGAGCCCCGGGAGGCCGATATGCAAGGAGTCACTCGAAAGTTGGCGGAGTTTGCCGCCCAGACCCGTTACGAACAGTTGCCGGCAGAAGTCGTCCGCGAGTCGAAGCGCCTGTTGCTCGATACCATCGGTTGTGCAGTGGGCGCCGTCTACACCGACAGCGGCGGCATCGCGCTCAAGCACGTGCGGGCGCTGGGTGGAAACCCGATCGCGACCATCATGGGAACGGGCGAGCGCACATCCCCGGTGAATGCCGCGTATGCCAACGCGCGCCTGGCCAATGTGCTGGATGCCGACGACACGTTTCCCACCGGCAGCCACTTCGGCTCGACCACAGTGTTCTCGGCACTGGCGCTGGCCGAGCAGCAAAAGCGAACGGGACGCGATCTCATCACCGCCATCGCCGTCGGCTTCGATGTCGGTGCACGCATCGGCAGCTCGCTCGGGTTGTCGATCACGGTTGAAGACGGCAAGGTGACTGGCTACGCGAAACTCTCTGGCACGGCGGCCACCATGACCTGGGCCTCGGTGGGTGCGGCCGCGAGCATCTCGCAGCTGGGCACCGATCGCACCACGCACGCCTTCGGCATCGCCGGGGCGAACACGCCGCTTCCGGCGCATGCGAAATGGAGCGGGTCGGTGAGCCTGCCCATGCACAAGTACAGCGATGCCGGCTGGTGCGCGCAGACCGGCGTGTCGGCGACGCTGCTGGCCGAACTGGGCAGCACGGGATACGCCGACATCCTCGACGGCGACCCGGCGTTCTGGCGTTTCTATGGCGCGGCGAAATGCGATTTCGCGGCCCTCAGCGACAACCTGGCGCAGCAATGGCACATCCTGAACACCACCTATAAGCCCTGGCCGAGCTGCCGCTGGACGCAGTATCCTTTGACAGCATTCTTCAAGCTGAAGCAGGAGCTGGGGCTACAAGCAGACGAAATTGACAGGATTGTGGTGAAGGCCAATCCGTTCGCGCAGTCGGCGCGCTTCAAGCAGCAGCAGCCCGACAACCAGATCAGCGCCGAGTTCAGCCACGCCCATGCGCTGGCCATGGGCGCGTTCGGCGTCCCCCCCGGGCCGCTCTGGTATGACGAGGACGCGCTGACATCGCCCAGGTACCAGGCGTTTCGCAGCCGCGTGACGGTGGAACTGGAGCCGCGCGCGGCCAATCTTGCGCAGTGGATGGAGAACGGCCAGTTCCGGCGCATTCCGGGCGGCGTGGAAGTGCATGCGCGGGGCAAGGTGCACACGGCCTCGGTGGACATGGCCGCGGGCGACCCGTGGTCGAAGGACACGCTCTTTACCGACGAGGCGCTGCGCCAGAAGTTCATTGGCATGGTGTGCGGAACCAATCCGGGGTCGGCGGAGCGCAGGAAAAAGGCCGAGCGCATCATTGAATCGGTCGACAGGTTGGAGCAGATCAAGGATCTCGCGGAACTTTGCGATAATCTGGGCACGGATTCGCAACACTAATTGGAGGAAATAATGAACTATCAATGCGTATCGGCTGACGGTCACCTGGATCTCGGGTGGATGCCCCCGGATATCTTCATCAAGAGCGCTTCGAGCGAGGTGCGCGACCTGATGCCCTATGTGGGCGACGGACCGGACGGCCCGACCTGGATCAACAAGCGCGGCCAGGTGTTCGGCTTGGCCTGCCAGATGGGCTCCGGCGGACGCAAGTACGTGCCGGGCAAGATCGATCGCGCCGACCGCATGGCGTCCAAGGGCCTGTACAGCGAGGACAGCAAGAAGGCCCTGAGGCTCACCAACCCGCAAATGCGCATCCAGGACCAGGACCTGGACGGCATCCAGGCTGAAGTGCTGTACGGCATCCTCGGTGCGGTGAACCGCATCAACGACAGCCGGGCCGGCGCGGAAGTGACGCGCATCTACAACGACTGGCT
>CANJXQ010000262.1 GCA_947478805.1 Betaproteobacteria bacterium | reverse complement strand
GTGGGACGATCGTCACCAGCTGCCGCAGCGCCTGCAGGAAGCCGGCTTCGACCCGGACAGCACGGTGATTCGCCAGCTGGTGAAAATGGCGATGACACTACAGGGATTTCCGCGCCACCTGTCGCAGCATGTGGGCGGCTTCGTGATCTCGCGCGGACCGCTCTCCGAGCTCGTGCCAGTGGAGAACGCCGCCATGGAGAACCGCTGCATCATCCAGTGGGACAAGGACGATCTGGATCGCCTCGGGTTGCTCAAGGTCGATATCCTCGCGCTCGGGATGCTCTCGGCCATCCGCCGCTGCTTCGACCTGGTGAACCGCCTGCCCCGCCACCCCGGGCGCGAGCGCTATCCCATTTCCATGGACAGCCTGTTGCAGGACGACGATCCGGACGTGTACGCCATGATCCAGAAGGCCGATACCGTGGGCGTGTTCCAGATCGAGTCGCGGGCGCAGATGTCGATGCTGCCGCGCTTGAAGCCGCAGAACTTCTACGACCTGGTGATCGAAGTGGCCATCGTGCGCCCGGGCCCCATCCAGGGCGGCATGGTCCACCCCTACCTGAAGCGACGCAACGGCACGGAGCCGGTGACCTACCCGAGCGCGGCCGTCGAGGCGGTGCTCAAGCGCACCCTGGGCATCCCGATCTTCCAGGAACAGGTGATGCAGCTGGCCGTGGTGGCGGCCGGATTCACTCCCGGCGAAGCCGACCAGTTGCGCCGCTCGATGGCAGCCTGGAAGCGCAAGGGCGGGCTTGAGCACCTGCAGCAAAAGCTCATCGACGGCATGCTCGCGCGCGGTTACCGGCGCGAGTTCGCCGAGGGCATCTACCGCCAGATCCTGGGTTTTGGCGAGTACGGTTTCCCGGAATCGCATTCGGTCAGCTTCGCGCTGCTCGCCTATGTCTCGGCGTGGCTGAAGCATCACGAGCCGGCGGCCTTCCTCGTGGCCATCCTCAACAGCCAGCCCATGGGTTTTTATGCGCCGTCGCAGCTGGTGCAGGACGCGCGCCGGCACGGCGTCGAAGTGAGGCCTGCCGATGTGCTGGCCAGCCACTGGGATTGCACGCTGGAGGAGCGCGCAGCGGCGTTACCGCCCGGCGAGCCGCAGCCCGCCCCTCAGCCGCCGGTGCGCCTGGGCTTGCGCCTGGTGCATGGGCTGTCTCAGGCGGCCGCCGAGCGCATCGTCGCCGTCCGTCACGGACACCCGCCGGCCTCGGTCAGCGAGCTCGCGCATCGAGCCGAATTGAATCGCCACGACCTGAAGCACCTTGCCGCGGCCGACGCCCTCGCCGGACTGGCCGGCCACCGGCGAGGCGCCTGGTGGGCCGTGGCCGGGGTCGAAACCCTGGACAACCTGCTTCGCGAGGCCCCGGTGGACGAAACGCCGCTGGCATTGCCTGCACCCGGTGAAGGCGAGGAACTGCTGGCCGATTACGCCAGCCTCGGCCTCACCCTGGGCCGGCATCCGCTCGCGCTGCTGCGCCCGCGGCTCGGGCGCATGGGATTTGTGACAGCCGAAGCCCTGCGCGCATTCCGTGGCGGCAGGTACGCCCGTGCGGCGGGCCTGGTGACCGGCCGCCAGCGCCCGGGCACCGCCTCGGGCGTTGTATTCGTGACGCTGGAGGACGAGACCGGCTCGGTCAACGTCATCGTCTGGCGCGACCTGGCCGAGAGCCAGCGGCGCGAATTGCTGAAATCACGCCTGATGGGCGTTGAAGGCGTGCTCGAGCGCGAGGGCGACGTGACGCACCTGATTGCCCGGCGCCTCTTCGATTATTCCGCCCTGCTCGGCCGGCTGAAGACCCGTTCCCGGGATTTCCACTGAAGCCGCTGACGCGCTCCGTCCACAGTCGGGTCAGGCCCGATACATGTAGTCCCGGGTCATCGGCAGCGGGTTGACCCCAGCCCCGTCCTTGCGGGCCAGCAGCTGGTAGATGTTCATCCAGCCCTGCGCGAACCCATAGGCGCAGCCGGCAAGGTAGACCTGCCAGATCCGCACGCGCTTGTCGCCGGCCAGCATCACCGCCCGTTCGCATTGGGCATCCAGCCGGTCCGCCCATTCGCCGCAGGTCTTCGCGTAGTGCCGGCGCAGCGACTCCACGTCAGTCACCTCCAGTCCGGCCAGGGACATCTCCCGCGTCACCGTTGCCAGGTGCGGGAGTTCGCCCTGGGGAAACACATAGCGATCAATGAACTCCCCGGCACCCAGCCCCACCCAGCGGTTGTCAGGGTTGGCGGCGGTAATGCCGTGATTGAGCACCAGCCCGCCGTCGGACAGCAGGGAGCGGATCTTGTTGAAATACACCGGCAGGTTCTTCACGCCGACATGCTCGAACATGCCGACGCTCGAAATCTTGTCGAAACTGCCCTCGACATCCCGGTAATCGCGCAACTCCACCTTGCAACGGCCTTCGAGCCCCGCGGCCTTGATGCGCTCCTGCGCAAGGGCGAACTGGTTCTTCGACAAGGTGATGCCGGTCGCATTCGCGCCAAACTTCTTCGCCGCGCGGATGACCAAGGCGCCCCATCCGCAACCGATATCGAGCAGTCGCTCATCCTTTTTCAGCATGAGCTTGCCAAGGATGTGGTCCAGCTTCTGGTCCTGCGCCTGCTCCAGGGTGTCTGCGTCGGTCCGGTAGTAGGCGCAGGAATACACCATGTTGCGGTCCAGAAACAGCGAATAGAAGTCATTGGACACGTCGTAGTGATATTCGATCGCCTTGCGGTCGTGACTGCGGGTATGGCGGGCGAATTTCAGGATGCCGTCTCGCGCGGAGGCCGCGGCACTGCGCGCAAGGCTCTCGGCGATCCGAAAGACATCATGGATCGAACCCTCGACCCGGATGTGCCCTTCCACGAAGGCCTCGCCCAGCTTGCTCAGGTCAGGGGAGATGAAATACTGCAGCGCCGAAGGCTTGTGACCTAGCCCGAAATAGCTGTACCAGTAGATGTGAGAGGATTTCACGAACTGGACATTATTTTGGAGGAACAGGTTATGCCGACCAAGCACCACAAGGCGGAGCAAATCGTTGCGAAGTTACGGCAAATTGAAGTTTGTATGGCGC
>CANJXQ010000261.1 GCA_947478805.1 Betaproteobacteria bacterium | reverse complement strand
GTGTTCCTGCGCGGCTCGAGCAACCCGCTCATGCAGCGCTACTCGGCCGAAGCCGAAGCGGGCAACCTGTCGGCCGACCTGATCATGCAGGCGAGCAACTCCGTGGTGTTCGCCGAGGACGGCATCAAGCGCGGCTGGGTGGAATCGATCTCGGAGGCCGGGCTGCCGGTGCTGAAAAGCGGCGAGTTCCCGGCCCGCTTCAACATGGGCCCGTCGGCCATCGTGCAGATCAACCCGTGGCTGATCGCGTACCACACCGAGAAGGTGAAGGCCGCCGACGTCCCGAAGGACTGGCCCGACATCCTCAGCCCGAAGTTCCAGGGGCAGATCATCCTGTTCGACCCCAGCACCAACGACGGCAACTTCTTTTTCTGGCAGCTGCTGCTCGACACCTACGGCGAGTCATTCTTCACCCGGCTGCGCAGCATGAATTCGCGCTTCACCTCGGGCGGCATCCCCGCCAGCCAGGCACTGGCCGCTGGCGAAGGCAGCCTCACGCTCCCGGCCACCGCCGGGTCCTTCGCCAGCCTCAAGGCCAAGGGCGTGCCGGTATCCACCACCATGCCGCAGAAGACCAACGGCGCCGAGTACCACATCATCCTGACCAACAGGGCCCGCGCCAGGCACCCGAATGCCGGTCGATTGTTCGTCAATTACGTGATGACGCGCGAGGGAAACACCGTGCTGTCGCGCGACTCGGGCGGCTTCTCCGTCTACGACACCGCCGGCCTGCCGAAACAATACGAAACCGGCAAGAAGGGCGGCTTCCCGGACGAGCGCAGGCAGCGCATCCGGGAACTGATCGGGTTCAAATAAATCAATGATCGATCAGAAGCTGCTGGACGAACTGCTCGCCTTCCGACGCGAGCGCGATTGGGAGCAGTTCCACACGCCGAGGAACCTCGCCGCCGGTGTCTGCATCGAGGCCGCCGAGCTGCTGGAGCACTTCCAGTGGGCGAAGGACGCCGAGCTGCCCGACATCGTCGCGAAAAACCGCGAGGCCATTGAGCACGAGATCGCCGACGTGGCCATGTACCTCAGCCTCTTGTGCAGCGATATCGGCGTGTCGCTCGACGACGCGGTGCGCAGGAAGCTTGAACTCAACAAGCAGAAATACCCGGTGGACAAGGCGCGCGGCAAGTCGACGAAGTACGATCGGCTCAAATAGCCCGCCAAGTCCTAGCCAATTGGAAGACATGATGGATGCCCGAAAAATCGACAGGATCGCCAAGCGCTACCAGGCATTGTGTCAGCTTGTGCCGCTCAAACCCATTACAAGGAAGGCCGAGTACGAAGCGGCCATCGGCCACCTGAATCGACTGCTGGACGCTGGGGGTGCAAACCAGGCCCACCCATTAGCCGGGGTAGTCGATTTGCTCGGCGAAGTAATCCATTCCTATGAAAAACGACTGGCGCCCTTGCCAGAGGCAGAGCCGGGTGAGGTGCTGCGCTATCTAATGGATGAGCACGGCCTCAAGCAGGCCGACCTGAAGGACGACTTGGGGGGACAGGGAATCGTCTCGGAAATACTCAGCGGCAAGCGCGAAATCAACATACGCCAAGCCAAGAGGCTGGGTGCCCGGTTCTCCGTGTCGCCGGCGGTGTTCATCTAACTCCCGGTCCGGTTAGGCCGGGGACTGATAAACGCTCCCGCCATCCCCGACCCGAAGTAGCTCTCATACACGTGCTCGAACTGACGTGCCCCCCGCTGACGCTACTAGGCGTTGCTTCGTAAAGTCCGCGGCTGACCCAGTATCCGTTTCCGTATCACTTAGAAACAGAAATAACTGGCTCTTTAGTGCCCGTCGTAGCAGGCAATTTTTTTGGCCAGAGCACTGAAGGCCACTTGGCCGATTGCACCCGATTTTTTATTGTTGCACCGTCCGCGTCAGGCCACCGCACGGGCCGCAGACGTCTTCTTGCGGGCCACACGCGGCTTGGGCGCCGCCGACGGCGCGGCGTGCAGCTTCATTCCAAGCGCCTTGATGATCTTGAGCACCGTCGTCAGTTCTGGATTGCCTTTCACCGACAACGCGCGGTACAGCCCTTCGCGCGTGAGGCCGGTATCGCGCGCAAGCTGCGACATGCCGCGTGCACGCGCAATGTCGCTCAGCGCGGCACGGATCATGCGGCCGTCGCCGCTGTCCTCCTCCAGACAGGCGTCGAGGTAGAGCGCCATGTCTTCCTCGGACTTGAGGTCGTCCGCCGCATCCCAACGAGTGAATTTTTCAGCCATGAGCCCAGAGTAATCCATGATTCACAAGCCGACAAGCGGGCCTGCACCATGGTGAAGGGTCTTCAGCCAAAGAAAACGGGCCGCCTCGAGATTGAAGCGGCCCGTTTCAGCATACAGACCCTGTGCATCGGAACGATGCGGATTTATTATCACTTTCGTTGATCTATTCCCCACAGGTGGACGCAGGTACCGTAATTCATATCAACATGACTTCTTGCAACACTATCAGTCATAAGCCACGGCCTACGCCTGCGCCAGCGTCCCCGCCTGGTAATCCGCCACTGCCTGTTCGATCTCGGCGCGCGTGTTCATGACGAAAGGTCCGTACTGCACGATGGGCTCGCCGATGGGCTTGCCGGCGAGCAGCAGCAGGCGCGCACCCTGCGTCCCCGCTTCGATGCGCACGCCCTCGCCGTCCGACAACAGGCCTGCGGCGCGATGGGGCACCGGCGTTCGCGCCTCGCCGACCAGCGCATCGCCGTCGTACACATAGACGAAAGCGTTGTAGCCCGCGGGCACCGGTGCTTCGATCACCGCGCCAGCTTCGAGATGAAAGTCGATGTAACGCGGGTCGGTGGAGAGTCCGCCTTGCGCGCCGATCGGGCCGACCGCCTGCTTCCCGCCTGCGGCGATGCTGCCGGCGATGACCTTGGCCTTCGCGCCGGGTGCCATGTCGATCACCGGGATCTTTCCCGATGGAATGTCCTGGTAGGCCGCGGGCTTCATCTTTTCCGCCGACGGCAGGTTGAGCCAGAGCTGGAAGCCGCGCATGCGGCCCTCGGTCTGCTGCGGCATCTCGGAGTGGATGATGCCGCGCGCGGCCGTCATCCACTGCACGTCGCCCGGGCCGAGGTCGCCGGTGTTGCCGCTGCTGTCCTCGTGGCGCATGTGGCCGTCCAGC
>CANJXQ010000260.1 GCA_947478805.1 Betaproteobacteria bacterium | reverse complement strand
TTAACGAAGCTGCCCGCATATGCGGGCAGCTTCCAGCTAAAACCCCCAACAGGAGCGCCACCTATGCACAATCCATAGTCCTTTATTAAAAGCACTTCGAACCGTTACACTCTCAATTACATTGGTATAGAAAGCTCGGGCTGGTCACCAGATCGACATTTCAGCCAGGTCATGCAGCATTGCCGAAATCATGATTTCCTCGAAATTCCGGTCGTTCCGCCAGGCCGCAAACTGGCCGGCGATCTCGGCGGCCCGCCGCGCGCGCTGAATGACGCGGATAAGTCCGACAAGCGCTGGGGTGTTGCCTCGCAGCACGTCCTCGATCTGGGGGGACTGCGCGAACGCGCGCAGGAATGGCGGGACTCCCAGCATGACGATATTGCGGTCCACCGTGGTGATATCGGCGAGCGTGCGGCCCCCCGTGACCCGGTGGAGGTGAACGTACAGTTTCGCCGTCATCATCGGGTCCCGGAGGACAATTTGCGCGATATCGCGCGGGCTGAGTTCATCATCGCCCTCCGCCGCCATGCGCGCAAACTGCCGCGCCGTGGCGCGCAGGATCGGCAGGTCGGCGCCGCTCAGCCGCTCAATCCAGCCATCCAGGCTGCAGGCAGTTCGTTCGGCAGCAACGCCGTTCGACTCGCATGGGTCTCGCAAGTGTTCCATGTCGAGGACTACGGCACTCCCGTGAAAAACTTGAGGCGGGAAAGCCGCATCGACCGGAGCGGTCCCCAGCATGGCGCGAGGGGCAGAGCCTTCCTGGGAGATCCGGAATCGCGTCAGACCGTCAGACACCACCCCGGATCGGGCTGCCCGCTATATATCAATACTTATATCATTAATGAATGTAGATGCCCGTCCACCGGGCATCTACATTTTTCATTCAATTGAATTTTCTGCTCGGCCGCCACATGGCGGCCGCCAGAGCTGGACGCGGCTAGAACCCCAGCAGCTTGGTGATCGCCTCGCGTCGCGCTGCCGCACCCGGCTTGGGCGACTGGTATTCCTTGGGCAGCTTGGACGGCTCGTAAATGGTGAATCCACCGGGATCGTCGTTGAAGATCTTGTTGCCTTCCTGCGACATGGCGAAGTTGGCAAACAGGCGTGCCGCATTCGGGTGCCTGGCCTTGCTGCGCAGCGTCAGCACGATGTGCTGCTCGACACCGGTGGTGAACGGCAGCGTCACCATGTCCAGCGGGGCACCCTTCGATTTCGGCTCCATCACCTGTGCCACCACAGCAGGGACGAGGAAGCTGCCCTCGCCCGCACCCAGCCCCTGCGATGCCTGCACGCCAGTGCCCACGGGGCGAAGGTTCGGCTTCAGCAGCGTGAAGAACGAATCGCCGTACTTGTCGTACAGAAGCCCCCAGAAATCCACATAGGCATCCGACACACTCGGATTGGAGAGCAGGATCCTGCCCTTCCATTTGGCATCGAGCAGGTCCGGCCAGTCCTTGGGCACATCCGATCCCTTGACGCTGCTCGTGTGATAGGCGATGAGCCATGGGGAAATGCTCACGATGGCCGTCGGCCCGGTCACGAAGCGCGCCGGAAACTCGCCGCTCTTGATCACCGGCAGCCCCACCTGGGAAACCGATTCCGTCCACCCCTTCTTGTTCGCCATCTCGACAAAGGCCGGCGCACCACCGGCATTGACCATCATGTCGGCGGCGATGTTGCCCGCCTCCGCTTCGGTCGAATAGCGCTGCTCCAGCTGCGTGCTGCCGGCGCGGATGAACGAGTAGCGCACCCCGTACTTTTTAAGGAAGGCTTCACCGACCCGCTTGTTGACGTTTTCCGTCGGCGCAGCATAGAAAACAACTTCGCCCTCGGCCTTCGCCGCCTTGATGAGCGCCTCGAGATCTGCCTGGGCGGCACGTTTGTCCGCGGCCGATACGGTGGGCGCGGCAACGGCCTTCGAGGCCTTGGCGGCAGCTGCCTTGGCGTCCTGCCCATGTGCGACGGGAGCAGCCGCCAGCATCAGTGCAGCAACCGGCAATGTGGCAGTGCGCCAGTAACCGCGCGTTTCGAATGTTTTCATAAAACTCCTCATCTTCAGATCCCCTTGTAGCGCTTCACATTGCAAAGGGGTTCAGTGATGTCACCGCCCCTCGCGCTCCCCTGCATCGTGGCGCCTGGCGGTCCTTCCGCCAGAGCGCCCCTATTGCCTTGCCGTCTTGATTCTCTCACGCCAGTCGGCGGGCAGACCGATGCGCCGGGCAACTGGAGCACCCTGGCGCTGGTTGTTGATGTAAATCCGCGACTGGTTGCGCCCCGGATCGCCGGCCACCACGATGCTCGTCCACTCTTCCTTGAGCAGCATGGGCACCATGCGCTGCGGATCGTCCGACTCCGCATACAGGGCCGGCGCCGCGCCGCGGGCGACGACGTCCGCAAGGGGCACCTCCTTCCCCGCCACGGCCAGCGGGTAATGCTCCATCCACCAGGCGCTCATCTTGCAGTTCTCGAACAGGTGTCGCCGGATCTCCTTTTTCCCCCAGCCCAAGTCCGCGAAACCGCGCGCAACCGCGGGGCTCATCTGGATCAACGGATACCACTGGCCCCACCACATGGCCGTGAAATTCCACGGCCCTGCCGCGCCGGTCATGTAGCGCACCAGCGGCCGCGCCAGCGTCTCCGGATCGGTCCCGCCGCTGTACACGGGCGCGCTGATGGCAACGGCACTTTGCACCATCACCACGCTGTCCTCCTTCTTGAATCCCAGGTCGACGCGCACCGGGTCCCAGCCCAGGTCCTTGATCGCGCCCTCGTTCTCTCCCATGGCCACGTTGAAGGTGAAGCCGATGCTGCCCTTGTCGGTGCTGCCCGGCCGGAAGCCCGCCACATTGCGCATGTACATCCTGAGGAAGCGACCGATCGAGGCATTGGCGCGCCGGCCCACCTTCATGTTGCCCACCTCGGTGTTGAACTCCAGCGCATCCACCAGGTCGCCGCTCACCACCACCAGCGGCTCCCAGCCGGGGGTCGACCCGGCATCCTCGAGGTGAAACGCAGGGTCCGCAATGGCATCCACGATGCCAAGCAGGATGGGCATGTACTCGGGCCGGCAGCCGGACATCACGCCATTCACCGCCACCGACCACACCGTCGCCTCGCGAAACTCCGGCGGCAGCACCCCGATCACTTCCCCGGGGTCCCGGTCCGTCCACGCCAGGAACGCCTTCACG
>CANJXQ010000259.1 GCA_947478805.1 Betaproteobacteria bacterium | reverse complement strand
GGCCTACGACCAGCTACCCACCCTGCGCGCCGCTCTGCAACGCCATCACGACAAGCACTTCGGCCTTGAGGAGACATCAAGGGCCGCGTAACCATCAACCCAGGCAACGCCCGCCCCATGATTTTCAACATCAAGCGGGACATCCCCCCCCTTGGCGTCAGAGGCCGCCATGAACTAACATTGAAGATGGATCACCCCTCGGGGGCAGGCCATGGTGCTGGGAAGAAGGAAAAGGCTTATCCGTTTGGGTGAATGTGTGTGACGCTATTAGGCAAAACAATATTTGAGGGTGGCAGGGGTAAGTAGCAGGTATGGCATTTATCGATATCGTAAAGTGGGATGGCCACCCCGATACGTTTGCGTGGAAATTTCCATCCGATGCGCTCAGCACTGGATCGCAGCTAATTGTGAATGAATCGCAAGAGGCCTATCTCGTCAGTGGGGGGGTTTATGATGGCCCCTTCGGCGCAGGTCGCCATACGTTGGATACCGAAAATCTGCCCGGCCTGCGGGTGCTCTACAACCTTCCGTATGGCGGCAAGTCTCCATTCAAAGCGGAAGTCTGGTTCGTAAATCTAACGTCGAATCTGTCTGTTAAGTGGGGAACTGCAGACCCAATTCAGCTCCAAGATCCTAAGTTTGGCATCATGGTTCCTGTACGATCTTATGGTCAGTACGGAATTGAAATTGCGGATAGCAAAAAATTCCTCCTGAAACTTGTTGGGTCCTTGAAGCGCTTCGACAAAGATGACGTCACAGCGTATTTCCGAGGAAATCTGATAACGCAAATTAAGAACGAAATTGCCAGAACCATAATACGTCTAAATATTTCTGTTCTCGAAGTGAGTGCCATGCTGCTTGAGATTTCGAACGATATGAAAGTCCGTCTTTCAGATCATTTTGCAGATTATGGGATTAATCTTAAAGAGTTCAATATTCATTCTATCAATATACCCGAGGGTGACACCGCAGTTTCTACACTCAAGAATGCCCTTGCCAAGCGAGCTGAAATGGGAATAGTTGGCTTTAATTACCAACAAGAGCGTGGATTCGACGTTCTTCAGACTGCGGCTGGTAATGAGGGCGTTGCTGGTGACGTAATGGGTGCGGGCATTGGCCTTGGGGCTGGCCTTGGGATCGGTTCGGGTATCGGTTCTGCGATGGGAGCAGCGGCGTCAAATTTATCGGCCGTTAGTGCAGAGCAGCCGGTGCCCTCCGTAGCCCCGGCGCCGGCGGCTTCAGCGCCCACGATGGCCGAGAAAATTGATTTTTTGAAGCAGTTAGCTGAACTAAAAAATTCCGGAATTCTCACTGCTGAGGAATTCGACTCCGAGAAGAAGAAAATAATGGGCTAAGTCGGAGGGGCGGGAGGGCTCAAAATGCGAAATTTGAGATCATTTTCTTACGGCATAACTCTATGCTTGGTGATCGTTGGGACTGTTGCGCTTCTGTATACGGATCGATTTAAAAGTGATCACGTATTTGCAGCTTCTACAGTCCTACTCGGCATATGCGTTGGTTTTATGGTATTATCATTTCGCTTCTCGGGCGGAAAAAATTCTGAAGAGAGCGCAATTGCTAGTTATGGGCTGGTAGCCGGCAGTTCTCTGGCTATAGCCATCGCTGGTATTGCATCGTTTTCCTACGCCTATGCGGACAATAAAGGCGGAGCCGTAGTTTGCGGTGTCATCGCAATTCTGTTCATAATCTCTTTTTTCTTCATCAACAGCTATTCAAACGAAGCTTTAGATGCGGTTTCTCAGAGGAAAAATTATGTTAGCAAGCATGCTACGTGGGAACATGATCTAAACAAAATTGCCGGAAATGCGCAAAGCGAGAGCGTGCGTACGGCAGTCAGAGACAGAGCCAACGCCTGCCGCTTTTTAGCTAGGGATATCAACCAGTTTGCTCCGATGGCGGACGAGATAGGTGACTGCCTCGCCAGTATCAGTTCAAAAGTCGGGTCAAATGAGGATGAAGCCGTCCTGCGCTGCCTTCTAGTTCTCGATGATCTTTTTAAGCAGCGAGGCGATATGTTGAAGCGGTCAAGAAGCAAGGTCTGAAAAGGAAGATAATATGAAATGTGGTGCGTGCGGAGCTATAGGTAGCTCATCTACGGCTGATTGTGAATTTTGTGGGAACAAGCTGGCCGCATCTGCGGAGCCGACTGTGGGTTCAAATTCGGGCACTCCAGTTGTGCCTTTGAGCGTTGATCCTAACAAATTCATAAACTATGTCAAAGATTCAGTAAGTCTCATCCGGGATCTCGGCAGTTCGCCATCGGGTGGATTCAATCTGGCTGCCTTCTTTTTCCCAGTTGCCTACCTTTGGGGTTTCGGAGCAAAAGACAATGCCAAGACCGTGGCCACTGTCATCATTGTTCCGATCGTAGCCGTTGCCTTATTGGTAGCGTTAATTGGAGCCGACACAGAAATTGCTTGGCTCGCCCTTGCTCTTCAGTTCGGCTGGACTATCTACGTGAGTTGGATAGTAAGTACGCGATCAGGGCTTTTGGTTCGGAAAGATAAGCCGTACGATTGGGGGCAAGGTATTCTGGCCTTGTTTGTTTACGGGATCATAATTGCTGTAGCGAATGCGCTCTGAAATTCTTAAAATGCGTCGAATTTAGCTGCTCCTTTTAATGCAGCAGCTCGATTTACTAGAATATTTATTTCCTTAAACTAAATTTACGACGCTCTGACTCGCTTCAGCGTCACCCTCGATATATCTCTGGGTGGTCTGAAGCGAGGAGTGACCTGCTAGGAATTGTACGTCACGTAGCGAACCACCGACTGTCGATATCTTCCGAGCAGCGTTGGTAATGAAAGTCCTTCGTCCACTATGGGACGAGCATCCGACAAATCCAAGTTCGGTGTACCAACCCTTGAACAGGTTCACGATCACCTGAGGGGTGGTGCTGTTCGATCTCTCGGTTCGGATGACACGGTTGTCAGTGGTGAACCCACTTCAAACGGGTCCCATATTCACCTTGCTTAAAACGGGGTTTAGCGGGGACTTGTTTTCATTAAGACCGCCACGGAAACCCAGAAAGATTTCCAACCGAAAACCGCGAAAAATTGGTCTGCGCCCCTTGAGGTGATCCATCGCTTATGTTGGTCCGAGGACCATTTTGGATGGATGGAACGATGGCAAGGAAGCACCACAAGCCGGAAGAGATCGTCGGCAAGCTGCGTCAGGTTGATGTG
>CANJXQ010000258.1 GCA_947478805.1 Betaproteobacteria bacterium | reverse complement strand
AGACAAAGAAACCAGAAAAGTTGGGTATTCATCTTGTGCGTGAGCAGCAACATGCCGAGTACCGGAATCGGCGCCAACCAGAGCCAAAGGGGCCCATTGAAATAGAACGTCAATAGCACCGCGATAACTATGAAATCGAGCATCAGTGCGGCCAGACCACGCGGATTCAGCTGCACGTTATACGAGATAAGCAAAGGGGTAATCGCATATACACCTCCTGCGATACCCATCACGACCGGATCGTTTGTTATTCGATACATAACCGCCATCAACCAAATCAACCTGAGGAGGTCGATCACGATGGCGACGATATGGCTATACCGGTCGAAAATCCGGTGGGGTAAGCGCGCCATCAAGAGCGGGAACAGCGGCGGATACCATTGGTGAGATTCCAGCAAGTATTGAGGCAGTTCTGGCGGGAACTTTCTTTGACGCCGGCAATGCTCTATGTATTCCTTCCAGTACCACTGGTCGACGCCAATTCCCAGCGGAGCCAGGATATGAGGGACATATCGCAGTAGCGCCGCGACAAATACAACTGTCACACCGATGGCGAGGACTGTCATCAAAGGGGAAAAGTCAAATAAAGTCATTGCGCCCTTGGTTTACAACCGACGACGTACCAAGCGTGGCGGTCAATCGGGGTACTGATCGAAAGCAACGTAGATCAACCCACACGCTTGCCGCTCAACATCCAACCAACAGCCCTTGCGATAAGGCCCGCGCGTCGCGGCAATAGATTGGCAACGACGTCTCTATCGGCAATTCCCGAACGTCTGGTCTGGAGGATTAATGCTGCCATAAACATTACCGCCAACAGAAGTCTTGATGTCAATTCTTCCCCTATGTAGCATTGAGCGGCACCGAACGTCGCGCCAATCAGAAAGATTCGACAAATTTGATAGGCGGGCACCGATAGATAGCGGTGTTGATCCGCCATGTAAAGCAGCTGCATCAGAAAATACGAGATTGCAGTGCCTGCAGCAGCTCCCAGACCTCCCATGTCCGGAATCAGGGCGAACGAAATAGTGAAATTCATCATGGCCATCGCTGCCACGATCATTGCAGGACGTAAGGAGCGTCCCTGAATATTAAAAAGCACTGTGTAGAGATAAGAAAAAATCGCGCCCGGAACCGAAATGCAAAGCGCGAGCAAAACAGGCTGAGCCGGCTGGAACTTGTGTCCGAATACAACGGAAAACAGGGACGGCAGTACTGCGATGCACGGAATAATCGCCAGCAACCAGAACGTTGCGACGACTGGTATGACACGCTGGACATAATCTGCTTCTGCAAGCGGATCATGCCGTGACTGGTCGACAAGCTTGGGCAGGAATACAACGGCTACCGGCGCCGCAAGCGCCATTGCTGCAGCCATCGTCTGATACCCCGCCTGAAACAGTCCGACCTGTTCCGCGCCATGAAAATACTGAAGCAAGAAATGGTCACCCCAGTCCGAGGCGAATCCCATCAATGCCGCAAGCGCAAACGGACCTCCAAATGACGCGACCTGAAGTACGGCTTTAGTCGATGATTTGCCACCCACGGCATGCGTAATGAACATTTCGCGCGTCATGAGCAATGCGCTGAACAAGACCGTAAGCCCAACCATGCCACCGATCGTCATGGAAATCACAGCATCCCCGCCAAGCTGAATCCTCGAAAAGAGGAAACTTGCGATCAAAGTATCCAGAATGAGAGGAGACACGGCATACAGGCCGAAACGTCCGGTCGCTTGTTGGGAAAGCTGAGCCTCTGAAAAGCACCACGTTCCTATGAGATAACCCATCACCAGCAACCACCAGGACGAGGGGAGTTGGGTGAGATTCTCGAAAAATGAGAACGGGCGAAACGCGAGAATCAGTACAGACAAGACGAGTCCTGCCAAAATCAACGGCGCTCTTGCAGCCCACGTGTCTGACAACCGGTTGAATTCAAGCCATTCCACTCGGCCCACACGCACCGCTTGAGCCTGAGTCCAGCCGAGGCACAACGCATGAAAGAACACCGCTGTCGCCACGACCATCGACCACTGACCTACGCCTTCCGGACCCGCAGTACGTGACAGAAGTGCAGTAGTGAAAATGGCGATGGGGATTCGTAAAAGCTTCGCGCCACCGAGCAAAAGGAATCGTGCGGCGTACTTGTTCACGCTTCAAGACACCACAAGAAAGCTGCGGGAGATTCAACGCAGAACCGCTCTTCAGACAGGATGGCCACTCGATTCTGCATGGTCTGCAGTGCCGCTAATTGCCGGGCTTTACCATCCGCAATCGCCAATGTTTGCGATGCACCGGAGGAATACGTGCTGCAAAGCTCGACCTGAAATCGTTTACATCATAGGGATGATGACTGAGCGTCTTACGTATGAAATCGACATACAGCGGTAAAGCCGGCGCAAAGAATCCCTCGTAGGAAATGTCCAATTCTTTGAAGCCTGACTTTTCGACCCGATCTCGAACCGACCTCAATGAATGAAGTCTTCCGATGATTTTCGTCATCGTTGATACTCCGTAGCTTTCATCATTGGGCTCGATCAAGATCCAGTAACCGCCCGGTGCCAAGACGCGAAAAACCTCTGCTATGAAGGCCGTCAGTTGCGAATCCGTCAGATAGTGGATGACCCCGAAGTCAAAAACCAGGGCGAACGAACCATCTCTCCATGGAAGATGCGTCGCATCTGCAGGTACATTCTGAAAAAAGCAATCCGGTAGCTCGCGCCACCAGGAGTGTTGGAAGATATCCTGCGCTGAGACCCTAAATCCAAGGTTTCTCAAAAATGCGCTATGACGACCGCGTCCGCACCCGTGATCAAGAACCGCAGCGCCCTGACTGAGCTTCAAGCCGTCGAGATTGTGTCTGCTCCATTCTCCCGCCAGTTCCATATCGTTCAGCGCGCGCCGGTAATATTGGTTGACTCGCCAGTCGGTCAAAAGACGCAATGGAGAGAGTCTGCTTGAGGTGGGACTCAGTTGGCGCATAAGCAGTGGCAAAACCGGTCTCTTTTGCCTAGCCGAGTCTCGTTGCCCGACATTCCATGAAAGAAGGTTACCCTCCAATACGTAGTCACGCCCGCAGCGCTTGCATTCTCCTGCAGCTTGATCGGGCAAGATATCCATTCCGTCGCCACACCACGCACATGCCAAATGTTCCAATGAATGAAAGTCCGTACTCAAACATCACCTCAAATGTCTTCCAAATCAGGCTTAATCAGCCTGAGAACCCAATAGGCCCGACGT
>CANJXQ010000257.1 GCA_947478805.1 Betaproteobacteria bacterium | reverse complement strand
GTAGTTCTCTGGCAATGGCCAAGCGGTGATAGTAACGCCGCCACCGCATGGCTCCCAGCGATGTATTGGTTCATACCCATAGATTACTGTCGAAAGGACGAGAAATTTTCCCACTCAGGTTAAACCGGATACGACTGACTCCCATCACGACTCAACGCAATGCTTCCTGGTCGGCAGCAACCATGGCGCGCACTACAGTCGGCATATCGGTTTCTGCGTGCCAACCGAGACTGAGCCTGACCCGACTCGGATCAGCGCGACTCATGCGCAATTCGTTTGGCCTCATCAAACTAGGATCAAAAGTAACATGATCCTGCCAATCAAGTCCAAGCGCCAAGAATGCCTCCGACACAAAATCTTTCAAAGAATGGGTTACACCGGTCGCGATCACGTAATCTTGGGCGACCTCTTGCATCAGCATACGTGACATGGCATCGACATACTCTGGCGCCCATCCCCAGTCACGATGAACATCGAGACTACCCAACTTGAGACGTTCGTTGCTGCCCGCAGCGATGAGACATGCAGCACGCACTATCTTTCGAGTTACAAACCGCTCAGGCCTTAACGGCGACTCGTGGTTAAAAAGGATGCCTGAGCAAGCGAATAGGTCATACGCCTCACGGTAGTTCACCACCGACCAAAAAGCGGCCGCCTTTGCGACCGCATACGGACTGCAGGGTCGAAATGGCGTTGACTCGTTGGCTGCCACGGTACCATTCTCCCCAAAGCACTCGCTAGAGCAGGCATTGTAATAGCGTATTTTCTTGTTGACAGAACGTATTGCCTCCAAAAAATTAATAGTGCTGACACTGATGCTCTGCATGGTTTCAACCGGTTGTTCGAAAGATAGACCAACCGAACTTTGCCCGGCTAAGTGATAGATTTCGCTCGGTTCGAAGCGTGTCAGCACTTCAACAACACTACGAAAGTCATTGGGAGTCATCGAGGTGAACTCGACGCAATCGCTAATGCCAAGTTGCACCAAGTTGCTGAACCTGCCAAGTTGCGCATCACGGGAGCTACCAACTACCCTGTGCCCCCTACTCAATAGCAATTTGGCAAGGTAGGCGCCGTCTTGACCCGAAATGCCACATATCAAAGTAGTCGTAGCCACGGTCAATGCTCCTTGACGGTCATGCTTTGGTCGCGATGCCGCTTGAAAAGGCTACTCTTTTCAACATCATCTATTCACATTTCGCAAATCATGACATCGCCAAAGATTGGCCTGCGCGCAGAAAGCGGTCATGACCAAGGGGCGCTTTTGTGCAATCTTGAGGTTGTTGCGCACGGTCGGTTTCAATTCGCTAGTCCATCCGAAAAAATTTATTTTGTACACATTAGATGAACCAGAATGCGTAGCACCACATATTTATGCTTTCCATAAGCGCGAGAGAGTCCAACTTTCTCCCGAAGCCCACGCATATGCACTGGATGCAGCAGATTTTCCGGGCTTAGAAATAGGAATATTCTGCAAAGTCATGATGTTACTTTGTTGAAACATTATATTATGGCGAAGCAAAGCACCTTCGCATCCGCCTTATTTTAATTGCCTAGTAGTTCACTCTACGATGTGGCTGCATCTGTTATAGGAAAATGCTCGCTGGTTCGCTAAGTGGATAATTCAGATCTCATGCTGACGAGGCTCATTAGTTTCATCACCTCTTAAGGTGCTAGGGGTTAAAGGGATGACCTTTTCCACACCTTCCTTAACTTATTTATTGTGCAGACTCGGAAGAGACTGATTGATCAGAAACTTTGAAGCGTCCGCCATTGTTTTTACAAAAGTGAACTTTGGACTAAGCGGCCCCTCACAGCCACCTTTCCCGAAAAATATATTGGTTCCGACACCCGCAGCAGCGCCGGCTTGTATGTCGCTCATTTTGTCCCCGATAAGAATTGACTTCTTCAGGCTCAAATCGAAATCGCTTTTAGCCTGAAGAATCATGCCAGGGCGCGGTTTTCTTGAAATATGATCGATCCTAAAACTACCAAATCCTGCGGTAGGGTGGTATGGGGAGAAATAAAATTTGGATATTTCGCCGCCTCGAATAAAAAACTGATCGCACATCCACTCCGTCAACTGATGGAACTGATTTTCAGTATAAAGGCGGCGAGCAATGCCAGACTGATTGGTAATGATGATTATCTTGTAATTGTACTGATGGGCAAGGCGCGCGAGATCAAATATGCCATCTATAAAGTGAAAGTTTTGGATCGTATGAACATATCCATAATCGATATTGATAACACCATCCCGATCAAGGAAAAGGGCCGCATTCTTTCCGAGTTCAGATTTTTCTTGATCTTTGGGTCTCACATCGATCTCATAAATTATTAAACTTTAACGTTTCCCTGACTGTACTTGAAAATCAAAAAAATTAATATTCCTGACCGCTTCCGTTTCCCCAGATCCATCAAGCAGCTAATATGCGATCGCCAGCTGATGCCGGCTCAGGCTCACCCGCGTATCCTTGCCAATCAACTGCAAAAGCACGATCACCCGCTGCCTCGACACGTCCGATATCAACCCTTCCAAGCCCGCCAACAATCCGTCGACGATGCGCACCCGCACTCCCTCCTGTAGCGGGCTCAGTTTGTCGTCACCCACCGCATTGCGGCTGGCTTCAAATGCGCGGATTCCCTGCACGGTTTCCGCTCGCATCAGGGCGGGCACCTGACCGAAGCGCACGATGGTGCTGACTCCCAGCGTGGAACGTACTGGCGCAATGGAGAGAGCCGCGCTTCCTGGCTGCAGGAACAGATACCGCGGGAACAAGGGTTCTTGCAGCGCCTGCTGACGGCCTCGAACGCGCTTGATCACCTTGATGTGCGGCAGATACACCTCATAACCCTGGCGCAGCAGGTTGTCGCTGGCGGTTTGCTCATGGCGGGGCTTGGTGTGGACCACATACCAGGGCGGATGGGAAGAATCCAGCGCCCTTTCAGTGGACTCAGCGAGCGCCGCCTGCGGCTGGCTCATGCGCCGTCCTTGGCTTGATTGCGCGAGACGTCGCGGCTTAGTTCTTCGATTTCGGCCCGAATGGCTTCAAACTCGGCGACTCGTTGTTTCAGGAAGCTGAGTGTGAGTCGGGCCTTGGCTTCGATTCCGCTGGGCGTAAGCAGGTAGCTGTAGACCCGTTTGTTGTCGTTGCGCCGGAAGTTGCCCATCTTGACCAGGCCCTTTTGCACCAGCGCCTGCACGCAATAGTTGACCTTGCCCAGGCTGATGCCCATGGCCTTGGCCATATCGCGCTGCTGCATCTCGGCGTTCGCTTCGATCAG
>CANJXQ010000256.1 GCA_947478805.1 Betaproteobacteria bacterium | reverse complement strand
CATCATCGACGACTTGCACACGCCCGGGCAGATTCCGCCGCGCTACGACTACGCGGTCGAGGTCGAAGGGCCGCTGGTGCCTGTCATTCACGATGCAGTCGACCGGCTATGGTCGCGCATCTCCTGGGTTTATCGCGGCCGGCCAGTCCGGCGGGCGCGCCACGCGCCGGACGGCACGCCCCGCGGATCGCATCGCGCCGCGCTGGTGGTGCGAGACAATTTCCACCATCGCTCCGACATCGAGGATGCCTACCTTGCGGCCATCGAGGCGGCGCGCGATGAAATCATCATCGCCAATGCCTATTTCTTTCCCGGCCGCCGCTTTCGCCAGGCGCTGGTGCAAGCGGCGGGGCGCGGCGTGCGCGTGACGCTGCTGCTGCAGGGGCGCGTCGAGTACGTGCTCCTGCACTACGCCTCGCGCGCGCTGTATGGGATGCTGCTCGAGGCCGGCGTGGAGATCCGCGAATATCACAAGAGCTTCCTGCACGCCAAGGTGGCGGTCATCGACCATCATTGGGCCACGGTGGGATCGTCCAACATCGACCCCTTCAGCCTGTTTCTCGCGCGCGAAGCCAACGTCGTGGTGGAGGATCGCGACTTCGCCGCGCAATTGCGCCTGTCGCTGCACCAGGCAATGGAGGAGGGGGCGCTGCTGGTGCCTCGCGAGCGCTGGTTCCGCCAACCGCTGTGGAGGCGACTGCCGATCTGGATCGGCTACGGCCTGGTGCGCTTTCTTACCGGCATCGTGGGTTACGCGGGCAAGATCTAGGGGGGCGAGGGAATGTATCCCTTCATCTTGAAACGGACTGCAATTATGATCAATTCTATTTCTTTATATCCGGTGCTCGTACTTCAAAGCCATAAATCTTATCAAGCAGCGCCTGCGGCAATGGCACCGGCTTGCGGGTTGCCGGATCGGCATTGACGTACACGAGTTCGCCGCTGGTGAGGTGCTCGTCGCCGCGCCAGATGCCCAGGGCGAAGGCGGCCGAGGTGCGGCCGATGCGCGCGGCGCGACAGGCGATGTCCAGCTCCTCGTCGTAGGCGGCCGGCGCATGGAACTGCGCGCTCGAGGCCACCGCGTACAGGTCGGTGCCGTAGGCCTCGACCAGCCCCGCGGGGTAGTTGAAACCGATGGCGCGCCAGTACTCGGTGATCGCGACATCGAAGTAGAGATAGTAATTGGCGTTGAACACCACGCCCTGAAGGTCGGTCTCCGCCCAGCGCACGCGCAGGCGGTGGGCGAACCGGAAGTCCCCGCGTTGCACCGGCACCCTACTTGGTCGGGTAGTCGTGGTCGACGTGCATGGCCTCCAGGAACCGCGACACCATGTTGTAGCAGCCGATGGTGAGCGTCAGTTCGATCAACTGGCGCTCGTCGAAGTGCTTCTTTACCGCGTTGAAGATGTCGTCGGGAACACGCACGCTGCGCGTGCTGGCCTCGGTGTAATCGATGACCGCGCGATCGGCAGGGGCAAGGTCCGGGGCCCGCTCGCAGCGCCTGAGGGCGTCGATCTGCGACTGGGTGACGCCCGACTTGAGCGCGAAGGGAGCATGCGCATTGAATTCGTAGTCCGCGTCATTGATGGCGGCCACCATCATGATGGCCAGCTCGCGGTAGCGGCCGTCCAGCACCGCCTGCTGGCGGATTGCGGTAAGGAAGTGCATGTAGCCATCGAACACCTGCGGGCTGTACATGATCAGCTTGTGGATGTTGCCGACCCAGCCGGCGCGCTCCTTGCGGACGCGGTCGGCCATGGGCTTGTATTCGGGAAGGTCGATGTCGGGATAGGGAATGCGGGCCATGCTGTTCCTCCGGTGCGGGGTGGGATGATGCGCTGGAGTATAGCGGGATCACTGCGGCGGTCAGCTTGCGGCATTGCGCCGGCGCGGGTGCGGCCCTACACTGGACGCATGAGGCAAGTCATCCATGGATGAGGTCGTCGTTCGCGCCATGCAGCGCTGGCCCGATGTGCCCGATGTGTTCGGCTGGCTGCGCCTGGACCGCCGCGGCCATTGGTTGCTTAGAACCGGGCAGGTGAGGACCCGAAGTGGAACCGAAGCCGCGCCCGATGGCCAGGTGCAGTTCGAGCGCATCGGCAACTCGGCGCTCAATGATTTCATTTCGCGCAATTACCAGCCGGATGCGCGCGGCCGCTGGTACTTCCAGAACGGGCCGCAGCGCGTCTTCGTCGCACTCGATGGCGCGCCCTGGGTGTTCCGGCTGGATGACGCGGGTCGGGATTGGCTGGCGCATACCGGTGCGCCGGCGGGCGCGGTGCGAGGGCTCCTTTTCGATGATACGGATACGGCGTGGCTGCTGGCCGACCTTGGCCTGGGCTGCGTGCTCGATCGTGACCTGGCCACGCTGCTCGCGGCGCTGCGCGGCAAGGACGGACAGCCGCTCGAAGCGGATCACCTGGTGGCGGCACTGCGCGCAGGACGGGCTGAGCACGTAGAATTGCGGGGCGTTCCAGTGCTGGTGGAGGCGGTTGCGGAGGCGGGCCTGGCCCGCCGCTTCGGGTTCGATCCGATACCCGGGCCGTGACGCTTGGACGGCGGCCCGTCAGCCAGGCGAAGTGAAGTGCGCGATGCGATAAGGCACAACCCGAATTTCAACGGAAGAAAATGAAAAAACCATCGATAGCGTTGCTTGCTGGCGTGTTGTTCGCATCCAGCCTCGTCCTTGCCGGCTGCGGCATGGAAAAGATCACCCGCATGGGTTTCTGGACCAATGAGCCGGTCGAGCAGCAGTCGCCGCGCCTTGTGGGTGCCACGCAGTACACCTGCGAGGGCAACAAGCGGCTTGCCGTGCGGTTCGGCGCCGCCGGCCAGCCGGCCATGGTGATCTTCCCGGAACGCGAGTTCCGGCTTGACCCGGTCAAGGGTGCGACCGGTCGTTACACCAATGGCCGGAACACGCTGGTCGTAGACGGTGAATCGGCCTCGCTCGACGAGGGCGGGACGCCGGTGCTCGCCAATTGCAAACGCGCCGTGGCGCAAAAATAGCGCCTTCGGGCGACAACATTCGGAGCTGATGCATGGACCTCAACTATTCCACGAAGGAAATAGCCTTTCGCGACGAGGTGCGCGCCTTCCTGCGCGACAGCCTGCCCGCGGAGGTGTCGCGAAAGGTGATCGAGCATCGCCATCTAAAGCGCGAGGACTACATGCGCTGGCAGGACATCCTCGCCGAGCGCGGCTGGCTCGGCGGTCACTGGCCGAAGGAATTTGGCGGCCAGGGCTGGAACCACGTGCAGGCGCACATCTTCGATGAGGAGACCGCGCTTGCCGGCGCGCCGCGCGTGGTGCCCTTCGGCGTCAACATGGTGGCGCCGGT
>CANJXQ010000255.1 GCA_947478805.1 Betaproteobacteria bacterium | reverse complement strand
TCGGCACCGAATAAACTTCCGGATAGGCGGTCTTGTAGGCGGCAATGCCGTGGCAGCCGATACACATGGAAATCTTCCCGCGCGCTGCGTCCGCGGAGCCGGCCGGAGCCTGTGCCTGCGCCAGCGCCGCCGACGCATGGAACGCGCCTGCCATCGCCGCCGCCATCAATCCGAGCGGAATTCTCATCGTGAGTTCTCTGATCAAGGTGAATTGCGGAAGTGCTCGCATGCATCTCCGGCCCCAATTTCGAGCCGGTAAGCACCGAGCACCATCATGGGCCAATCTGGCACTTGGGAATGCTTACCATTTGGCCTCGCTATTCTAGCCGAGCGAGTGAGTATCGGTCAAAAGACCGTCACTCTGACAGGAAAGTCCGCTGCCTATCTTTTTGCACGCGGCGCCAGCGCCTCGACCCTCAGGCGCAGCGGAGAGTCTTCGGGCATTTCTGTAAATGGGATGCCATCGAGCGTATTGCGCAAATCATTGTTGGTCCAGGGCTGAAGCTTCGCCAGATGCTCCAGCAATGCCAAACTCTCCTGCTCACGGCCCGCCAACGCGAGGAGCACGATCTGATTTTGGATCAGCCAACGACTCGGCCAGAAGTGCATCACCCTCTCGGTAAAGTTGATCTTCCGTTCAAGGTCTTCACTCGTAAGCTGTATCGAAAACGCCATACTGAGGTCGAAATACGGATGCAAAATGGAATGCTCCATCCGGCGAGCGATGCGTTGTTTATCAGCCTGGACTTGCAAGTCACCAGGTGCCTTCGACGAGACCGCGTGTTGCAGGGCGCGCCGATCCACGTAGTCCCGTATCGTCAACGCCAGAAGCGCCCCCCCGAAAACGACGACTGCCACCGTCATCGCTATATACGCTTTTGCGGAACTCAGTTGTTTCTTCTTGGGATCGGACATTCCCATCATCAGCGCAGCGAGGCCAAGGTATTCGGCATTCCATAGCGGGAATTCGACGGTACTGTGAGCGAACTCGACTCCAACGATGGCAATCGCAAGTGCCTTAGGTAACAGGGGATTGTGAGCAAGATCGCTCAGGCTGCGCGCCAGCCAGAATGCGACGCCAAGCACGAGGATTAACGCCCCAATGAGGCCCGACTCAGCCAGAAAATGCAGCAGAATATTATGCGCATTTACAGTAATGCTATCGCCTTCAAACCATTCTTTCGCGTGTTGAAAATGTGACCACGCAAAGCCATCGATCCCAACGCCGAAGAACGGCGCGCTTAACCAGGTAGCAACCGCGGCCTTGTACATGCCGATACGGGCAGCAGTTCCTTCTCCAGAGCTAACCATGCCGTATACGCGCTCGAATACCCCAGTGCGTGGCACAAGGATGTGCGTTCCTGCCGCAAATGTTCCGAGCAAGATCAATGCAATCACACCGACCATCAATCCGCGACGCATGGACAGGCCACGCGCTTTGATGGCGTACCAGAGTGCAAACATGAACAACCACCCCAACATCAGTACCGAAGCCCGCGATGCAGCCAGTTCAATGCCGCTGGCCAGCAATAGGCCAGAGATCAAGCTCGACCAAAGTGAAATTATCTTTGCATTCCAAAGATACGCCAGGCAAGCAACGCCAACTACAAGGTAATTGGCATGAAGGTTCGGCTGGAAGATAAATCCCGACACTATATGCCGAGGGTGTTCGCCCCACCCACCATAGAAATCCGTCATGTCCAGCATCTGGATCCAGCCCATGCCGGCATTTGCCAGCGCGCCAATAAGAATCGCTGTCGCCAGTGTGTTGGCAACCCTCTCGGAACCCAAAATAGCGCACAACTGAAAACCTGCGCACATCAGCGCAGCAGCCCACAACAGATGAAGTCCGGCGAGTTGTGCAGGCTCCGCATAGGACACTGTCGGCCACGTTGACTGGAAGAAGAGATATCCGGCAAGCGCCGCCGACCACAGTGCAATTTTAGGAATTCCGGGATTCGAATTCCCGTTGCTCTTGGTTACACACGCGATCGCCAACAACCCGAGTCCGATCGCGAGCGCCGACTCATAAAAACCCGGAATAGGAAATGTATGGACAGGGTTAAGGAAAGGCAGCGTGACCATCAGGGCCGCAAAGAGCAATCCTGCCTTGGCAGCGGGCCCCGCGACGGGCACCTCCGCTGAGGTGGTCGTAAACTTTTCCCGCTGCGCTTCGTCTGACGTATGCACGGAGCGAGTATATATATTCGAAGCACACTGGCGTTCATGCACCGGCGCACACATGGGAAAATCGTTCCTCTGCGCCGGCTTCCCTACCGCCGGGTACAGGAAACGATTCCCGCTGCCAATGCACGCGCCATCCGCCCGCGGCGCGCATCATCGAGCAATTGCAATTCTTCGTCCCGGTTGACGATGACGCCGGCCTCGAACAGCACCGCCGGGCCCTGCGTGCTCTTCAGGACGATGAGGTTGTCGTAGTAGTGAACGCCGTTGGCGCGATCGGCAAAGGGCTTGGCTTCGCCGGCGATGCGTTCGGCGTGGTACAGCGACGGCGAGAAGCCGGCGGCGCGAAGCGCAGCACCCATCGCCGAGGCGCAGGCGAGGCTTGCCTTGAGCGCAGCGTTTTTTCTCGACACGAATAGAGAGAACCCGGAATTGCGGTCGCTGAAGGGCCGCTCGACGCCCTCGTGGGTCCATGTCGAAAAGAACCGGGGCTGCACCGAGTCGTGGTGTACGGCCAAGAGCAGCCGGGAGCCGGCGGCGGCACGCCCCCGCGCGGGCAGGCTCTCGATCATCCCGTCCCCGTTCACCAGTCGCGCATCGGCACCGGCGGCGGCAATTTCTGCCGCCAGCATGCCACCGAACGTGAGGTTGAAGCTGAATTCGGTCAATCCGCGCGCACTCGTAGCGCCGGGCAGCGCCAAGGTATGGCCGATATCCACGGCAATCCAGCCCCGCAGTTCAGGCTTGGGCGAAGGTGCCGCCTCGGCTGCCGCAACCAGCAGCCACAGGCACAGGGCGCCTAGCAGTACTGCCGTTAGGGACCCCGATCGATAAGTGCGCAAGGGGATATGTCCCCTCGCACCATCATTCACCCCGGGAATGTAGGCCAGCCGGCGAGCGCCACAAGGGCGATGCCCCTCCTTCGCGGCTATAATCCGGAGCTCAACTTCCTTTTCATGGTCCGTCATGCGTTTCCAGGGTTCAGATACTTACGTTACGACCGAAGACCTCACGCTGGCGGTCAATGCCGCCGTCACGCTGCAGCGCCCGCTGCTGATCAAGGGTGAGCCCGGCACCGGCAAGACCCGACTCGCCGAGGAAGTCGCCGCATCGCTCGGCTATGAATTGCTCGAGTGGCACGTCAAGTCCACCACCAAAGCGCAACAAGGATTGTACGAGTA
>CANJXQ010000254.1 GCA_947478805.1 Betaproteobacteria bacterium | reverse complement strand
TGGAGGGCGACCTCGTGCTGTGCGCGCCCGTGGTGTGGAAGGAAGCACGCGCGCAGAAAAAGCCGGTCGCAGCGCACTATGCCCACCTGCTGGTGCATGGCCTGCTGCATCTGCAAGGCCACGATCACGAAGACGATACCGCGGCAGAACGCATGGAGCGCCGCGAGCGGCGCATCCTCGCCAGCCTCGGTTTCCCCGACCCCTACCGAAACGAAACACGATGAACGCATGCCATGACTGAAGAACACAAACCGACGCTCATGGAGCGGCTCTCCGCGCTCTTGTTGCGCGAGCCCGAGGACCGCGAGCAACTCGTCGAGCTGCTGCATTCGGCGCACGAGCGCAACCTGCTCGATGCGGACGCCCTGTCCATGATCGAGGGCGTGATGCAGGTGTCCGAGATGCACGTGCGCGACATCATGGTGCCGCGGCCGCAGATGGACGTCATCGACATCGGCGAGACACCCGATCGCTTCATCCCGCTGGTCATCGCCACCTCGCACTCGCGCTTCCCGGTAATCGATGGCGACCGCGACAACGTGGTGGGCGTGCTGCTCGCCAAGGACCTGCTGCGCTACTACGCGGGCGAGGAGGACTTCAACGTGCGCGACATGCTGCGCCCGGCCATCTTCGTCCCCGAATCCAAGCCGCTCAACGTGCTGCTGCGCGAATTCCGCACCAACCGCAACCACATGGCCATCGTGGTGGACGAATACGGCGGCGTGGCGGGCCTGGTCACCATCGAGGACGTGCTCGAGCAGATCGTCGGCGACATCGAGGACGAGCACGACTTCGACGACTCCGACGACAACATCATCAAGGAAGACTCCGGCGCCTGGCGTGTCAAGGCGCAGACCGAAATCGCCGATTTCAACACCGCCTTCGGCACCGAGTTCCCGGATGACGAGTTCGACACCGTCGGCGGCCTGGTCATCCATCGCTTCGGCCGCCTCCCCAAGCGCGGGGAGTCGGTGACCATGGGCGAGCTGCGCTTCCAGGTGCTGCGCGCGGACAGCCGGCGCCTGCACTCGCTGCAGGTCCAGCAACTGCCCGGCCGGGCCTGAACCGCGGGTGAACGACGCCGTTTCAGAGACGACCGGCGCGACATTGCCCGCATTCAACCTGCCCGCTGGCGATGCGAGCGCTGCGCATGTCGCGTGAAACTGCCGTGCCACTGCTGATCGCCGCGCTGGCAGGCGCCCTCGCCGTGGCCGGCTTCGCGCCCATCGGCATTTCCGCGCTGGCGATCCTGTCGCCTGCGGTGTTGGTGCTGCTCTGGCAACGAGCACCCGGCGCGAGGCCCGCCGCGCTGATCGGCTTTGCCTGGGGCCTCGGGCATTTCGGCGCCGGCGTGTCCTGGGTCTACGTCAGCCTGCACGACATCGGAATGATGCCGGCACCCATCGCCGCCATCGCCACGCTGCTCTTCTGCGCGGTACTCGCCCTGTATCCGGCCGGCGTGGGATACCTGCATGCGCGCCTGCAAGCGCGCCTTGGCTCAAGCGCGGTCATCGGGGCACTGTGCATTGCCCCTGCATTGTGGACTCTCTCGGAATGGCTGCGCGGCTGGATCTTCACCGGCTTTCCGTGGCTCGCCCTGGGGTACGCCCAGTCCGATACGCCGCTCGCGGGATTTGCGCCGGTGGCGGGCGTCTACGGCATGTCCTTCGCCGCGATGCTGGCGGCAGGCCTCATTGTTTGCGCCATGGGCACACGGGCATCACCGCCGTCGCTGCGCCTGCGCGTCGCCTGCGCCGGCGCGTTCATCGCACTCTTTGCCGCAGGCCATGCGTTGAAGCAGGTGGCCTGGACCACGCCTGTCGGCCCGCCCGTCACGGTGGCGCTTGCGCAGGGCAATGTGCCGCAAAGCCTCAAGTTCGAACCCGGCCGCTTCGAGGCCACGCTCGACACCTACCGGCGCCTCGCGGCATCGGGCACGGCGACGCTCACCGTACTGCCGGAGACAGCCATCCCGCGCTTCCTCGATCTCGTGCCGCCGGAGTACCTGGCGTCGCTGGAGCAGCTCGCCCGCGCACGCAACGGCAACATTCTCGTTGGCGTGCCGCGGCGCGAAGCATCCAACGGCAACCGGGCTGTCGCCTACACCAACAGCGTGGTGAGCCTGGGCATGGCCCCGCACCAGTCGTATGCCAAGACGCACCTCGTGCCCTTCGGGGAATTCATCCCGCCTGGCTTCGGCTGGGTGCTGGGCCTCTTGCACATCCCGCTCTCCGATTTCGCGCGCGGCCCGGCCAACCCGCAACCCATGCAACTCGGTGATTCGCTACGGGTCGCGCTGAACATCTGCTACGAGGACGCCTTTGGCGCCGAAATCATCCGGCAGCTCCCCGCCGCCACACTGCTCGTCAACGTGAGCAACGTCGCCTGGTTCGGCGATTCGCTGGCACCCGACCAGCACCTGCAGATCTCGCGCCTGCGCGCCATGGAGACGGGGCGGTACATGCTGCGCGCCACCAACACCGGCGCCACCGCCATCATCGACGAGCGCGGCGCGGTCACCGCACGCCTGCCCGCCTTCACCGAGGGCCTGCTGCAAGGCAGTGCGCAACCCTTCGAGGGCGCCACGCCCTACGTGCGCGCGGGCGCGCTGTTTGGTGATGGGCCGATCCTGCTCGCCTGCCTCGCGCTCATCGCCGGCGCGTGGCTTCTGCACAGGCGCCGCCGGCACGCCTGAAGCCGCGCGCAGTGCCGCCATCCGCGACGGTTACTGGCGACGGAAAGCCAGTAAAATCGCGCCTTTAGCGCAGCGTTCGTGCCGCAGTTCACGCGCCGCGGTTCAGACTCCGCAGTTCGCACCCCGCAGTTCACACCAATTTGCTTCCAGGCCCTCCATGCTCACGTTCCAGCAACTCATTTTCCGGCTCCAGGATTACTGGAGCCAACAGGGCTGCGCCCTGCTGCAACCCTACGACATGGAAGTCGGCGCGGGCACTTCCCACACTGCCACCTTCCTGCGCGCCATCGGACCAGAACCCTGGAAGGCCGCGTATGTGCAGCCCTCGCGCCGGCCCAAGGACGGCCGCTACGGCGAGAACCCCAACCGCATGCAGCACTACTACCAGTACCAGGTGGTGCTCAAGCCCTCGCCGCGCGACATCATCGACCTCTACCTCGGATCACTGGAAGCCATCGGGCTCGACCTCAAGCAGAACGACGTGCGCTTCGTGGAAGACGACTGGGAGAACCCGACCCTCGGTGCCTGGGGCCTGGGCTGGGAAGTGTGGCTGAACGGCATGGAGGTCACGCAGTTCACCTACTTCCAGCAGGTGGGCGGCATCGACTGCAAACCCATCACCGGCGAAATCACCTACGGCATCGAGCGCCTCGCCATGTACCTGCAGGGCGTGGCCAATGTGTA
>CANJXQ010000253.1 GCA_947478805.1 Betaproteobacteria bacterium | reverse complement strand
GGCGAGTGTCAGCTCTACCGAACCGGCGCGCGTTGAACGGGCTTTCAACTGACCCGGCGTGCCGTTGGCGACAATCCGACCCCGATCGATGATGATGGCGCGAGTGCAAACCTCTTCGACCTCTTCCAGTATATGTGTCGAGAAAATGATGGCCTTGGACTCACCCATGCGGCGAATCAGGGCGCGCACCTCGTGTTTCTGGTTGGGGTCCAGACCGTCGGTGGGCTCATCGAGCACCAACACGTCGGGATCGTGTATCAGCGCCTGCGCAAAGCAGGTTCGGTGGCGAAAGCCCTTGGACAATGTATCGATCGTCTGCCCCAACACTGGCTCGAGAAAGCACAATTCAACGGCCCTGGACACCGCGCGCCGCTTGGCCTCCCCTGTCAACCCCCGCATGTCAGCGGCAAAACGCAGGAACGCAACGACCGACATGTCGTCGTAGGAGGCCGCTGATTCGGGCAGGTATCCGATCCGGCGCTTGGCCGGGATGGGATCCTTCAGCATGTCGAAACCACACACGCTGACCTTGCCGGAGGACGGGGGAATGAATCCGGTAATCATCCGCATCGTGGTCGATTTTCCCGAACCATTCGGACCGATGAATCCGAGCACCTCTCCTCGCGCAACCTCGAATGTCACGTCATCGACAGCCCGCGTGGGGCCGAACGCCTTTGACAGGTTCTCAACCTTAATCATGTCTGCTCCTGCTCCTATTAACGCCATGCCCTTCCCAGGGGTCACCCAGTCATCGCGGCCCTAAATTGGGGCGCCTTGCCCCCATTTCAAGGGCCATCGATGCCATCTCCGATTTGGGAACCCTACGCCCACCGCAGGATGCGGGGGATGCCCCCAGTGAAACCTTCGCCGCCACTACCGTCAGCGGGCCAGACTCCACACACATTCCATGAATTCGGCGCCTGCTCGCGCTTCCGGTAGCCGGTCCTGTGGGGCGGTTGAATATACACAATTTCTGCAAGCCTCGCGGGGTTATTGGCACGGGCGTTCAAGTCCGCCATGACCCAACGACCGCCCGCAAGGAATCTCCCCTGCCCTGCCCCTGGATTTGGAATGATCGGTCCCGATAGCGTAAAATCACTCGCGTCGCGGGGAGCCCATTGCAGCCACGCACCCAATCAGCACGGCGATGCCGTGAAGCCAAGGAAATCGCATGACGCACGTCGTTACCGAAAACTGCATCAAATGCAAACATACCGATTGCGTCGACGTATGCCCCGTCGATTGCTTCAGGGAAGGGCCCAATTTCCTGGTGATCGAACCCGATGAGTGCATCGACTGTGCAGTATGCATTCCGGAGTGCCCGGTCAACGCCATCTTTCCGGAAGAAGATGTTCCGGAGAACCAGCGCGCATTCATCGCGCTGAACCTCGAGTTGTCACGCATCTGGCCGACCATTACAGACAAGAAGGACGCTCTTCCCGACGCAGAGAAATGGAAGGACGTTCCGGACAAGCTCCAGCATCTGGAGCGGTAATACCGATCCGTGCTGAAAGAAGCGCCTGTAGGCAAATACCGTAGTCGGGAGAGCAAGCCCCCTCGGTCTTGATGCGCAGCGTTGCAAACGTACACGCAACGACAAACCGTACGATCCACAACCCACCAGGCGTCGCATCATGCTTACACTTGCATTCGGCCTGACATTCGCGGAACTCTACGAGCGCGAAGGCCTCGCCAAGGTCGATACAGCATTCCTGAGCCAGCTTCATGCGGCAGATCCCGGGCTTTCTGAGCGCCTGCTGGCTGCACGCGCAGCGATCCCAAGCCAAGATGCAAAATCGGAGTCCGCACTTGTGCTGGACCTCTCACCGCACTTGGAGCGCTTTGTTGCAAAGCTTTTCGGCATTGAGAGTGATGTGAACTCTTTGTCTCAGCGGCACGACAGCCTGGCGCCGCTGTATGAGGTCAAGCGTCGATTTGTCCAGCGACATGCAGCGGCGAAAATCAAGGCGGCAGAAGCAGAAACCATCGACGGGATTGCCATTGAAGCTGAGTTGCGAACCCTCTTCGGGGGACGATTCGACGAGCTCACGTTCGCCCTGAAAGTCACCGAGTGGCAGAAGGACGAAGCAGCGCATGGACGCGAATTGGACCTCGCGACGCGCTTTGCTGCCTGGGCGCTGCAGTCGCCTGCGGGCCGAGAACATACGCGCAAGGGAATCCTGTTCAAGGCGCCTGCCAAGACCGACCCTCAGAACCTGCTGTTGCACGCCGACTCTCGGGTGGCAGACGGCGTGCGCAGCTTTACCATAAAGCCGGAGCATATTCGCCGACGCAACGGCTTTGCGCTCACCGACAATGGTACGGACCTTGTCGGTGCGCTCGATCAAGCCAACTATTGCATCTGGTGCCATAAGCAAGGCAAGGACTCCTGCTCCAAGGGACTACGCGAGAAGGTCATTGCTGACGCAGCCGTTCAGTTCAAGAAGAGTGCCTTTGGGGTAAAGCTCGCTGGCTGCCCACTGGAAGAAAAGATTTCCGAATTTCACATCGCCAAGACTCAAGGCCTGGCGATAGCAGCCCTGGGCATCATCACCATTGATAACCCCATGGCAGCGGCGACGGGCCACCGCATCTGCAACGATTGCATGAAAGCCTGCATCTACCAGAAGCAGGAGCCGGTGAATATTCCCGAAGCGGAAACCCGTACGCTAAAAGATGTGCTCGAATTGCCATGGGGGTTCGAGATCTATTCGCTCCTTACGCGCTGGAACCCGCTCAACATTCGAGCCCCCTTGCCCAAACCGTCTTCCGGCCACAAGGTACTGATCGCCGGCATGGGCCCTGCCGGTTTCACGCTTGCGCACTACCTTTTGAACGAAGGTCACGCAGTGGTCGGGATCGACGGGCTGAAGATCGAACCCCTGGACGCAAGCCTGAGCGGCGTACGCGCGAATGGCACACGGATACCATTTGAACCGGTGCGGGATATCAACGCGCTCTACGAAGACCTCAATGACCGCGTCATGGCAGGTTTTGGAGGTGTCGCGGAGTACGGGATTACCGTGCGCTGGAACAAGAACTTCCTGAAAGTCGTTCGACTGCTTCTCGAACGACGCACCGATTTTGCCCTCTACGGGGGCATACGGTTTGGCGGAACACTCACCGTCGACGATGCACTTGAGCTGGGGTTCGACCATATTGCGCTGTGCATGGGTGCCGGCAAGCCGACGGTGCTCGACATCCCCAACGGACTGGCTCGCGGCGTTCGCACGGCGAGTGACTTCCTCATGGCACTTCAATTGACCGGCGCCGCCAAGGCAGACTCCATTGCGAACATGCAACTGCGCTTACCGGTGGTGGTCATCGGTGGCGGGTTGACGGCCATCGACGCCGCCACCGAGTCCCTTGCGTACTACGTGGTG
>CANJXQ010000252.1 GCA_947478805.1 Betaproteobacteria bacterium | reverse complement strand
CCCGTTCGAGCTGGCACGAAGAAATGGCGCATCCGGAACTACTGTCCATGAAAGTAGACTGACGCCGGCTTCAGTCATCAGGGCGCCAAGTTTGAAGACAGCTTCTGTATTCTTGCGAAGAAGTCCTAAATGGTTGTGAGCGTCAGAAATAGGGACTCGACTTTGTGCGTTTGCAAAGCCAAAAAAAGGAATTCCCGCTACTAATAGCAATACGTCACGTCTTTTCATTGCTGGCCATCTAAGTAGAAATTGAGTTCAGTTGAATTAATAAGTTTTTGGTTTGTGCTGCAGCTTAATGTCAGAGGCAATCCACAGCAAGAAGGTCTCGCAAATCAACTGGCGGGAGCTAAAGAACGAGACTGTATGGCTTTAAGGGTGTTGCCACGAGATACCTCACCAACTACCTCGGATGGTTTAGAGTTCTTGACCGGTCGCCCCGCTTAAGCCCCGATCCCGCACGGTTGCTCGCACTGGCGGTCAGCGCATGAGTTCAACAACTGTTGGCGCTGACGCCAAATTGACCCAGCGTACCGGAATTCGATGACCCCCTGAATGCTCCACAAACTGTTGTCGGTTATGAGTTTTCAGAGGTTGACGATGGGGCAAAATCAGCAGGTTAGTCGGCGTCAGCGCCAACAGGTAAGCGGCTGGGCATGAGCAGGACGCCCAATTGGACTGATCTAGCGACTAATCTCAGAACAAATAATGAGGGCCGAGTGGCACTTCATTTATTGTGGGACGGGTTGTGGGACGTACTTCATAACCAGACAAAAGTCATATAATAATCAATAACTTAAGTAAATTTCTGGCGGAGTAGAAGATACCACATCGCAAACCGTCTAAGGATTGCAGGCTGAGTGAATTGAGCACTTGGGGTTCAGCATTGGATTCGAACTGTTGATACGGCCATTCGCTGCGGACGCTAAACCAAGAAGAACGGGTTGATTTGATGGCTCTGCGGACTCCTGCGCTACTATGATTGCAAGGTGGGCTGAGTATTTCGTCGTAGCCGAGATCGCGGCAGTGAAGATGCTGTGGTTTTTTCGGGAATCGGCGCCTATGGGTTTTTTGACTATACGGGATGGATGTCTCCGACTGGCTTCGGAAATGTAGCAGTGCTGTCCGTCGGAGATGAGCTACACGCCTGTCGCAAATCCACTGTGCCAAGTGTGCCGTTGGCGTCCCGCCGTAAAACCCGTGGGCCTCAAACGCCGCATCTGGAAATGCGAGACGTGTTTATCACGTAACAGCGTGTCCTTCATTTCGAGGATACTCAAAGAGAAATCGGTAGTCCTGAAATAGTGCTCTCCCATACTGCTGCTCTTTAGAACTGAACATTGGCTCCGAAAATCGAAACAACTTGTCCTCGAATTCTCCTTGCCGCACAAACAAATCTGTATCAACGACTACCTTAGTTAGCCGCAGGTGTTTTAGATTGTCGGCAAACATGTCGAGGTTTGATTTCGACAAATTGATCTGTATAGAAATACGATGCGCGTCGTCCAGATGACCTATATCTTCTTCCTGAGGAAAAATCCCCCAGCTGATATACCCAAGAAACGTCTTTCCTTCAAACTCTTCGTAATACGAGACTCTTATATCGGCCGACAGAAAGTCAGCCCCCAATCCCATATTTGTCAGGTCAAGCTTTTGATTTCGATCCACGCCATCCAAGACAAAGAACGGATGAAAGTACTCCCGACTGTCGTAAGTAAAACCGCGTAACGACATTTCCATAACACGAACATCAAATGCTAAATACATATGGCGCTCCCACTTAATGGGCCTGTGTAAATACCCATAAAATTGCTATTAATTTGCCTCAATTATTCCCTGAGGGTTGCGACGAACGCGGTAAATTCCTCCAGTGATTTAGAATTGATCTGCCAATCAGCCCCAGTAGTCTCGCATCCCCGAACGGACCCCGGCCACAGCAAACGCAATAACGGGGGTAGCCGCAAGTAATAACAGGAGAATTTTCCCCTTTTTCATACTTGGGGCAATTGCTACTGGCCCCAACAATTGTTGAAACAAAAGTGGCGCGCTTAGCCAAGCGAAAGCAAACCAAGGCGGAGACCAAAGACTATGAAGGGATATCTTGTAAAGATTTGCCGTCTCTGATTCCAAAACTAGTGCGATAGGAAAGCAGATGCCAGCGACAGCGGCAAGCATGCCAATCCATAAAAGGATATTCATCGCAAGCCTCGGATACGAGGCTACGGTGAGTCTGATATCTAACTTAAGCAACCAGTTAAACCATAAAAGCGTAAATGCAAAGAGATATGGAAGCAGATATTTCCAAAAAGGTAACTCTACTTCTTGCTGCGATTTGGGCCAGCAAAAATCAAATCCAAGATGGGTATATTTTTCAATACAAATCTTTAGAAGCTCACCCCGGACGGCGTTAAATTCGCTGCCAACAATAAGCGGTAAAGCGTAAAGGCATATCATGGCGATAACTACCGCTGAAATGTAAACCCGTAGCTTTAAGTCGTTGTTCATAAATACCCCTATCTGCGCCGCCATTCCCACGGCGGCACTGGCTTGTCACCGTGCCATAACCCACGGCGTTCTGCCTTGGCTTCGTCCTGAACCGCGTAAAGCGTCTTGTCAGTGACATAGCGGTCATAGACCCACGCCATGCCACGCCTGACCTGCTCTGCATTGGCATCCACACCGTCGCAGGTAACCCGCGCTAGGATGCGCCCGTATCTGTCTTTACCCTTGTCCGCCAGTTCAGCAGTCTTGCCGAAGCACATCTCTGACAGTGACTCTTTCGACTTGGTGCCGAATGCCTGTGCTTTCTCAGGCGCATCAATTTCCAGCAGCCTGACCTTTACCTGCGTTCGGTCGCGCAGGACGGTAATGGTGTCGCCATCTGCAACGTTCACCACCTTGCCGGTAAAGGCGTGAGCGTTGAGCGCCAGCATTAGGCCAGCGACCATAATGAAGCGTCCTATGCGCTGAGTATCCATCCGATAAAGCCTATGGTGATGACAATGCTCAATAGCGCGACAGGCGCGGTATAGCGCAACACTGCGGCAAGTATCGGATCGTTCTCAGCGTTCATAAACACCCCTTGAAGTTCCTCGCCTGACACTCTCGCGCCAGCTTCTGTGCTTCAGCCATTTGCTGCGGTGTCATCATCTTAGTGGCTTGGTCGCGGTTCTTCACGGCGCCAGCATCACCTTTCGCCGCCGCGAGATTGAACCACGTATGGGCGTGGACATCATCCATAGGGACACCCTGACCGTGCCAATCAATCAAAAACCGATCTCTCAAGTGACGCAAGAGTTGCGCTCGATTCGCAATCATTTTTTCGTCGGCTTATTCACAAACGTAAGCATCGCCCTTGAAAGACTGCCGCGATAGGCATCGGCATCCCCGTACGAAACCCAAAGAGGGTACTGTGCCGTCGTATTGAAGCCCCAGTGTAGGGTAAATCCTTCTCCATCGTTCCAGCCCCTCGACGTCAGCGATACCGGATTTCCTTCACTGATTCTTTTCCAGTTGATCGGGCCGATG
>CANJXQ010000251.1 GCA_947478805.1 Betaproteobacteria bacterium | reverse complement strand
GCAATCAAACGGCAATCGAGAAGTCCTGGTTCCTGCGCGGCAAGGGGAGTAGTTGCGCCAACAAACCTGCCCATGTTCCAGATTCGTATCGACAGACTGCGGCCGGAACAACGTAGTTGCGCTCGTGCAGTCGGCGAGCTGCGACGGCCAGGGGCCCATGGCCCAGATGAACTGTCGGCGCTAGGCGGGCGAGGGGCATTCGCGTATCGTGACGTACCGCCCGGGGTTTCGGGGCGACACGATCCGTCAGACTTTCAATTCATGCATCTTCCGGTTGTCCCGAAGCGCGCTGTTCGACTCCCGCTACTCGCCGCCATCTGCCTGAGCGTTACGGCAGCATTCGCGGATCCCGGTTTCACCAATGCGGTATCCGCAGAACTCATTCGTGTCTACGCTGCGAAGTTCGGTACAGGGACTCGCGAGCGCCTCGTTGACTGGAAAGCCTTCCCGAAATCCCAGTCCGACAGGCAGGCCGCCGAGCGCGAGCGTCTTGTGGCAGTCAACTCCTATCTCAACCGGATCCGATTCGTAAGCGACGCCGAGCACTGGGGGGTGGAGGACTATTGGGCTACACCGGCGGAATCGGTTGCGAGCAATGGCGGGGATTGCGAGGATTTTGCGATCGCGAAGTATTTTCTCCTGAAGGAACTTGGCGTTCCGCAGGCAAAGCTGCGTATCGTGTATGTGAAGGCAATCAAACTCAATCAGGCGCACATGGTGCTCGCGTACTACCCGACGCCGAGCGCCGAGCCGCTGATCCTGGATAATCTCGAGGCCACCGTGCGTCTGGCATCGCAACGCACCGATCTCGTCCCGGTCTACAGCTTCAACGATGAGGAGGTCTGGATCGAGTCTCGGGGCAGGGCGGGGTCGCCACGACAGATTCGGAATTGGACCTCGCTTCTGGATCGCCTTGACCGCGAGGCGCGCACCTTATGAACGCTCCCCGTCCACGTGCGACGCTCGGCAGAATTCTCTTTCTCGGCATATCTGCCGTATTCCTGCTTGTGATAGTGGGTGTACAAACGCTCTATCTGCTCAACGCGCGGTCCCACTTGCAGGAACAACTCGAATCCCACGCGCAGGATGCCGCTACCTCGTTGGGTCTTTCACTTGGAATACTGCTGAATCGCGGTGACCGTGCGCTCGCCGAGACCGTGATCAATGCATCGTTCGACCGCGGTTATTACGAGCGGATCGAGTTCGTGTCCATCGACAACGAGGTTCTTGTCAGTAAGGTGCTGGCGCCAACGGTCGCCGACGTTCCCGCATGGTTCGTCCGAGCTTTCCCGATGGGGGCGCCGACCGCGGAGTCGCTCGTCACCACCGGATGGACGCAGCTCGGGCGCGTCAGGGTCACGAGCCATTCCCGATTTGCCTACGAACAGCTCTGGTCGTCGGCACGCGACACCCTGTTCTGGCTGGCGCTGCTGTACGTGCTCGCGCTGCTTTCCATGCGGGCCTTCCTGCGAGGTGTCCTGAGGCCGCTTGCCGCGATCGAGCGCGCGGCGGAGGCCATCGCACGACGGGAATTTGTTTCCGTCGATACTCCGGCGGAAACCCGCGAACTCTCGCGCGTGGTGGACGCAATGAATTCCCTGTCGGGCAAGGTAAGGGCAGCGCTTGAGGCTGAGACGGCGCGCGCGGAACATCTCGCCACCCTCATCTTTACCGACGAAGTCACGCGTCTGCTCAGCCGGGGTGGCTTTGCCGACCGATTCAAGGTGCGGTACGAGGCCGAGCAGGAAAGCTTTGCGGGGGCGCTTGCGCTGGTGCAGATATCGGATTTTTCCGCGATTAATCGTCGCTTCGGTCAGGCGAAGGGCGATGAACTGATGCGTGCGATCGGACGTTCCCTCGGCGAGACTTCCGTCAGCGCATCGGGATTCTGCGGACGCTGGGCCGGGGCCTTGTTTGCACTGGCTCTGCCAGGGCGCGATCCTGCCGGTACGCGGACGTTACTCGAACGCCTTCTGCTGCAGGTTCAATCGTCCATCGAGGAACTCGGGATGGACGGGAATGCTCACGTGTACGCTGCGGCGGTCGTCACCGATGCAGGCCACCCAGCGCTGGAGAGCCTGATCCGCGCGGTCGACGGCTTGCTTGCGAAAGCCGCGGAGCGGGGGTCGGGGGCGCTCGAGGTGGAGGTAATCCACACCGACGGATTGCCGTCGAAGCAGGACTGGTCGGTGACGATCGAGCAGGCGCTCAGGGACCAACGATTGCAGCTTGCGGGCCAATCGGTGTTGTCACTGCCGTCGAGGGATGTACTTCATCTGGAGCTGATGGGCCGCATTCTAGATGCGCGCGGGACCGTGCTTCCCGCGGCCGAGTTCATGCCGATGGTGGGCCGCCTCGGATTCTCGGCTCGTTTCGATGCGGCAATAGTCAGTCAGGTGGCGCAGTTCGCGGCACGCATCGCGTCCGGGACGGCGGTTGCAATCAATGTTGCGCCACGTTCGCTCGGTGATGCATCCTTCAGGCGCTCGGTGGCGAAATCGCTCGACAGCTTGCGGCAATCGGGCGTCCGGGTGATTTTCGAGCTCAGCGAACACGGTGCGCTCCAGGATGAAACGGCCGCGCTCGAGTTTGCGGAGTTTGTCCGGGCGCGCGGTTCGAACCTGGCCATCGACCATTACGGCTTGCATCGCGAAAGCCTCGCTCTCGCCCAGCGGCTGCTGCCGGCCTATGTGAAGCTCTCCGGTCTGCACACGGCCAAGCTTGTGTCCGACCGGGGTACCCGTTTCTATGTCGAGTCCCTGCTCCAGGCGGCGCGTCAGCTCGATGTGCCGGTCATTGCCCAGAGCGTCGAGGATGCGGCGATGGCGGGATTCCTCGAGAACATGGGGTTTGCCGGATATCAGGGCTATGCCACCGGACGTCCCGCGGCCTGGCCACCGGGCTGAGCGCGCCCGCGCCGCTATAATCGGGCGTATGACGCTCTCTCTGCGGTTCAAGTGGGTTCGGGCACTCGCAGGCGCAGTCTGCCTGTCGATCGTCTCGACGTCCGCGGTGGCATCGGCGCTCGAACGGTTTCAGGCGTTTCTGACCTCGACGCAAGCCGGACGCTCGGGATTCGATCAGAAGGTACGCGATCGAAACGGCAAGGTCCTGCAGGACTCGAAAGGGACACTTGCCTTCGCACGCCCGGGAAGATTCCGGTGGGCCTACGAAAAACCTTATGCGCAACTGATCGTTGGCGATGGCAACCGTGTGTGGGTGTACGACCAGGACCTGAAGCAGGTCACCGTGAGACGGATCGGCGAGGCGCTGACCTCCACGCCTGCGGCGCTGCTCGCGGGCAACAACGAGGCGCTTCGTGCGTTCACGCTCAGCGAAGGCGGCGTGCGGGATGGCCTCGCATGGCTGCACGCGGTGCCCAAGGACAAGGAAGGCGGGTTCGAGATGGTGCGGATCGGCCTGGGCGTTGCCGGGCCGGAGGTCATGGAACTCGCCGACACCTTCGGCAATCTCACGGTGCTTCGGCTGCGCAACTTCGAGCGAAATCCGAATCTGGACAGCGGGCT
>CANJXQ010000250.1 GCA_947478805.1 Betaproteobacteria bacterium | reverse complement strand
TAACAAAAGCTCGCAGGCTAGCGAAAACAGGCAAACACCGTTCAAATCGGGGACACCCCCAATTGCCTCGAAACCCGCGTCAGTATTGGCTTTCAAGCCGATACCCCTCTAGTTAACCGGACAGTACTGTAGAGATCCCAATGCTCCTGCTTGGGTATCTTGAATACTGCCAAATGAGCGAGGTAGCCGCGCGCCCCAGGGAACGGCCTTGCAGCTACTTGTCCGGCTTGGTCGCAAGTGCGCTCGGCCGCGACAGCATGCGTGCCGACCACGCCGCCACGGATGGCGGCGGCGCGATCTCCATCAGCGGCAGGAATTCCATGAACGGCGCATAGCAGACTTCGGCAAGGGTGAACTGCTCGGCCACCAGCCAGGTTTTCCCCTTGAGGTAGATGCGCTCGAGGATGTCGAGGTGCTTCTCGATCTCGGCCTTCGATTGCGCAATGACCTTCTCGTCCCAGCGCTCCTTCGGCAAAAAGCGCTTGGGGAAGATGATGGTGCCGGCCTGGCGCGTCATCTGGAGGTCGCACAGCTTCATGTGCATGTCCACCAGCGCGCGCCCGCGCGCATCGGCCGGCACCAGCGGCGGCGCCGGGCGCGTCGCCTCGAGGTAATTCAGGATGGCAGTGGACTCGTACAGAACGAAGCCATCTTCTTCCAGCGTCGGCACGCGCGCGTAGGGGTTGTAGGTGAGGTAATCCGGCGCCCGGTGCGCCTTTTTTTCCATGTCGACTGCGACGAGCTCATGCGGGATGTTCTTTTCCGCCAGCGCGATGAGGACGCGGCGCGAGTAGGTCGATCGCGGGTGGTGATGAATGCGCAGCATGTCGGGCCTCCCTGGGTGTTCTGATGTATCCGCCAAGTATCGTCGATTCACCTGCCGTCCGGGAGCGCCGATCCTGCTGCCGCCTTGAACCCCGGGACTGCAGGTTCTGCCGGTTCCCCGAGGAACTCCAGGCGCGTGCCGCGCAGGTCGCCATCCCGGCGGTAAATGCCCGCTTCAGTGACGATGTAGTCGAGCGGGACATCGTGCAACTGCGGGTAGATGGTGGGCAGGCGCGAAAATTCGTGCGTCACGCCAATCATCAGCGGTCGCGGGTGCATGGCCACGAGGGTTCGGTCGAAGTATCCGCCGCCGTAACCGAGGCGGTAGCCGCGATTGTCGAATCCCGCCATCGGCAGCAAGACGACAGTAGGCTTCACCTCCGGCCCCTCAGCCGGGTATGGAATGCGAAGCGGGCCAACGGCGAGTTTCATGCCGGGTCGCCATGGGCGAAACACCAGGGGTTCCCCCGGGGCGACGACGACCGGGAGCGCCGTGACTGCACCGGCCGTGCGCAATCTGGCCGCGATGTGACGGGCGTCGTACTCGTTCTTGTAAGGCCAGCAAAAGGCGACGACGGCCGGCTTGGTATTCACCTGGCGGGCCAGTTCCGGGAATCCGCGTTCGATGAAACGGTCCATGGCCATCCGCCAGGCGATTCGTGTTTCCTTTGGTGTCGCCATGCGTTGATCAATGAGGGCGACGCGCTGCGCCTTGCGCCATTCGACAAGGTCGTCGGGCGGGCCGCCGGTCTTGGAGATATCGGTCAACTAAATATCCAGTGGAAATAAAGGCTTGTTGTGGTATTGTTCAACCAGATCATGAAGAGTCGCTCCACTATAGCATTGCTCCTCCTTATGGCGCTGTTGATGGCGCTGCCGGGGAGCTTGTGGATGAATTCTGCATGGGCGCGACCGCTGCCCAAGCAAAAAGCGTCCGATCCCGACCAGGCGGTGCTCGAAGCGCGCGATGCATTTCGCGTCGGTGACTCGGCGAAACTGGCGCGCGCGGCACAAGCGGTCGGCGGCCACGTGCTCGAACCCTGGGTCGGCTACTGGCAATTGCGCCAGCGACTCGAGGATCGCTCGCCCGAGGAAGTGCGCTGGTTCCTGTCGCGCAACAACGGCAGCCTGCTGGCCGAGCAGTTGCGCCGTGATTGGCTGAAAGTACTGGGCAAGAAGGGCGCCTGGGACTTGTTCCGTGACGAGGCGCCCCGCGTCTTTGGCGATGATCCCGAAGTCACCTGCTACAGCCTGCTGGGACGCGCGCAGGCGGGTGACGCTGCGGCTGCGTCGGAGTTGCGGCCGCTGTGGCTCGCGCCGCGCGAGCTGCCCGAAGGCTGTGTGCCCATGGTCGAGGGTTTGATCAACTCGGGGCAGTGGGGGCCGCAACAGATCTGGGAGCGCTTTCGCGTCCTGGTGGATGCCAACCAGCTCGCGACGGCACGGCGCCTCGTGGCACGCCTGCCGCGCGATGAAATTCCCGAGTACCGGTTGCTCGACCTCGCGCTGAGCGGCTCCGTGAAGTTCGCCGAGCAGGCGTCTGCCGCGCTATCCCGACGTCGCGAACGCGAACTGTATATCGCCACGGTGCTGCGCATTGCGCGCGACGACCCTGCCGTGGCGGCCGGGTACTGGCGGGCACCGATCCGCGAGCGTTTCGCCGTTCCGGACCAGGCTTGGGTGCTGGGTGCGATTGCCACCGCAGCGGCGCGCCGCCACATGGCCGATGCCGTTGCCTGGTTTGCCGAGGCCGATCGCCTGTCGGCCGGCATCGACGGCATCCTCAGCGACGAGCAATGGGCATGGCGGGCGCGCATTGCGCTCAGGCAGGACAACTGGGGCGAGGTCCAGGCGGCCATTGCGCGCATGACGAGCGCCGGTCGCATCGATCCGACCTGGGTGTATTGGCTGGGACGGGCGCTCAAGGCGCAGGCGCAAACCCCGGAGCAGCGCGCGGCCGCGCAGGAACAGTTTGTGAAGATCGCCAGCGAACACCATTTTTATGGCCGCCTCGCCGGCGAAGAACTGGGACAGGCGGTGCGCCTGCCGGCTGCCGCGAGCAGCCCGACCGCCGAGGAGATTGCGGCGGCGGCGGCGAATGCCGGATTGCAGCGCGCGCTGGCGCTGTTTCGCCTGGACATGCGCACCGAGGCGACGCGCGAATGGAACTGGTCCCTGCGCGGCATGGATGACCGCTCGCTGCTGGCCGCGGCGCAGCTCGCGCGCAACAACGAGATCTGGGATCGTGCCATCAACACCGCCGATCGCACCGTGGCGCTGCATGATTTCTCGGTGCGCTATCTGGCACCGTATCGCGAGGTGCTGTCGGGCGCGGCGCGCGCGCGCTCCCTGGAAGAGCCGCTGGTGCTCGGGCTGGTGCGCCAGGAAAGCCGCTTCATCTCGCGCGCCAAGTCCGGCGTCGGGGCCACTGGGTTGATGCAGCTCATGCCCGCCACCGCGCAATGGGTGGCGCGCAAGATGGGCATGAAGGACTACGCCTGGTCGCGCGCGCATGAACCGCAGGTGAACGCAGCGCTGGGCACGTTCTATCTGCGCCAGGTGCTCGATGACCTGGACGGCCAGCCGGTGCTGGCCGCGGCCGCCTACAATGCCGGCCCGGGGCGCGCGCGCAGGTGGCGTGACGCGCGGCCGCTGGAAGGCGCGATCTACGCCGAATCCATTCCCTTCAACGAGACGCGCGATTACGTGAAGAAAGTGATGTCGAACACGGTGTACTACTCGGCCGTGCTGGGCGCGGACGGCATCCAGGCACGCACGCTGAAATCGCGGCTGGGCACCATCGCCGGACGATCGGCCGCCGACGGGCTCGTGGCCCTGCGCGCCGACCCGACGCCCTAGCAGCCTGTCGGACTTAGCCGACACTTATTTATTGAACTTGTCATCTATGCCACAGAGTAAACGTTGTTTGATATGGGCACAGGATACACAGGCGAGGCGAACGAATGACAAGATTTGTGACGGTGAATAGAGACACGGCGTACC
>CANJXQ010000249.1 GCA_947478805.1 Betaproteobacteria bacterium | reverse complement strand
GAGCGCCGGGTCGCAGAGATCGAGTCCGGCGCTGTCAAGCTCGTATCGGCCGAAGAGGTTCACGCGGAAGCCCGTCGTCTAATTCGGCGGTGAGAACGGTCCAGTATCACCCGGAGGCTCGCGCCGAGTTTCTGCACGAGGTCGAGTACTACGCTGGCATCAGCCCCCGGTTGGCGGAGCACTACGACAGAGCGGTTCACGCCGCCGAGACACACGCGGCCACCACGCCTAAGACCTGGCCGAAGTACAAGCACAAGACGCGCCGGGTTGTGGACCGGCAATTCAAGTTCTCACTGGCGTGCTAGCACAATGAGAACGAATTCAGGTTGTCGTGATGGAAGTACCGCGTCACCCCCACCCCCGAGTTCCAGGTGCCGGTGTCGGTCGTGTGCATCCCCACCACCCGCCCGTAGGCCGTCAGGTAGTGTTTGTGCTCCTGCACCGACCTGGGTTTCAACTCCTTCTCGTAGAGCAGTTGGCCCTTGCCCGCTGGTTCGACTGCGGGATGCAGGTAGGCGCTGGTGTAGGTCCCCGCCGGCCGCGTCACCACGAGCTTTGCGCGCTCGTGCGCGGCGTTGCAGGTGTTCGTAAAATCTACCGTCCGATTGCGTGGCGTTCATCCTTTGGGTGACGCTCCCCGGCTTGTCGTCTCCATAGGTCGGATGTCGTGCCGATCGACGGTCTTGGCGATTTATGCCTGAACAAGCATAATGCTGCCTGATGATCAATCAACCCCGGAAACCTCTCAAATGGGTTGGCTCGTCCAAACGCGACCTGGATGCGATGCCCGGGGACGTTCAAGACGTATTCGGCCACGCGATAGACCTGGCGCAAGCCGGAGGAAAGCATCCGGACGCAAAAGCGATGAGCGGATTTGGTTCGGCCGCCGTGGTCGAAGTTGTCGAGGACTATCGTGGAAACACCTATCGCGCCGTCTACACCGTCAAGTTTGCAGGGTGGGTCTATGTTCTGCATTGCTTCCAGAAGAAATCCAAAACGGGCATCCAGACCCCAAAGCAGGATCTGGATCTGATCAACGCCCGCCTCAACGCCGCGAAATCGGATTTCGACGCATGGCGGGCAAACCGGGAATCAAGACAATGAACCGACATCCAGCAATCACCGTGCAAGAGGGCAGCACGAACGTATATGCCGATCTGGGGTATCCCGACGCGGCTGAAATGCAACGCAAGTCCCAGATTGCGGCCGAGGTCGCGCGCGCCATCAAGGCGCGCCATCTGACGCAAGCGGCGGCGGCCGCGCTGCTCGGCATCGATCAGTCAAAGGTCTCGCGTATTACACGGGGCCAGTTCCGCGGCGTGAGCGAAGCCAAGTTGCTGGAGCTCCTGACCCGACTGGGACGTGACGTCAAGATCGTAGTGGGTCCGGTACGGCGGCGCGCCGGAAAGATCGAGCTGGAGTTCGGCTGACGCGTACGTTGCTGCGCCGACAAGGCGAAAAGGCGCAGGCTCGCATGGAACGTTCACCTGCCTCAAGGCGGAAGCCGCCAAAATTGGCGGACGTGCTCAAGAACGCGACGATGCGCTGACCCGGGCCGGTGAGTCAGGAAACCGCAATTTCATGACTTTTATTTCATGACCCATGAACCCGCGCCTGAAATCGGGCGATTCTGATACCTAAACCGGAATAACGCCGGGTAGAACTTAGGCCTTGGCGTCGGCTTTGGGAATCCCGTCGGCCTGGATGATCACGGTGACCATCGGGAGGTAATTGACACTGACCCCGAAGTGCTCATCACGGAAATCTTCGGCGGCGCCACCGCGTCGAAGGCGCTCGCCGCGCTTCGACATCGCGTCGGCCTGGACGTCAGCCTCGACGAATTCGTGAAGACCGATGCCGACCGCGAGTGCCTTGCGCAATGGGCGATGAAAAGCGGCCAGGTCGCCACTAACCCGCGCCCGACCACGATCGGGGACATGCGCAGGATCCTTCAGGCGATGCGCACGCCTACCGGGGGCTGAGATTTTCGACGCGGGTGATTGCGAAAAATAGCAATCGAATAAGGCACTTTGCAGCGCCTATCCTAGATCTGAAAATGGAAAAGTGCACAAATTACGGGGCGAGCGCTCTGTAGCGCATCGCCGGCAATGCTCTAGGCCACGATTCCCCGGCCGTCATTGCGAGGAGCGCAGCGACGAAGCAATCTCGTGTTCAGATACCGCTTATCGCCCTCTGTTGGCCAGGAGCGATGCGGCGTATGCTTTGCATTCAATGGATTGCGCCGATTACGCCGGTTATCAGGGGGCTACGTGCATACACGGCACCTTAACGCATTGAATCTAAGACCTGTTTTTGAACGTGCGCCGGGTCCCCTCCTTTTTATCCGGCGTTTTTTGCCGGTTATTGAACGCTAGACGTAACAGTGCCCCCACACGTGAGCAAAGATTTCAGAAAAAATGATGTGGACTTCATGATTTGGGCCGAATTTTCGATATGCATTTTCTTAGCGCTCGGTACCGTAGGGTGGCAGACATACACGTGGCTGAAATTCGGTGCATGGGTGCCATTGTCACTCGTTGACTTACTAGCCAAAGGAGGAGTCAGCTGGGCGGAAGCTCCTGAGGATTGGTTCGGCCTTCATCACATTCTCAATGCAATTCCGCTCACTTTATTTTTCTTTGCTTGGGCCGTTCCATCGGGGCTATTCCTCCTCGCAATTCGCGGAACTGATCGCTCTTCGAGATAGACCCACTATGACCTTAATGGGTAGCCAATGAAATCACGCGATCAAAACCGTGCAGTCAACGATGCGTTTGAGCAACTACTTGGTCCTGACGCAACTGTCATTGGCAGTACGAAGGATGAGATTAAGACCGCAGGTTTGCAGGAGCGGTGGGCATACATTATTGGTGGTGCCTCTCTACTGATTGGTTTATTACTCGCTTGGCTCTTTGACTCAGTCGCGGGAATTTCTATCGCTGTGGTGGGGGTTCTGGTTGGTCTGTTCTTGAGGCTAGATGCTGCATTTGTTCGAATAACACTAAACCAGTGCGCGATAATTGAATTGCAAAAAGAAACTATTCGCGAGCTTCGAAGGTCGCGCGGAAATTAGTTTATGCGTCTAACTTATAGGCACACCGGACAGGCTGGAGCGCGTCCGGTGTGCATGACGTTGGGCTTCACGGAAACAGAGCAATAGGAAAGCGATCGTAATGGAATACGATGATCTCGAATTGAAGCAGCCAAAGCAATGTGCCGATTACGAGGAGTGCTCGGCATTCGTGATCGCTGCAACCGAGTCCATTATGAGTGACGCGATAAAAAGGGGCCGAAATAAGATAATTATCAACACGAATCTAAAGCTTGGCCTGCCCATGGAGAACATCAACAAGATAGCCGGACCGTTTGTTGAGGCTTGGGCTGTCGAAGTTTTCCAAGATGTGCTTGATGATACGAAAAATAAGTACGCACTCATAAATGTTGAGTCGAAGGAACGTCTCTACATGGCTGATGTGATCCTCCAGTTCAAAAAGGCGCGCAAGATTGAATCAGGTGTGACCGCCGAAGTAGACGTTAAGGCTACTGCCGAAGATATCAAATCGAGTGGCAAGTCCCCTAATATCACTTCGTTTCAGAGGATCAGGACTGCCTATGTTGAGGACCCTGACTACATCTTTGTCATCCTGTCTTTGAAGCACCGGGTTTACTCAACGAGAAATGCGCAAACGGGCCTAATGGATGGCGTAATGGAAGTCGTGGCGCACAACACATACGACCTTAAGTATCTTTCTAAGAATTTATCCGTAAATAATATTTATCTTCAGATTCACTTTGCGGAACGCGATGATGCCAGCCGCGAGATGATTGAGCGCGAGGAAGCTGCGATCGAGTTTCTCATAGCGCACCAACAGCTTGCGAAAGCGGTTGAACCAACTATG
>CANJXQ010000248.1 GCA_947478805.1 Betaproteobacteria bacterium | reverse complement strand
CGTGCACCTCGATGATCTGGTGCTTGCGGCCGGTGTAGTAGAGGACCCGCTCGGTGGTCGTAGTCTTGCCGGCATCGATGTGCGCGATGATGCCGATGTTGCGATAGAGGTTGAGCGGCTTCTGCCTTGCCATGGTGTTGCCTTCTTAAAGTGATTGCAGTCTTGGCCCGGATGACGAGTCACCGAGCGGTGTCGTGCTTCAAAAAAGGGATTGCGCTTCCGCCCCGCGCCGGTTTTTTTGCCGCACATCGAGTGTGCCGCCTAGTTGGAACGTGCAAAGCAAGTCCGACCGGATCGGGAAACGCAGCATTGTACCTGCTCTTGGCCCCGCTTTTCAGCCTAAATCGCTGCAAAATCCGTGAATTGAGGTGCTTACAGGCCCTTTTTTGGGGGTGGATCGGTGCCGGGGCGCTGGCACGCTTCCCGGGGTTCCGATACGGGGCTTCGGCAAGGGGGATCTAAACGCCGCCGGAGCTGAAATTGCACCAGGTGAAAGATTGGGATAGCGTGCCCCCGAGGCTCCCTACGGGGCCCTTTCCAACAGGAGTTGCGTGCCACACATGTTGCCACTGCCCCAAATCGTTGACACCCCCCAGGGACGCTTCATGGTCTGGGAACATGAAGTGATCGGCCAGCACCTTGCCCGCGAACGGCAATGGGAGCCGGTCAACCTGGAACTGGCCCGGCGCCTGCTCGCGCTCGGCGAAGCCAAGAACGTGCTGGATGTCGGTGCGAACCTGGGTGCGTTTGCCGTGCCCATCGCGCGGATGGGCCTGGGGAGCGTGCACGCTTTCGAGCCGCAGCGCATCGTGTTCCAGCAACTGTGCGGCAACGCCTTTCTCAACGGCCTGGACAATCTCGTCGGCTACGAAATGGCGCTGGGAAATCCGCCGGCCTCGCCGCAATGGATCGACTTTCCGGATCCCGACTACGCCCGCGAGTTCAATCCGGGCGGCCTGTCGATATTGTCGTTCAGCGAGCACGATCGTTCGCGCGCGACCTACTTCAAGGATGGGTCGAAGAAGACGCGCAAGGTGCGCTACGCGTCGCTCGACAGTCTGGACTTGCCGCCCATCGGGCTGGTCAAGATCGACGTGGAAGGCGCCGAAGAACTCGTCGTCCGGGGCGCAGTCAATACGCTGGTGAAGAACCGATTCCCACCCATCCTGTTCGAGGCCTGGACGGCGGAATGGTTCGGCGAGCAGAAGAAGGCCCTGCTGCAATGCCTGGAGGACTTCGGCTACGAAGTGAGCATCGCCGGCGAATACGGCGTGGCGCAGCACGAGTCGCGCACCGAGCGTTGCAGTTTCCGCTACGACGAGGCCACGAAAAGCATGGTCTTTCCGTGAACAGCCCCTATGGCGAGCGGGAGCCTGCCTGCGTCGCCGCCTCGGCCGCTGCCGCACCTGCAGCAGCGGCAATGGCAGTCTGCGGTGGGGTTGACCCGTCCGCATTTTGCACCGTGATCGCCCCCGAGGCGAAGGCGATGCCCTCGGCCTCGAAGGCCCGGTAGAGCCGCTTCAGGTATTCGCGCTGCACCCAGCTCGGGTTGCTCGGCTTGACCGTGAACTTGAAGCGCACCACCAGCGCGGTATCCGCGATCTCGGCCACGCCCTGCATCTTCAGCGGCAGGATCAGCTCCTTGCCGAAATCCGGATCTGCCTTCAGTTCAAGGCCGACTTTCTTGGCGGTCTTTCTCACCTTCTCGATGTCGGCATCGCGCGCGAGGCGCAGGTTGAACTTCACCGTCTGCCAGTCGCGGCTGAAATTGGTGATGGAGGTGAGCTGCCCGTAGGGGATGGTGTGCACCTGGCCATTCTGGTGGCGCAGGCGCACCGAACGCAGCGAAATGCGCTCCACCGTGCCCTTCAGGCGCCCGGTGTCGATGTACTCGCCGACCCGGAACGCATCGTCGAACATGAAGAAGATGCCCGACACGATGTCGCGCACCAGCGCCTGCGAGCCGAAGCTGATCGCCAGGCCGAACACGCCGGCGCCGGCGAGCAGCGGCGTGATCTCGACGCCCAGCTGCGACAGGGCCAGCAGCGCCGCTACCACCAGGATGGTGATGCCGGCGAGGATGCGCAGCATGGGCAGCGCGGTGGTCAGCCGCGAGGCCGGCTCGATCGCCTCGTCGTCCGACTCGGGCCCGATGCCGGCCGACGCCGCGCGCAGGCGCTTTTCGGTCCAGTGGTGCAGGTAGCGCCAGCCGACGTAGCCCACGAACAGGGTGACCGCGGCCGAGATGAGCGAGCGGCGGATCGGCGCCCATTGCGCCGATGTCAGGATTTCGAGCTCGTCCACCAGCCACACCTGGGCTGTGACAATGCCGATGGCCAGCGCCGCCGCGGCCGTGATCGAGCGCTGCAGGAACTGCACCCGCGTCGAGTGCGAGGACAGTCCGAGGAGCATGTCGAGAACATAGGCCAGCCCGGCGATGCGCAAGGTCGCCACCAGCGAGTGGAATATGGAGAATTCCAGCAGCAGAACCGAGATGCTCCATGCAAACCAGGTGGCCGCGATGGCAGCGGCCCCGAAGCCGACCCAGATGCGCACCGTCAGTGTCCGGGCCGTGCCGGTGGCCACATGGGATGCCTTGTAGCGCCACAGCGCGAGCAACCCGCCGGCGGCGACGATGACGCCCTGCACCAGCACGATCACCTGGCCGGCGGGGATCGGCAGGCCGGCACGCAATAGCACCGGCATCACCGAAATGCCGAAGATGCCCGCCAGTGTTGCAAGCGCGATGATCCACTTGACCTGCAGCGCCACCCTGTCACTCATGGCGATGAGCCGGTAGGCGGGCAGCTTCGGGCGCAGCACGATGTCGAGCAGCAGCACGAACAGGCGCCAGCGCACGAAGGCCCACAGGACCGCCACCATCATCAGGCTGTGGTGGTGGTCTCCGTGGAACAGGATCTCCACCAGCACGTAGGCGCTGGCGGCCATCACCGCCCAGTAACCGATGTCGAGTGCCATCAGGCCGGCTGCGCCGCGCGCGTGCAGCGGGTCCTGCAGCCGCTTCTGGCGCATTTTCGCCGTGGCGCGCCGGTAGGCGAGCATCAGCGCGCCGACGATGGCGAGCGAAAGCAGCGCGAGCCAGGCATTGTGCGTGCCCGTGCGCGGGCCCCGGGAATCGACGATGCGGTTCACCGCGTCGCTCAATTCGCCGAGTGTCGAGGGCGCAATGTCGATCACCTTGCCGGTGGCCTCCTGCAGCGTGGCGAGCTTGGCGCCCGCATGCTTCAGGTCGCCGCCGACGTGCGTGGCTTCCTCGGGCGTCAGCGCATGGCTGCTTGGTGCGGCGAGGGCGCAGCCGAGCGCCAGGGCGAACAGGGCGGCAAGTCGCCGCAGCGAGTGCGTGCAGGCCGGGCGGATCCTCTTGCAGAGCAATGCCGGAGCGACGATTGCTGTGGGTCGGTGCGTTGTCATGGCGTGTTCCGGTTGCTTCAGGTCGGTCGGAAGATCGTTTGCGCTGCGGACGCCAGTGTAGCGAAAACGCCGCGCGCTCGACGTGTTGCCTGTCGCTAGTTGCGGAACACGAACAAGGCAGCGCACAGCCCCGCGCCGGCTGTGTACATGATCCAGGTCTCGCTGATGAAGTAGGGGTAGACCATCAGCGCGATGCCGATCCAGAACGGCCCGGATCGGGAGGCGTTCTTGCCGTATCGATAGGCCGCGTACCCGAGGATGCTGAACGCGAAGGATCCGGCGAGGTAGGCGATGCTGGGCAGCGTGAATCCGGAAGATTCAAGCGCCTTGAGTTCATCCATGTGGAGGCATTGCTCCGGCAGGCGCGGCTGCCGGTCTCACGCGCGACACCCAGAACACGCCAAACAAGGTGAGGCCGGCGGCGATCCAGCCATTGGTACCGTAGCCGGTGATCTCGCCCGCCGGTCCGATGCCGACCAGCAGCCCGCCCACCCAGG
>CANJXQ010000247.1 GCA_947478805.1 Betaproteobacteria bacterium | reverse complement strand
TCCGGTGTGAGCCAAGTGAGTGGATATACCTCGCATTCCCTCTCAAAATCGCCCTCATGATGATAAAAATGTCGTTCAATTCACAAATTCAACCGAATCGCGTTCATCTGTCGCCTCGCGCGACTACTTGATCAGCGATTCCCTAATAATATCCGCGCAGACGATAAAGTTCTTATGGAGCACTTGGACAGTTTTGCTTGTGTTATGGAAAGTGATTTTTATGCCGCACTTAAGCATAGGGAAAAGGGGGAAATATCCGCGCATTTTCAGATTGCCATGAATGACCCCTTTTGCTTTAAGGGACAGAAGGGGCTGGAGGCTACCGTTTTAACCATTAATGGCGCTGTCGCGAAAATCGGGTTTACGACCCTTGATCAGTACAAAAGAAACGAAGGAGATAGAAGCCATCCAAGGGCGAAATATCGCGATGGAAAGTCTTACTTCACCGCAGCTAAATGGCTGGAAAAGCGACCTGCAAAAACGCTCACGAATAAATCAAAGTAGAGTGTCAGGCGAGTTCCTTGATACGGCTGCATTGGCGATTTCACGTCATCGCAGAGAAACTTAAAACATTTCGAAGCGCTTCAAGAGCAGGCTCGGGAGTAATTTCGCAGAAAGGCTAACCCCCCCCACCCCCTACGGCCTGACTTTGAAAAACAATCCAAGACAATCAAAGGGGGACTTTTCATTTTGCGAGGGCTTACGCTTGCGGGCATTTCAGGCGAGAATTGGTGTCTGCGTTTTGCTGCCGAAACCGCAATATTTTGCCCTTGCCAGATGCGAAGCATCCCCAAAAATAGAGGGTATTAGTAGGGGTATCACTCGGCATAGTGCAAAGAATAACAGTTACATAACAGCAAGTTAGGCTTGATATGCTGCTGATGATCGACAACTACGATTCATTCACCTACAACCTGGTGCAGTATTTCGGCGAGCTGGGCGCCGACGTGAAGGTATTGCGCAATGACGAAGCCGGCATCGCCGACATCGAGCGCCTCGACCCGGAGCGCATCGTCATCTCCCCGGGGCCGTGTTCGCCCAGCGAGGCCGGCGTGTCGCTCGAAGCCATCACGCATTTCGCCGGCAAGAAGCCGATTCTCGGCGTGTGCCTCGGGCACCAGGCTATCGGCCAGGCTTTCGGCGGCAAGGTGGTCCACGCGCGCACCCTGATGCACGGCAAGACTTCGCCCATCGAGCATGCGGGGGCGGGCGTGTTTCGCGGCCTGCCGAACCCATTCACCGCCACGCGCTACCACTCGCTGGCGGTGGAGCGGGCCTCGCTTCCCGATTGCCTGGAGATCACGGCGTGGACCGCCGATGGCGAGATCATGGGCCTGCGCCACAAGACATTGGCAGTGGAGGGCGTGCAGTTCCATCCCGAGTCCATCCTCACCGAGCACGGCCATGCCATGCTGCGCAGCTTTCTCGAGATGACGATGCACTAGATCCGCCGCAGGGTTCGCCGGTGCACGCTTCATCGGCGTTGCCGGCGCATCCGTCGATGCGTTGACAGACACAGCCGCATCGGCAAGCCGGTGCGATAACCACCGGAGGCCGCATGACCATCACCACCCAGGAAGCGCTGACGCGCATCATCGAGCACCGCGAGATCTTTCACGACGAGATGCTCGACCTGATGCGCAAGATCATGGGCGGGGAGCTGTCGCCGGTGCTGATATCAGCCATCATCACCGGCCTGCGCGTGAAGAAGGAGACCATCGGCGAGATCACGGCCGCGGCGCAGGTGATGCGCGAACTGGCGACGCGCGTGCCGGTGGGCGATGACACGCACCTCGTTGACATCGTCGGCACCGGCGGTGACGGCGCGCACACCTTCAATATCTCCAGCGCCTCGGTGTTCGTGTGCGCGGCGGCGGGCGCGCGCGTGGCCAAGCACGGCGGGCGCTCGGTGTCCTCCAAGTCGGGGAGCGCCGACGTGATGGAGGCGCTGGGCGTCAACATCAACCTCAAGCCCGAACAGATCGGACGCTGCATCGACGAGCTGGGCGTGGGCTTCATGTTCGCGCCGAACCATCATTCGGCCATGAAGCACGCGGCGCCGGTGCGGCGCGAGCTGGGCGTGCGCACCATCTTCAACCTGCTTGGGCCATTGACCAATCCGGCCGGTGCGCCGACGCAGCTGATGGGCGTGTTCCACCAGGACCTCGTCGGCATCCTGGTGCGCGTGCTGCAGCGCCTCGGCGCCAAGCACGCCATGACGGTGTTCGGCATGGAAGGCCTCGACGAGATTTCCATCTCGGGCGACACCATGGTCGGCGAGTTGAAGGACGGGCGAATCGAGGAATACACCGTCAGCCCGAAGCGCTTCGGCCTGCCGTTGCATGACGCGAAATCCCTGCGCGTGGCCACGGTGGAGGAGTCGCGCGACATGCTGCTCGCGGCGCTGGAAAACCGGGCCGGCGCCCCGCGCGACATCGTGGGCCTCAATGCCGGCGCGGCGATCTATGTGTCGGGCAAGGCCGCGAGTTTCGAAGAGGGCGTGGAGCGGGCCTTCGAGGTGCTGGAGAACGGCGCTGCGCGGAAGCGCCTCGATGCGTTCGCGGCATTGACGCAGAAGCTCGGGGCCTGAGCCATGGCGGATTCATCTTCCGGAGCAGTTGCTACCGATGTCCCTGACGTTCTCGCCCGCATCCTCACCGTCAAGCGAGGCGAGATCGACCGCGCGCAGAAGGCGAGGAGTCTGGCATCGCTGCGTTCCGAGGCCGAAGCCCTGCCGGCCTGCCGCGATTTCGTCGGTGCGCTGCGCACGCGCATCGAGGCCCGGCGTCCGGCCGTCATTGCCGAAATCAAGCGCGCCAGCCCCAGCAAGGGCCTGTTGCGCGACCCCTTCGACCCCGAGGCCATTGCCCGAAGCTATGCCGAGCACGGTGCAGCATGCCTGTCAGTGCTCACTGATGTGGAGTTCTTTCAGGGCGCGCCGGAATACCTGGCGCTGGCGCGAAATGCCTGCGCGCTGCCGGCGCTGCGCAAGGATTTCATGATCGATCCCTACCAGGTCTATGAGGCACGGGTGTGGGGTGCCGATTGCATCCTGCTGATCGTGTCGGCCCTGTCGCGGGCGCAAATGCGTGAGTTGGAAGACCTGGCCATGGCACTGGGCATGGCCGTGCTCGTCGAGGTGCACGATGCGGCCGAACTGGAGCTGGCGCTGGAACTGCGCACGCCGCTCATCGGCGTCAACAACCGCAACCTGCGCACCTTCGAGACTTCCCTCGACACCACCCTCGCCCTGTTGCCGGGCATCCCCAGGGACCGCCTGCTGATCACCGAGAGCGGCATCGGCCAGCGAGCGGACGTGGAAAAAATGCGTTTGAACGGGGTTTTCGGGTTTTTGGTGGGGGAGGCGTTCATGCGCGCCGCGGATCCTGGCGTGGCACTTGAGAAATTATTTTCAAATAACTGATTTATAAGTACTTTAATTCATTATTCCTCTATGTTGCATAAACGCAACATTTGACCCGCTCTGCGGAACTAAATCTGCCTGGTGCATTGAGCGTTCTGCAGGGCGAACGCACAATGGCGTCAACTCTCGGCAAGAGGGTGTCACCGGGTGGCGGAGTGTGGGCAACAAGGCAGTCAGCTCCATCGCCTGATATCAATCCATAGAGGAGAAGTACCCAATGATGAACAAAAAAGTGATGGCAGTAGCTGTTGCCGGCGCGCTGGCCCTTCCGGGCGTCGCACTGGCACAGGTCACGATCTCCGGCGGCTTGCGCGCTTCGGTCTACCAACAGAGCGTCAGCAACACCGGCAACGACGCGACCAACGCCCGTTCGGTTGCGGGCATCGCACCGAACAAGAGCGAGACGCGCGTTGGTGACAACGTGACCCAGATCATCTTCGGCATGCGCGAAGACCTCGGCGGCGGCCTGACGGCAGTCGGTCGTTACGAGTGGCGTCCGACCCTGGACGGCGCCGGCATCAACGGCGGCCTCCT
>CANJXQ010000246.1 GCA_947478805.1 Betaproteobacteria bacterium | reverse complement strand
GCTTGGCCGGGATCGGCGGCAGGCTATCCTTGCTGTTGCTCGTCGCCTTGTGGTTTTCCATGTGCCTGTTCCACGAGGGCCTTCAGTTTCTGGCTGGCGTGAAATGTGACAACGCGCCGCGCGGTAATCGGAATTTCTTCACCGGTTTTGGGATTGCGACCGGGCCGCTGCGGCTTGTTGCGCAGCTGGAAATTTCCAAATCCCGACAATTTGACCGACTCGCCGCTCTCGAGCGCCAGACGCACTTCTTCAAAGAAAGTCTCGACCATGTCCTTGGCCTCACGCTTGTTGAGGCCAACTTTCTCAAACAACATGTCGGCGAGTTCTGCTTTGGTCAGCGTCATTCGTCCCCCCTCGGGAACCCCTGAAAACGATGATTTTTGTCCCGCGCCTCCGAAATTCGGAAGTCGCTTTATTAATTCAAGGACTTACCCTACCTTTGACACAAAATTCCTTAATTGCGATTTTGTATCAGGAGGCCCTAAGTTCTTAATTTTGCACCCAAACGTCTGGTGACCGCTTCAATGAGCTGGGCCATCGCGCTATCGGCATCGCCATCAGTCAAAGTTTTGCCAGTATCTTGCATAACTACACGAAATGCAAGGCTTTTTTCGCCCGGCTCGATGCCCTTGCCGCGATAAATGTCGAACAGGCGGACATCCCTCACGACGGCACTACTTGCAGCCTGGAAAGCCCTCAGCAAGTCATCGTGGGTCACCTTTTCCGGGATCACCAGCGCCATGTCGCGCACCACCGGCGGGAACTTGGACACCTCGCTAAAGCACGGCAGGGCAACTTCACGAAGGACTTCGGCGTCCAATTCGAAGGCAACCGCGGTCTGAGGCAAGGCGTATTCCTGTTGCCACCGTGGATGCAGTTCTCCGAGCCATCCAATGACGCGACCGTCAAGAACGACGTTGCACGATCGCCCGGGGTGCAGGGCTGGATGCGCGGAGGCAACGAACTGAGCCGCGCGCGGGGCGAGAAGGTTCTCCACCATGCCCTTGATATCGAAAAAATCCACAGAACGCGACGCACTGCCCCACTGCTCGTCGAGCACCGGGCCGTAGGCAAGACAGCCTACGCGCATCGGCTGGCGAATGCCCGCCACCTCAAGATCCCCATCCTTGGCCACGGGATCGGCGCAAAACACCCGGCCGATCTCGAACACGCGGATGCGCTCGAGCTTGCGACCCAGGTTGTATTGAACATTGGCAAGCAGGCCGCCGAGCAGGGTCGAGCGCATGACCGACTGCTCGCTCGAGATCGGGTTCATCAGGCGCAGCGGCGCCTCATTTCCGGCAAGCTCAGCTTCCCATTTCTGCGCCGCGAAGCTGAAATTAATGACCTCCTGGAAATCACCTGCTGCCATCAATCGACGTATCTCGTGCAATGAACGTCGGCCCTCGGGTGCGGTGCGCATGACGGCGGAGACCACGGGCGGTAGCGCGGGAATGCGCTCGAATCCATACACCCGTGCCACTTCCTCGATCAGGTCTTCTTCGATTTCGATGTCGAAGCGCCAGGCCGGGGGCGTGATGACGAACGCGTCGCCGTCCTTTCCCGCCTCAATCACGGCGTCGAGCAGCAACCGCTTGAATATCTGCGCGACCTCGTCCTTCGTCACAGGAACACCGATGATCTTCTGCGCGCGCGCGAGCCGCATGCGCACCGGCGGGCGTTCTGGCAGGCGCGCAACGACATCGGTCGTGGGTCCGGGTTGCCCCCCGCAGATGTCGAGTATCAGGCGCGTCGCGCGCTCGATGCCATCGACGTTGTTGCTGAAGTCCACGCCGCGCTCGAATCGGTGGGATGCGTCACTGGTGAAGTTGTAGCGCCGCGCGCGACCTGCGATCGCGCCGGGAAAGAAGAATGCCGACTCAAGGAAGATGTTGCGCGTGCCCAGGTCAGCCTTGGTTGAATCGCCGCCCATGATGCCGGCCAGCCCGATGGGTCCGGATGCGTCGGTGATGCACAGCACGTTTTCATCCACCGCCACCGTCTGTTCATTGAGCAGTGCAACGCGCTCGCCGCTGCGTCCGTTGCGAACGTCGATGCCACCCGACAACTTGTCCAGGTCATAGACATGCAGTGGCCGGCCCAGCTCGAGCATCACGTAATTCGTGACGTCCACCAACGCCGATATGGATCGCTGTCCCGCCCGCTCCAGTCGCTCCTTCATCCACGCGGGTGTCGGCGCCGCCGCATTCACATTACGAATGACGCGCCCGGCAAACCGCCCGCAACCGTCGGGGGCGGAAATTGTTATCGGGAACGTAGCAGTGTGCTCGGCCGGCATCGCGGGCACGCCGGGCGCCTGAAGCGCGGCCCCCGTCAGTGCAGCCACCTCGCGTGCCACACCCAGTACCGACAGGCAGTCGGCCCTGTTGGGGGTCAGCTTGATGGTAAAGACGACGTCATCGAGGCCGAGAACGGCACGGATATCCTCACCGACCACTGTGGCGGCATCCAGCGCGAGCAATCCGCTGTGATCCGCCGACAGGCCCAGCTCGCGCGCAGAGCAGAGCATGCCGCGGCTCTCCACGCCACGCATCTTGGCCGGCTTGATTTCAAAGGGCTTGTCGGGGCTTTCTCCCGGAAGCTTTGCCCCTACCAGTGCACAAGGGACCTTCATTCCGGCAGCCACATTGGGCGCCCCGCACACGATCTCGAGCGCCGATCCGGTGCCGGCATTCACGCTGCAAACCGACAGGCGGTCTGCATTGGGGTGCTTGGCCACCGTCAGCACCTCGGCCACGACCACGCCCGAAAACGGCGGGGCCACCGGCTCGCAGGCCTCGATCTCGAGGCCGGACATCGTCAGCAGGTGCGCAAGCTCTTCCGTCGTCAGCGACGGGTTGACCATGGACCTCAACCAGCGTTCGGAGAATTGCATGGCCGGGTCAGTTGAACTGCTTCAGGAAGCGCAAGTCGCCGTCGAAGAACAGGCGAAGGTCATTGATGCCGTAACGGAGCATGGTCAGGCGCTCCAGGCCGGAACCAAAGGCAAATCCGACATGGCGCTCGGGGTCGAGGCCGTAATTGCGGATCACCGTGGGATGCACCTGCCCGGCGCCTGATATCTCGAGCCAGCGCCCCTTGAGGGGACCGCTCTCGAACGCCATGTCGATTTCCGCGGAAGGTTCGGTGAAAGGGAAAAACGACGGGCGAAAGCGCACCTTAAGGTCCTCGGATTCGAAGAAGCGCCTGAGGAAATCGGTATAGACACCTTTGAGGTCGGCAAAACTGATGTCCTCGTCGATCCACAGCCCTTCGACCTGGTGGAACATCGGCGAGTGCGTGGCATCCGAGTCGACGCGGTAGGTGCGCCCCGGAGCGATCACCTTGATCGGCGGCTTGTGCTGGCGTGCGTAGCGCACCTGCATCGGACTGGTATGCGTGCGCAACAGCAATGGCAGACCCGAAGCATCACGGGCATCGACGTAAAACGTATCCTGCATGGATCGCGCCGGATGGTTTGCCGGATTGTTCAGCGCAGTGAAGTTGTACCAATCGGTTTCGATTTCCGGCCCGTCGGCGATATCGAAACCGATGGACCCGAAGATGGCCTCGATTCGCTGCCAGGTCCGGATGACCGGATGAATCCCGCCAGTGCCTGCCCTTCGGCCCGGCAAGGTCACGTCGAGGGACTCCTCGGCAAGCCGTGCATCCATGGCGGTGGCCGCGATGCCCGCACGCCGGGAGACCAGCGCCGCCTCGATCCGCTCCTTGACTGCGTTGATGCGCGCGCCTGCTTCGCGCCGCTGCTCGGCAGGCAGCTTTCCCAGGCCCTTCAGGGCCTCGGACACGACACCGGTTTTCCCGAGATAGCGCGCCTTGATGCGCTCGAGTTCGGCAGCATCGGCCGTGCCCGCGAACTCCGAGCTTGCCTGTCCAATCAGCGCTTCGAGGTCTTGCATCATTGCGGGATTCAAGTCGGAAGTTAAATCGCCGCATCCCCGACCACCGAACCGAGC
>CANJXQ010000245.1 GCA_947478805.1 Betaproteobacteria bacterium | reverse complement strand
GGACAGCAGGCCGGCTTCGGTCAGGGTGCCGGGCGTGACGATGCGCACCACCTTGCGCTCGACCGGCCCCTTGGAGGTGGCCGGGTCGCCGATCTGCTCGCAGATGGCCACCGATTCACCGAGCTTGATGAGCTTGGCCAGATACTGGTCAACGGCATGAAACGGCACGCCCGCCATGCGCACTGGCGCCCCGCCCGACTGCCCGCGCGCGGTCAGGGTAATGTCGAGCAGCCGCGCGGCGCGCTCGGCGTCGTCGTGGAACAGCTCGTAGAAATCCCCCATGCGATAAAACAGCAGGATATCGGGATGGTCTGCCTTCAGACGCAGGTACTGCTGCATCATCGGCGTGTGCGGTGGGCTTGCTACGGCTTTTCCATCGTTATTCATAGAGCAAACGCTTGAGGCTGTCCGGTGTTGTCCCTAAGTGCGCAGGATAGAACCCTCAAGCAACATGTTGTTCAGTGACATGCTGTGCGCCGCCTTTGCCTTCTCATAATCCGCCATCTGCTGGGTCATCCGATGCATCTCGGCGTCAACTAACTGCAAACTGGCCACGCAAGCGAAGGCGGATGCGCTAAGCTTGTCAACGGGTATGTCCGTCCCGTTCAGTCTGAGCGTGGCCCCCGCGTCACGCAACTCGGCCAAGCTTGGCAGTGGAGACGCTGCGAGCGCTTGGCCGCGGTGCTTTGTGACCAATTCGCTCAACTCTGCGCGCAAGATTTTTCCCATGGCATTGCGCGGTATGGCATCCACGTAAATAATGCTCAGCGCTCGCCCAGTGGGTCCTTCCGAGCGTTGCCAAAGTGCCAATAGCGCGTCTTGAGAAAAACCTTCGTCTTTGACGACACCGACCCAGAGTTGGTCCAAGCCGTTGATGTCGCGCACCGCACACGCGGCTATATCGCGTATACCCCCGCACCCCAAAAGAACTTCCTCAATGACTGCGGGGGTCACTTTCCAACCGCCGACGTTCATAACTTCATCGACACGGCCCATCACCGTCAACAATCCGTTCTCACTGAGTTTACCTAAATCTCCGGGGTAGAACCAGCCCCCTTTGAACGCAGCATCCGTAGCAACCGGGTCATCTTCATAAGCGCTCACACAACTGGTGCTCCGCAGTCGAATTTCTCCCACAACGCCCGCGCCCACAGGGTGGCCCGCGTCATTGATGACTTGAGCCTCCATATCTGGCACGACGAAACCGACAACACCCCGCTCTGAGTAGTTCAAGGGGTTGGGGTTAATTGCCACCACGCCAGCTTCGGTCGACCCATAAACGATCATGACGGAGCCCGCCAAGCGCTGGAGCGCCTTGCCGTATACCTCTTTGGGCACGACACTCCCACCGACCAACACAGTCAGAGACCGGTCAGGGCTGCGCTCAGGCGGCAAGGCGCTCACCAAGTCACGCAATTGGTTGGTGTTCATGAACAGAAAAGTGGCCTTTAACTCGCCCTTGTCTAAGGCATCCTGCACGGGTTGGCTAAAGAACTCTACGCTGCCGCCAACCGACCAAGCTCCCACCGAAAAGAAAAACTCGACGGCCATCACACCGACCAAGGACATAAAGCAAATCGAGGTATTGAAACGCGGGTTGCGCCTGACACGGTCTAAGCGCTCATCCATCACGCGCTTGGTGTACGCCGTTCGTTTTGGTAACCCGAGGGTGCCTGAGGACGCAGTCAACCGAATGGTTTGCTCGGGACCCAGTTGCGGGTCTGCAAAGGGTGGGAATAAAGTGTCGTTTTCTACGAGCCAATCCGCCTCCACGCGGATGCAGGGGCCTCCGAATGGCACGCCAAGTTCCTGGTCCGCTAAAACCAGATCGGGCTTGAAAAACTTCAATTGAAGTGCGGCAATTTTACCATCGATGGAAACCGATGCGACCCCAATGCGCCAGAGTCCAATCAGCACCAACCAATGCATATAGACAGGCACCACCGAAATGGCGACCACCTTATCGCGCGACAAGTTCAGGCCATTCAGCCGCCTGCTGACCTGATCGATGTCTTTTGCGAACTGTGCGTAAGTAATTGACCGCGGCCCCTCGATGACCGCCATCGCGGCGGGGCGCTCCTGGGCATGTCTGGATATGTCCGCATAGAGTGTCTGGCGATCTGGAGCTTGTGCCATTGCGTTCCAAAAAAAGAGGGGGGAGATTTCTATGTTGAACCGAGGCCAGGCATCAGCGCCCTACGCCGCGCAAAGATCAGTACTGCGAACGCGGAAAACCACATGATCAACCCGTAAGCCACCGCAGGCATGAGCAAAGCAGCATCATTCAATAACGTGAGCGAGACAAACGCGGCCAAAGAAAAATTTTGCAGTCCACACTCGAAACCGACAGCGATGCACTGTGGCTTGGAGAGGCCGAACACCCGTGCAACACTCCATCCGAATCCCACTGCCAGTAGATTGAGCAACAAAGCTGCCAAGCCCACATCACGCATCGCGGCAAGAATGTCACTCTGGGCAGTCCAAATGGCACCCGCCATGACCAGCACAATCGCCGCCAGACCCAACTTACCCGTACGCGCTTCGAGCGACTTAGCGATATGGGGACGCTTGTGGCGCAAGAACATGCCCGCCAGAACCGGTAGGGTTGAGAAGAGAAACAAGCCCATAGCGGCTGGCAAAACGGGAAAGCTAAGGCCCGAATACGTGGCCGGAAAGACACGAAAAGCAATACTCAGATACAAGGGAATACTGATGACACACAAGAGGCTCGCACCGGCGGTCAGCGAAACCGACAACATGGTGTCGCCCCGCGCCAAATAGGTAAAAACGTTGACGGATGCCTTAGCCGGGCACGCCGCGATCAAGACCAAGCCTAAGGCCATGGGGGCAGAAAGTTTCAAGAAGTACGCAACACCAAAGGCCAGCATTGGCAACACAAAGGTGTGCGCACATAGCCCAACCATCAGTCCGCGCGGTTTGCGCAAGACGTTTTTCAAGTCCAGCACGGTCAGTGTCGTTCCTAGAGCAAACATCACCAAGACAACGGCAAAGGGCAAAAATATTTGGGTAAATGGATTGAGAGACTGAACCATCTGAAGCTAGCAGCCTGTCGGGCTTGAAGTGTTGCAAAGCCGCATGATTTTAGATTTGCTTAAAAAATAAGTTGGACATGGTCAAAATAGTCTATCGGGACAGGCATGATTTTAACATTTTTCTATGCTTTTCTTAGCCAATTCCGCAAAGAGCAAACGCTTGAGGCTGTCCGGTGTTATCCAATAGAATCCAAGCATTCAGCGTAGCTTCACCGCAGGTATAGGATTCTGAAGTCTGCTCATGGGCAAGGTTTGGTCGGCATTGACGGTCAAAGCCACTGACATGGCAACAACTCTAATGATCGATTTTGTGTGATTTTACGGTGGGCAGTGTAGCGGTGCCATCAGTAATCACAAAATAGAGGCAAAATAGTCCTCAGGATTCCAGCCGCCCATAAAAACAGCAGCGTAACTCCTGCGCAGAAGTGCATACTGACAAACGGCGGTGACTGCCTGCATGCATTTTGGCATCGCCCAACTCGGCAAGGATGTCATGATGCCCGTGGGCGGAACGTTCGAGGAATTGGGCGCGTATTTCAAGCTGGAGTTAAATCGGTTTGCCACCGTTGTCCGTGACTCGGGGGCGAAGGTAGACTGAGATGAGGTGAACACATTGAAGGTGCGCGCCAGCGCATAAATCACCTCAATGAGGCACCTCAATGAGGCACCTCTTTGAAGCACCACCTTGAAGCACCGCATTAGAACTATATGGCGAAGAAGATTAGTCCAATTACAGCCCAGTGATGGAAGTCTCAATAATTAACATCTACGTCGCCTATTTCCAATGAGCCAACTACGCAAATTTCTCCCTTCCTGGCTGATTCATTATCCCCGTGAAAAGCTTGGGGCAGATCTTATTGCGGGCGTCATCGTTTCCATTCTTGTCATTCCACAGAGTTTGGCCTATGCCTTGCTTGCAGGCCTGCCGCCCCAATTCGGCCTCTATGTCAGTATTTTTCCGGTGATTGCATACGCACT
>CANJXQ010000244.1 GCA_947478805.1 Betaproteobacteria bacterium | reverse complement strand
GTACTGGCCGGCGAGGAATTGCAGGCGCTCACCCGCGGGCAGGCTCAGCCACACCAGCATGACGTCGTCGGCCACGCGCTCCATCTTCTTCACCCGCGAGGGCAGCTTGCGGATCGGAATGTCCCCGGCCTTGCGCACTTCGCGCGCCTCGATGACGATGTCCGACAAGGGCTTTGCCTGGCAAAAAAGGATGGCTCCGCTGGCCTTTTCCTCCGCCGGCAGTGCTTTTTCCGCGTAATCGCCATAGTCGACGCTGCCTGAAACGAGCTTTCCCTTGCAGCTGCCGCAAGCGCCGTCGCGGCATCCATAGGGCAGGACCAGCCCGGCTTTTTGCGCGGCATCGAGGACCACTTCGCCAGGTTCCGCGGGGAATTGGTGGCCGGTATTCTGGATGGTGACGTTGAATGACATGGCGGGGCTCTTGAAAAAGAAGGGAATTCGGGATTGCCGGCGGAATGCGGCGGAGGGCGGCAAGGATCAGGCGCGGCGCCCCGCTTGTCAAGTGCGTCAGGTGCAAACCAAGGTCGTGGGCGGGGCCTGCGCGATACAATGCACTGCTATGAGTTCCGTTAAATCTGCCGCAAAGAGTGCCAGGAAGACCGCTGCTCCGCAGGCAAAAGCCGGCCGGCTGCTTATTGTTGGCACCGGGGATATCGCACAGCGGGCCCTGCCGCAACTGGTGAGGCAATTCACCGTGTTCGCCATGACGCGCAGCGAGGCGGGCGTGAAAGCCTTGTCGGGGCTGGGCGTCACGCCCGTCCTCGCGGATCTCGACCGGCCGGACTCATTGCGCGAGCTGCCTGCCGCCGACGTCTTGTTGCACGCGGCGCCGCCCCAGCTGAAAGGCGCGCGTGACGATCGCACCCGCAACCTGGTCAATGCCATCGCGCGCGCGGCCAAGGGCGCCTTGCCGCGGCGGGTGGTCTATGTCAGCACCAGCGGCGTGTATGGCGACTGCCGCGGCGCACATGTCGACGAGACGCGAATGACCAATCCCGGCACGGACCGCGCCAGGCGGCGTTGTGATGCCGAACAAGTTCTCGCCGAATGGACCGGGCGGCATGGCGCCACGCTGGTGGTGCTGCGGGCGCCGGGCATTTATGGGGACAACCGCTTCCCCCTTGCGCGCCTGCGCGAGGGCACGCCGGTGCTGACGCGTGAGGACGATGTGTTCACCAATCACATCCATGCCGAGGACCTGGCGGGAATCTGCGCGGCGGCGCTCGATGACGGTGTTCCCGGCGGCATCTACAACACGGTGGATGACAGCACGATCCTGATGGGCGATTGGATGGACCTGGTGGCCGACGGGTTTGGCCTGCCGCGTCCGCCGCGCATCCTGCGCAGCGAAGCCCGCGAACGCATCCCGGCGCCCATGCTGTCTTTCATGAGCGAATCGCGTCGGCTCGTGAACAAGCGCCTGAAGCGTGACATGGGCTACGTGCTGAGATTTCCGACGGTAGCCGATGGCGTGAAGGCGGCCGTGTCGCGGCGCAAGGCGGCCTGAGGGCTGGCGGGATGACAGCCGATAGCGATACCTTGCTGGTATTCACCAACTTGCCGGACCGTGCCAGTGCAGACAAGCTTGCAGGCGAACTGGTGAGCCATTCGCTTGCCACCTGCGTCAACATCCTCTCGCCCTGCAGTTCAGTGTATCGCTGGAAGGGCGAGTTGCAGCGCGACGAAGAGCATCCGGTACTGATCAAGACGACGCGTGCGCGCTACGCTTCGTTGGAAACAGCGATCCGTGCTGCGCATCCGTACGAGCTGCCGGAAATCATTGCCGTGGCAGCGAGTGCGGGGCTGCCCGAGTATCTGGCCTGGGTGGCACAGGAAACTTCGCCGTGACCGGCATCGGCACGCGCGGAACGACGCGAGCCCGGGTGCTGCGCGCCGGGAGTGTTGCCGACTGTTTCCGGCGGTGGTTCGTCGCGGTGATGCTCCTGCTGTCCGCCCCCCTCGCGCATGCGCTGGACGCCAGCGACCTGCTGGAGCCGGAGCAGGCCTTCAAGTTTTCCGCGCGCGCGCTCGATGGCAAGACGGTGGAGGTGCGTTACCGCATCGCGAAGGGTTATTACCTCTACCGCGAACGTTTCGAGTTTGCCGTCGAGCCGATCACAGCCGTCTTGGGCGCGCCGGTATTTCCTCGTGGCGAGGCGCATACGGACGCCTTCTTCGGCCGCACCGAAACCTATCGCAATGAGGTGGCGATCACGGTGCCGGTGAGCGCCGGTGCGTCGCGCATCACGCTCATCGCAACGTCGCAAGGCTGTGCCGATGCGGGGGTTTGCTATCCACCGCAGAAACAGCGGGCGTCGCTGGACCTTGCCGCCGCCGCCACCAGCACGCCGGTGCCCTCGCGCGGCGGCGATGTGTTCTCGTCGGCGCCCTCGCCTGCCTCATCGGCATCGCCCACCTCGGTCTTCTCCAGCGATATCGACATTGCCAGGTTGTTCGAGTCGGGCAGTTTCTGGTGGGTGATGGCGAGTTTCTTCGGCTTCGGTGTGCTGCTCGCGTTCACGCCCTGCGTCCTGCCCATGATCCCGATCCTGTCGGGCATCATCATCGGCGAGGGGCGTGACTTGGGCAAGGTGCGTGCGCTCGTCCTGTCGCTGGCCTATGTGTTGGGCATGGCGGTGACCTATGCATTGGCCGGAATCGCCGCCGCGTATTCGGGAACGCTGCTCGCCGCCGCGTTGCAGAATCCCTGGGTGTTGACTGCGTTCGCGCTGGTGTTTGTCTGGCTTGCCCTGTCGATGTTCGGCTGGCACGACATCCAGTTGCCGGGCTTTCTCCACCAGCACCTGCATCGCGCCCATCACAAGCTGGAAGGCGGTCGTGTCGCATCGGTGGCCGTGATGGGCGTGCTCTCGGCGGTGATCGTGAGTCCGTGCGTTGCCGCGCCGCTGGCCGGGGCGCTGCTCTATATCTCGCAGTCGCGCGATGTTTGGCTGGGCGGTCCGGCCTTGTTCGTGATGGCCCTCGGGATGGGCGTTCCGCTGGTGGTGGTCGGTGTGTCCGAAGGCGCATTGCTGCCCAAGTCCGGCGCCTGGATGAAGACCGTGAAGCAGTTCTTTGGCGTGTTGATGCTGGGTGTGTCGGTCTGGATTCTCAGCCCGGTCATTCCCGTGATGGCGCAGATGCTGGCCTGGGCGTCACTGCTGATCGTGTGGGCGATGTTCATGCGTGCCATCGATCCCCTGCCGCCGGATGCCGCAGTGAGCGCACGCTTGTGGAAAGGCGCCGGTGTCATCGCGCTGGTGGCGGGGGTGTCCATGCTCGTGGGGGCGCTGGCCGGGAGTCGCGACCCGTTGCGTCCGCTGGCGAGCCTGTTTGGCGATGCGGGACGCGTGGCGCCGGTGCGCTTCGAGCGCGTCAGGACGATGGCCGAACTCGACGCCCGGCTCCAGTCCGCAGGCCGGCCCGTGATGCTGGATTTCTATGCCGACTGGTGCGTGACCTGCAAGGAAATGGAGCGCGACACCTTCACCGATGCGCGGGTGGCCGGCCGTTTGTCGCAACTCTTGCTGCTTCAGGTCGACGTCACCGCCAACTCCGACGAGGACAAGGCGCTCCTGAAGCGTTTTCGCCTTTTCGGGCCGCCGGGCATCATCTTCTTTGACGATGCGGGACGCGAGAATGCCGCGGTGCGCGTGATCGGTTTTCAGCCGCCCGAGCGCTTCCTGAACGCGCTCGATCGTGCGGCGCCGTCAGGCCTGCCGATCAAGGGGCCGGGTGTCGCAGCGGGGTCGGTTACATCGCGCCCGAGTGCAGCGGCGCCATCGCCGGTCACCCACGCCGGTTAAGTGGGGTCCGTCATCCAGCGCGCTGCATCCAGCGCAAAATAGGTCAGCACGCCATCGGCGCCGGCGCGCTTGAAGGCGAGCAGGGATTCCATGACCACGGTGCGCTCATCCAGCCAGCCGTTGATGGCCGCGGCCTTCAGCATCGCGTACTCGCCGCTGACCTGGTACACGAAGGTTGGCGCCTTGTATTCGTCCTTGATGCGCCGGACGATGTCGAGGTAGGGCATGCCGG
>CANJXQ010000243.1 GCA_947478805.1 Betaproteobacteria bacterium | reverse complement strand
GCTTCAGGTCGCGTGAAACGACGGCGAGTGCGCCGTCGCGGGTGTCGTTCTTGATGGTTGCCAGTTTCATGGGATCGCCGATGTGGGGTGCGCCGTCGCGCGTGAACTGCGTTGCTGGAGATGCGAGAGAAGCGGCATTCTACATTGCGTGATGCCCGGTTCCGTGCTCGGGCAGGACGCTCGGGATGGCAATGCGTGCGTACCTTGCAGGCGGGACAGGGCCGGATGCGACGCGCATGGTCGGGGTCGAATATCTCGGGAAATCAGCGCGTAGAATGGCGACGGCCGAGACTTGGCGTCGGCCAACCCATGCGGGAACGCCGCCCCAAGAGGTCGCCTGGATCGGACGGTTGCAAAACGGGATTGCAACCAGTCGGTTGCGCGCCTCACAGTTTTGCCATTAGGCACTCTCAAACAGGCACTCTCAAACGAAAGGAATGCAAATGCAACAACAAGCTGCGATTGAAATCGACAAGGCTGCCACCGCGGTCCTGATCATGGACTATCAAAACGACATGGTTGAGCGCGTCCCCGAGCAGGAGCGCAAGGTGCTGCTCGCCAGCGCGTCGACGGTGCTCGCCGCTGCGCGCAAGGCCGCGATGCCGGTGATCTACATCGTGGTGAAATTCAGGAACGGATATCCCGAAGTCAGTTCACGCAACAAACTGTTTTCGATGGTGAAGAAGGGCGGGCGGTTGCTCGACGGTACGCCGGCGACCGAGGTTCACGCCAGTGTCGCCCCAATGGCTGCGGATTTGGTGTTGACCAAGGCTCGTGTCGGGGCCTTTTCGACGACGCCGCTGGAAACCATGCTTCGCGCGCGGGGCATTACTTCTCTCGTCCTGCTTGGCATCGCCACCAGCGGCGTGGTGTTGTCAACGGTGCGATGGGCTGCAGACATGGATTACAGCCTGACCGTGATCTCCGACGGTTGCGCCGACTTCAACGCCGATACCCACCGGGTTCTGCTTGAAAATGTGTTCCCTGCGCAAGCCAGCGTGATCACTGCCAGCGCATTCAAGGCAGCGCTCGGCGGCTAGCAATGCTCCGTTGATTACATTAGGTTGCTATGTATAGGAGCAGCGGGGACTACTGGTCAGATTTGATCATTATTGTCGTGGTTCCGGGGCTTGAATGGGGCGAACGGCGGGTCAGGCTGCAGCGGCGTCGCGTCGATTTTTCGGCGCGTGAAATTGCGTCCAAAGCGTCGCTTGAGTGCTTCGCGCCTTTTCGATGCTCCGCAGCTTGATGTGTCCGAAGCCGCGGATCTCCTGGGGGAGGGCGGCAATCGATGTTGCCGTTTCCAGGTTTTCAGCGGTGAGTCCGGCCAAAAGCTCCGTGATCGTCCGCTCGTAGTCGGTGACCAATTGCCGTTCCAGTCTTCGCTCGGATGTGCGTCCGAAGGGATCAAGCGCGGTCCCGCGCAGCCCCTTGAACCTGGCCAGCAAGCGAAATGCCGTGAGCATCCACGGGCCGAACGTGGATTTCTTCGCTACGCCGGTTAGCGGGTCCGGCGGATTGAGAACCGGGGGGGCGAGGTGAAATGTCAGGCGATAGTTCCCCTCGAACATGTCGTCGATGCGACGCGTGAATTCGGGCTGCGTGTAGAGTCGCGCGACTTCGTACTCGTCCTTGTAGGCCAGTAGTTTGAAATAGCTTCGCGCCACTGCGTCGGCGAGACGGTTTGTTTTGGTTGCAAGGGCGGCTTCAGCGGCGCGGGTCCTGGCGACCAGGGCCCGGTAGCGGTCTGCATAATTCTTGTCCTGGTATGCAGTGAGAAACTCGCTGCGCCGTGACACGATGTCATCCAGGTCTTTCGAAGGCGGCTTGGTGATTGCGATGATCTTTGCAGGGGCGGCCAGCACTTGCACTCGAGCAAGGTCGCAGGCGGCGCGCCGGCCCCACACGAAGGCTCCCTGGTTGAGTTTGACCGACACGCCATTCAATTCGATCGCTTGCTGAATCGACTCCTCCTGCAGCGGCACCCAGCCTTTCTGGAAGGCATAGCCGAGCATGAACATGTTGGTTGCGATGGCGTCGCCCAGAAGCGCGGTTGCCAGCTTGCCGGCCTCGACAAACTCGGCATTCGCCGGGTGGGCGACAGCGAGTATTTCGGCTCGCAGGTCGCCGGAGGGCAGGTTCCAGTCGGGGTCGCGCGTGAAGTCGGAGGTCGGGGAAGTGTCTGTATTGATCAGGACGCGCGTGTCCTGATCGTTCATGCTGGAGAGCGCGTCGCTGCTGGCAGACACGACCAGGTCGCAGCCGAGGACCAGATGGGCCTTGCCTGTTCCCACGCGAACGGCGTGCAACTCATCGTTGCTGCGCCCGATGCGAACGTGCGACATGACCGGCCCGAACTTTTGCGCCAGGCCCGACATGTCGAGCACCGTCGCAGCCTTGCCTTCGATGTGCGCTGCGACAGCGAGGATCTGCCCGATGGTGATGACGCCGGTGCCGCCAATCCCGGTGACCAGCACATTGTAGGGCTCGTCAAGCGCGGGAATCTGCGGAGCGGGCAGCTTCGCGAATCCGGGGTCCGGGGCGGCCTCGGACGAATTCACGCGCCCCTTGCGCAGCGTGCCTCCCTCGACGGTGACAAAGCTCGGGCAGAAACCCTTGACGCACGAGAAGTCCTTGTTGCACGAGGACTGGTTGATGGTGCGCTTTCGGCCGAATTCGGTTTCAAGCGGCTCGATGGACAGGCAGTTTGAAGTGGCGCTGCAATCGCCGCAACCTTCGCAGACCAGCTCATTGATCACCACGCGCTTGGCCGGGTCCGGGTAATCGCCGCGCTTGCGGCGCCGGCGTTTTTCCGAGGCGCAAGTCTGGTCGTAGATGATGGCGCTGACGCCCTTCGCCTCCCGCAACTCGCGCTGGACCGCGTCCAACTCGTCGCGGTGACGGATGGTGACGCCTGGCGCCCAGTTCACCGTAGGCGGGTACTTTTCCGGCTCGTCGCTGACGACAACGATGGGCGCCACGCCTTCGGCGGCAATCTGCCGCGAGATCATCGCGGGGTCGAGGGGGCCGTCCACATGCTGCCCGCCGGTCATCGCAACGGCGTCGTTGTAAAGGATCTTGTACGTGATGTTGACTTTCGCGCCCACCGCCGCGCGGATCGCCAGCAGGCCCGAATGGTAGTAGGTGCCGTCACCGAGGTTGGCGAAGACGTGCTGGGTTTCGGTAAAAGGTGCCTGTCCTATCCATGGCACGCCTTCGCCACCCATGTGCGTGAAAGTCTCGGTGTGGCGGTTCATCCAAAGCGCCATGTAGTGGCAACCGATGCCGGCCATGGCGCGGCTGCCCGCCGGAACCTTGGTTGACGTGTTGTGCGGGCAGCCGGAACAGAAATGCGGTCGCCTCAGCGTCGTGGCGTGCGGCTCTGCCTGCGCGCGCTGCCTGCGTTCGAGATAGGCAACTCGTTCGCGAAACCTGTCGCCGAGCGCCGCGTCCATGCCCAGTTTTTTCAGCCGGCCGGCAATGGCGAGCGCGACGATGGCAGGGGACAGCTCATAATGGGCGGGCAGCAGCCAGTTACCTGCGGGCTGACCCGCGGCAATGGACCACTCCCCATTGTCGTCGAACTTGCCTACCACTCGCGGGGGGCGTTGGCCCTCGCGCCAGGCATACAGCTCTTCCTTGATCTGGTATTCGATCAACTGGCGCTTTTCCTCGACGACAAGAATTTCTTCCAACCCGTTGGCAAAGGCGCGCGCCCCCTCGGGTTCCAGCGGCCAGGACATCGCCACCTTGTAGATGCGCAGACCGATGTCTCGCGCGGTGCGGTCATTGATGCCCAGATCGGACAGCGCCTGCATCACGTCGCCGTACGACTTGCCCGTGGTCGCGATGCCCAGGCGCGCGTTAGGACTGTCCCACACGATGCGATCAAGCCGATTGGCGCGGCAGTAGGCCAGTGCGCCATACACTTTGTAGTCCAGAAGGCGTGCCTCCTGGTCAAGGCCGGGGTCGGGCCAGCGGATGTGATTGCCGCCTTGAGGCATGGCGAAGTCCTCGGGCAATACAATTTGTATTCGCTGCGGATCCACATCGACGATGGCGCCCGATTCGACCACGTC
>CANJXQ010000242.1 GCA_947478805.1 Betaproteobacteria bacterium | reverse complement strand
TGCGCCATACAAACTTCAATTTGCCGTAACTTCGCAACGATTTGCTCCGCCTTGTGGTGCTTGGTCGGCATAACCTGTTCCTCCAAAATAATGTCCAGTTCGTGAAATCCTCTCACATCTACTGGTACAGCTATTTCGGGCTAGGTCACCGGCGCCACCAGGGCGAGCGCGCACAGCAGCACGACGTGGGGCGCGCCACGGAGCATGAAACCAAGCAGCCGATGGAGGTTTGGACGAGTCACGCCGAGTATTATTACTTGATTTCAATACTTTAGCGCGACTTTCACGATTTAACGTGAATAATGCGTTGTAAATCAACAACAATCATGCCGCGATGCCCTGGATTGGGGCCATCTTGGCGAAGAGGGTCAGGCCACGCTCACCCCGAACAGGGTGCCAATGCCGTACGTGATGGCGCCAGCCATGGCACCGATCAGCAGCATGCGCATTCCACTGCCGACGGCATGGCGACCGGTGAAGAGGCTGATCGTCGCGCCGACGCCAAACAACGCCAGCGCCGTGAGCACAATGGCCGAAATCAGCGCCTTCGGGCCGTCGGTCACGAGGAAGGGCAGCAACGGCACCACCGCGCCAACGGCATAGGACAGCAGGGACGAAATGGCTGCGCCCCAAGGTGATCCGAGTTCTTCCGGGTTCAACCCAAGCTCGTCGCGCGCCAGCGTGTCGAGGGCGATCTTCGGGTCGGAGAGCAGGCGACGGGCATAGGCGATGGCCTCGTCGCGCGGCATGCCGCGATGCACATACACGAGGGCAAGCTCGGCGGCCTCCTCCTCGGGGTATTCGTCCAATTCATCGCGCTCAAGGGCGATCTGATACTCGTACATCTCGCGCTGCGAGCGCACCGACACGTATTCGCCCGCGGCCATGGCGCAGGCGCCTGCGATCAGGCCGGCCACACCACTCAAGAGCACGATGCTGTTGTCGGTCGAGGCACCGGCGACCCCGAGGATGAGCGACACGTTGGAAATAAGGCCGTCATTGGCGCCAAACACGGCAGCGCGCAGGTTGCCGCCGGAGGAGCGGGCACCGCCATGGCGCGACTTGCGCCCATCCGAGGCGGGGGAATCGCGGTGCCCGATCACCGGTCGCGTGTAGAGCGACATGCCGCGCACTTTCATGGCCGCGAGCACGCCGCGCATGGCCTTTGGGCCGAATTGCCGCACCAATGCCGCAACCAGGCGTGTGCGCATGTCCGGCACATACACCGGCAACGGGAGGCCAGACTTGTCGGCCCAGATCTTGGCCTGGCCCTCGGCCGACTGCGCCATTTCGCGGAACAGCGACTCGCGCACGGTGCCGCGTTCTTCGTCGGCCACCACGCGATAGAGGAACGCGGAGCGCAGTTCGTCTTCTGCGCCGTCCATGCTCATGGCGTCACCCGCCGTCCGCTCACTGCGGCCGCATGCTGGCACAGGGAATGCAACCGCGCGCCATGGCACCAAGCCTGCAGATGAGATTGAGAATCGATGAACATTGCGGGACTTTTACGATGGGATTCGCGCCGAGTGTATCACCGCAATGTGACGAAAAATCACCGTGCCGGTGAACGAAACGCGTCACGGGAAATCGTTGTGAAATGCACGGCGTGGGGTGCGCGTCAGTGGCGAACGTCCGGTCCGGATACACCACGATCGCGCCGCGGCAGCGACGCAATGCTCAGTCTTCTTCCTGCCCCCCGACAACGACCTTGATAGTGTCGAAGGAAAATCCGCGCGACTGCAGGAAGCGCATCTGCTTGGCCTTCTCCAGCGCATTGGCCGGCTTCTCGCCGAAGCGCTTGCGCCAGGCTTCCTTTGCACGCGCGATGTCGGTGCTGCGCGCCTCGGTGACGGAGGCTTCGATCACCTCATCGCTCACACCCTTGGCGCGCAGGTCATACGCAATGCGGCTGCTGCCGTACTTGCGCGAGAGCACGCGCGAGCGCAAGTCGGCAAAACGTTCATCGGACTGCTGCGATTTGCGGGTGAGCTCGTCGAGCAGCGCTTCGAGCTGCTCGGCGGATTCGGCATGCGGGGAGAGCTTGCGGCGCAGCTCCAGCCGGCTGTGCTCGCGGCCGGCGAGGAGCTTGAGCGCGCGCTCGCGCAGTGACGGTTCGTGCTTCGCCATTCGCGCTTTACCGTTCGTACCTTACTGCGGGCCCGCGCGCCCGGCCATCGGCATCAGGCCTCGACGGCTTCCGGCTGTGCGCCGGTCGTGGGGTTCTTGACGCCCAGTTTCTCGCGGACCTTGGCCTCGATTTCCTGGGCGATTTCCGGATGCTCGATCAGGTACTCACGGGCGTTGTCCTTGCCCTGGCCGATGCGGTCCTTGTTGTAGGCATACCAGGCGCCGGACTTGTCGACGATGCCGGCGTTGACACCCAGCTCGATGATTTCGCCCTGGCGCGAAATGCCGGTGCCGTAGAGGATGTCGAAGATGGCTTCGCGGAAAGGCGGTGCCACCTTGTTCTTCACCACCTTGACGCGCGTCTCGGAGCCGACGACCTCGTCGGACTTCTTGATCGAGCCGATGCGGCGAATATCGAGGCGCACCGAGGCGTAGAACTTGAGCGCGTTGCCACCCGTGGTCGTCTCGGGGTTGCCGAACATCACGCCGATCTTCATGCGGATCTGGTTGATGAAGATGACCATGGTGTTGGTGCGCTTGATGTTGGCGGTGAGCTTCCGGAGCGCCTGGCTCATCAGGCGCGCCTGCAGGCCCATCTGCGGCTCACCCATCTCGCCTTCGATTTCGGCCTTCGGGGTGAGTGCGGCCACCGAGTCGATGACGATGACGTCCACCGAACCCGAGCGCACCAGCATGTCGGCGATTTCGAGCGCCTGCTCGCCGGTGTCGGGCTGCGAGATCAGGAGGTCGTCGATGTTGACGCCGAGCTTGGCCGCGTACTGCGGGTCGAGCGCGTTCTCGGCGTCGATGAAGGCGGCGGTGCCGCCCATTTTCTGCGCCTCGGCAATGACCTGCAGCGTGAGGGTGGTCTTGCCGGAGGATTCCGGGCCGTAGATTTCGATCACGCGCCCGCGCGGCAGTCCGCCCACGCCCAGTGCAATGTCCAGGCCCAGGGAACCGGTGGAAACCACCTGGATGTCCTGCAGTGCCTGCGAATCCATCTTCATGATGGAGCCCTTGCCGAACTGCTTCTCGATCTGCGCCAGCGCCGCCTGCAGGGCCTTGGTCTTGTTGTCGTCCATGGTGTTGTCCTTGTCGATTTCGGTTTTGATTATGGCACAAACGGTCGGGTGCCAGACCGGTTGACCTGTATTTTTATACAGTTCCCGACCAAACGCAAGCTCGGCTTGATTTTCAACGATTTACCGCGGCCGACTACCGCTGGCAATGCCTCTCAAAGCTACCTGCCTGGAGCCCGTGGCGGCACGATGTAGCGGTAAAGGACGGTGCGCGTGGTGCCGCTGATCATGACCTTTTCCTCGAAATTGAAGCTCAGCACTTTCTCGGGGACCCAAGGCTCGAGCGGGTAGTCGTGCGACACCACGCGCGCGCCGGGCCGCAATTCCTTCAGCAGCTTGGGCACGAGTTTGGGCACGGTGCTGGGCAAGAGATAGACCGTGACGACATCGGCCTTGGAGAGGTCCGATGCGAAAAGATCGCCGGCGACGAAGCTGACCCTGTCGCTCACGCCTTCCTTGCGCGCGTTCTCCCGCGCGAGTTCCACCAGCGTGGGCTGGATGTCGATGCCGTAACCGGAGGCGCCGTAGCGCTTGGCCGCGGTGACGACGATGCGGCCATCGCCGGACCCCAGGTCGATGATGAACTCGCCGCGCTTGATGTCGGCCAGCTTGAGCAGCTCATCGACAATGACGGTGGGTGTCGGGACGTAGGGACCGCCGCTGCCCTGCGCGTGCGCAGGGGCCGATGCGCAAACCAGCAGGATCAACACCCCGGCCAAGCGCGACGCGGCGCCAAGAGCGGAGCGAAATACCGCGCAGGAAATATATTCGTACTCAGTACTGTCCGGTTAACGAGAGGGGTATCGGCTTGAAAGCCAATACTGACGCGGGTTTCGAGGCAATTGGGGGTGTCCCCGATTTGAACGGTGTTTGCCTGTTTTCGCTAGCCTGCGAGCTTTTGTTAAGGGCTCGCACCAATGAACACTGGCAAGACTTTGTTCGC
>CANJXQ010000241.1 GCA_947478805.1 Betaproteobacteria bacterium | reverse complement strand
TAGGGCAGCTTCTTGAACAGGCTGGGATTGGCCGCCTGCGTCGTGTTGGTGGTGACCAGGAGGGTATAGCCGTCGGGTGCGCTCTTGGCCACCTGCTCTGCACCGATGGCGCCCGACGCGCCGGGCTTGTTGTCGATCACGAACGGCTGCCCGAGTGCTTCCTGGAGTTCCTGTGCCGTCACGCGCGCGACCTGGTCGGTGGCGCTGCCGGCCGGGAAGGGCACCACGAATTTAACGGGCTTGTTCGGATAGGCCTGTGCCGCTGCGATGGTGGGCACCGATGCGGCAAGCGCGGCTGCAAGCAAGGGGGCTGCGATGCGAATGATCATGACGCTCCTCTCGAGGTGAGTACTGCGAGGTACTGTGGATACGGCGCGATGATACGACGAAGACGATGCCGAAGTAGGGAGTCAAGGGGGACCGTGTCCCCCTTTTTCAACACCCTGTCAGGCGTTCAGTTTCTCGAGCAGTGAACGGGCTCGGTCGGGGTGGGGGGCCCGCAGGATGCGACGCGCGGTTGCCTCGAGTTCAGGCAGGGCCGAGCGCAGCACCTGCTGCTTGACGGCAAGCAGCTGCGCCGGATGCATGGAGAATTTGCGCAGGCCAAGACCTAGCAGCAGGCGAGTCAGCGACAGGTCGCCGGCCATCTCGCCGCAGACGGCCACCGGCTTGCCTGCGCGATTGGCGGTGCGAATGGTGCTGGCGATCAACTGCAGCACGGCAGGATGGGTCGGATCGTACAAGTGGGCCACTGAGTCGTCGGTGCGGTCGATGGCCAGGGTGTACTGGATCAGGTCGTTGGTGCCGATGGACACGAAATCCAGGCTGCGGATGAGTGTGCCGAGGGACAGCGCCGCCGCGGGCACTTCCACCATGCCGCCCACCGGCATCGCCTTGTCGTACTGGATCCCGTCGGCGTCCAGCGACGCGCGCGCCTGTGCAAGGGCCTTGAGCGCCTGCTCGATCTCGTGGGCATGCGCGATCATGGGAATCAGCAGGTGCACCTTGCCGAAGCGGGACGCGCGCAGTATCGCGCGCAATTGTGCGAGGAACATCTGCGGCTCGGCCAGGCAGTAGCGGATGGCGCGCAGCCCGAGCGCCGGATTGGGCCCGGGTTCATGGGCGCCGGCGATGTTCTTGTCGGCGCCAAGATCTAGCGTGCGGATGGTCACCGGCTTGCCGTCCATGGTGCGAGCGACATCGCGGTAAGCCTCGAATTGCTCGTCTTCGTCCGGCAGTTCGCGACGGTTCAGGAACAGGAATTCGCTGCGAAAGAGGCCGATGCCATCGGCACCCGATGCCAGCGCCTCGCCCACGTCCTGCGGCAATTCGATGTTGGCGTGCAGTTCCACGGACAGGCCGTCGAGCGTTCGCGACGGTGTCCTGCGCAGGCGCTTGAGCTTTTCGCGCGCGAGTTCGATTTCTTCCTGGCGCAGGCGGTACTCGGACAACACGCGCTCGTCGGGATTGACGATGAGCACGCCGTTCACGCCATCGACGATGATGGGCTCGTTCTCGCGCAGCAGGCTGCGGGCGTGGTGCAGGCCGACGATGGCGGGAATGGCGAGGCTGCGCGCCACGATGGCGGTATGCGAGGTGACGCCGCCCAGGTCGGTGACGAAGCCCGCGAAGCGGTGCTGCTTGAACATCATCATGTCGGCGGGCGATAGGTCGTGCGCCACGACGATGATGTTCTCCTCGCGTGACGGCGGTGCCGGGATATTGGCGCCGCCCGCCATGGCCTTGAGCACGCGCTCGACGACCTGCATCACGTCGTTCTGCCGCTCGCGCAGGTAGGCGTCCTCGATTTCATCGAACTGGGCGACCAGCAGGTCCATCTGCTGCACCAGCGCCCATTCGGCATTGCAGCGCCGCGTGCGCACCAGCTCGCGCGGCACCTCGGACAGGGCGGCGTCTTCAAGAATCATGCGGTGCACCGACACGAACGCGCCCAATTCGGCCGGCGCGCCTGCGGCGATGCCGGCCTGCAGTGAGTCGAGCTCGCCGCGCACCTGGTTGACGGCATCGTCGAATCGCTCGAGTTCGAGCTCGACGCCTTCACTGCCGATGTCGTAGTGGGCGACCTCCAGCCGGGCCGTTGACACCAGGTGCGCGTACCCGATGGCGATGCCGCCTGACACGCCGGCGCCGTGCAGCGTGAAACTGGCGGATGCGCTGCCGGCCGCGAGGTCGGCGCTGGTCTCCGAGGGCAGGTTCATTCGGGCTCGCCAAACCGTTCGGCAATGAGCTTGAGGACCGCTGCGAGCGCGGCATCGGCGTCAATGCCCTCGGTTTCCACCAGGACCTTGGAGCCCTTGCCCGCAGCGAGCATCATCACGCCCATGATGCTCTTGGCGTTGATGCGCCGGCCATTGCGCGACAGCCAGACGTTCGCGGTGAATTGCCCCGCAGCCTGCGTGAGCTTGGCCGAGGCGCGCGCGTGCAGGCCCAGCTTGTTGACGATTTCGGCTTCCGACTGCGGCATGGGCTTAAGTCGCTTCGCCAAGTCGCGTGACGCCCTCGCACCCGCCGCTGATCGCCTTGGCGACCACGGTGAGTAGCGGCTCTTCACGGTAGGTGAGGGCGCGGATCAGCATGGGAAGGCTGACGCCCGACACGCCTTCGACCTTGCCAGGCACCAGCAGCCGGGTGGCGATGTTGGAAGGTGTGGCCCCGAGAATGTCGGTCAGCACCAGCACGCCATTGCCGGTGTCGAGCTGGCGGACCAGGTCCTGCGCTTGGGGAAGGATTGCCTCCGGCTCATCGTGGATGGTGATGCCCACCTGGCGCACGCGCAACGGGCGCTTTCCCAGCACATGGCTTGCACAGTGGATGAGCGCTTCGCCAAAGGCACCGTGGGAAACGATGAGGATGCCGACCATGTGCGAAGGCCCTGCGCCACTCACAGCGGAGCGCGCGCCGCTGCCTCCAGCGCGTCCATGAACATGCCGGCCACGTTGAATCCGGTCTGCTCGGTGATTTCGCGAAAGCAGGTCGGGCTGGTGACGTTGACTTCGGTCAGGCAGCTGCCGATCACGTCCAGGCCCACGAGCAAAAGCCCGCGACGCGCGAGTTCCGGCCCCAGCGTTTCGGCAATTTCGCGATCGCGCTCGGTCAGGGGGCGGGCAATGCCGGTTCCGCCGGCGGCAAGGTTGCCGCGCGACTCGCCGGGCCGCGGCACGCGTGCCAGGCTGTGCGGCACCGGCTTGCCGCCGATGAGCAGCACGCGCTTGTCGCCATCGGCGATTTCTGGGAGGTAGCGCTGCGCCATCACGCTGCGCGCGCCCAGTTGCGTCAGGGTCTCGATGATGACGTTGCGGTTGGGGTCGTCTTCGCGCACGCGAAATACCGACTGGCCGCCGTGTCCGTCGAGCGGTTTCAACACAACGTCGGAGTGCTCGTCGATGAACGCGTCGATCTGCGTTGCCAGCCGCGACACCAGGGTGGGCGCCGTGAACGCGCCGAACTCGGCGATGGCCAGTTTCTCGCTGTGGTCGCGGATGGCGCGCGGATCGTTGAACACGCGCGCGCCCTGGCGCACCGCCACTTCCAGCATCCAGGTGCTGGTGACATATTCGATGTCGAACGGCGGGTCCTTGCGCATGACCACGGCGTCGAATTCATGAAGGGGGATCTCGACCTCCGGGTCGAGGCTGTACCAATCAACGGGGTGCTTGCGCAGCGTCACCTGGCGCGCCACGCCGAACACCTTGCCGCGCTTCCACACCAGGTCTTCCTGGCGCATGGCGTACAGCTCGTGGCCGCGCGCATCAGCCTCGACGAGCATGGCGTAGGTCGAGTCCTTGTACACCTTGAAGGTGTGCAGGGGATCGACGACAAATCCGAGCTTCACGGTCGTGCCGCCGTTACGCCGAGGGCGCAGTGCGTTCCAGTTCCACGGCGGCAGCCAGTTGCGCGAGCCGTGCAACCACGCCGTAAGAGTAGAACCGGTTTGGGCCGTCACCGGGCTGGCCCTGGTGGTCGGGCGTGGTGCAGCAATCCTCGAACGCCAGGGGTTCGAAGTGCATTCCGGGGGCGTTGAGGTTTTCGTCGACGCCGCGACCGGTGTGCACGCGATAGAAGCCGCCCACGACATATCGGTCGATCATGTAGACGACCGGTTCTGCCACCGCATCGTTGATGCGTTCGTAGGTGTGGATGCCTTCCTGCATGATGACGTTGCT
>CANJXQ010000240.1 GCA_947478805.1 Betaproteobacteria bacterium | reverse complement strand
CTGCCGATGGGCCGGCCGAACTGCTCGCGCACCTTGGCGTATTCCACCGCCATGTCGCGCGTGGCCTCGCAATTGCCGGCCTGCATCGCCGCCATCAAGATGGTCTGGCGCGCGAACAGGTTGTCCTTCGCGACGGGGACCGCCGCCACCACCGCGCCATCGGCAAGCTCGGCGTGGTGCAGCGACAACTGCCGCTCGATGCAGGGCGCCGGTTGCAACCGCAGCCTGGAGAGGTCGAGCAGCAACGCGCCCTCGCTGTCGGACAGCACCGCGTACTGCGCCCCCTCGGCACCGATGACGTGGATGCGGCCGCTGCGCGTGGTGCTGGATGCCGGCTTGTCACTTGCTGAAGTAGCGATGGCCACCGATGCGCGCCCCTCCAGCAGTGCCGCGGCGAGTTCCTTCTTGCCGGCCAGGGCGGCAATGCGCGCGCCCAGCACCCCGCCGGGAATCCACAAGGGGGCGACATGTCGGCCCACCTCGCGCATCATCAGCATCTCGTCGGTAAGCGCGCCGCCGCTGCCGCCCAGTGCCTCATCGAGCGCGAAGCCGAACCACCCCAGCGCCGCCACTTCCTTCACTGCGCTGCCGGGCGTATCCAGGCGGTCGTAGGAGAACGACTGGTAACGCGAGACCGGCAGTTTTTCGCGCAGGTACGAAGCGATGGCATCGATGGTGTCGATTTGGGTCGGGCTGGGCAAGAGATCCATGGATATTCCTGTGACTGCGTTCAGTTGCTTGCGGGAATGGGCTTGTCGGTGCGAGGTTGCTTTTCGCGGAGTCGCTCAACGCGTTTTTGGCATTCCGAGCACCCGCGTGGCGTACACCTCGCGCTGGATCTGCGCCGAGCCGCCCGCAATGGTGTTGCAGAAGGTGCGCAGGTACGGATGCGTGATGCCCTGCGCCATGGGCGAGAGTTCCAGGCGCTCGGGTCCCAGCAGGTCCATGCCGGTGCGCCAGATCGATTGCGACAACTGGCCGTAGAAAAGCCGCGTCAATGACCCCTCCGGACCCGGCTTGCCTTCGCGCTGGATGCGCGACACCGAGGCGAGGGACATGGCGCGCATGGCCGCCACTTCCGCGCGCAGGGTGGCGAGGCGCCGACGGAACTCATCGTCGTCGATGGCGCTCTTGCGCCCGCCTGGCGCCGGATGTTCCTTCGCATACTGGATGAGGCCCTCGACCTTGTTGGCCATGTCGATCTGCTCGGCCATGAAGGCGGTGCCGCGCTCGAAGGCGAGCGATGCCACGGTGACCTTCCAGCCGTCGTTGAGGCTGCCGACCACGTTTTTCAGCGGCACGCGCACGTCGTCGTAGAACACCTCCGAGAAATGCTTGCCGCCCGACATCAGCTCCAGCGGCCGGATGTCGATCCCCTTGGTGTTCTTCAGGTCGACGATGACGAAGGTGATGCCCTTGTGCTTGGGCGCAGCCGGATCGGTGCGCACCAGCATCTCCTGGTAATCGCAGTACTGCGCATAGCTCGTCCACACCTTCTGGCCGTTGATGACCAGTTCATCGCCATCGACTACCGCCTTGGTGCGCAAGCCGGCAAGGTCGGACCCCGCGCCCGGCTCCGAGTATCCCTGGCACCACAGCGATTCGCCGCGCAGGATGGGTGGCAGGTGGAATGAGCGCTGTTCCGCATTGGCCTCCAGCATCAGCTTGGGGCCCACCTGGTTGACGGCGAGAAAGCACATGCCGATGTGCGGGGCGCGCGCCTTCACGTATTCCTCGTGCCAGATCAACTGCTGCAGCGGCGAGAGCCCGCGGCCGCCGTATTCCTTCGGCCATGCGATACCCGCCCAGCCGCCGTCGAACTGCTTCTTCTGCCAGGCGCGGTCGAAGTCAGCCGCCTCGATGCCCTCGGGTGGACGCTCCTCCTTCGTGACGTTCTCGCGCAGCCAGGTCGCAACCTCGTCGCGGAAGTGTTTTTCTTCGGTGGTGAATGTCAGATCCATGCGTGCTCGACTCCCATGCTGTTAGTCCCAATGCCGCTCAATTCGCTGCTCAATGCGCCACTCCATGCACCAGTCCATGCACAACTTCGCCTCGGCAGACCTCGCGTGAACGGGCGAAGTTCGCTTAAACTCGAAGCAAATCGCTTGACCCATTTCGTACGCACACCTTGAGGGGACCACGCCAAATGCCGCTTCACTACGCCAACCTGCGAAACCACACCTTCCCCGAGCGCACCCAGGCCTACACCGAGAAGGATGTGATGTTGTACGCGCTCGGCCTGGGCTTCGGCGCCGATCCCATGGACATGAAGCAATTGCGCTTCGTCTACGAGAAGAACCTGCAGGTGCTGCCCACCATGCCGGTGGTGATGTGCCACCCGGGCCAATGGGTGAAGGACCCGAAGTTCGGCGTCGACTGGCTGAAGGTCGTGCACGGCGAGCAATGGATGAACGCACATAAACCCTTGCCGCCAAAAGGCACGGTGATCGTGCGCATGCACAACAGCGCGGTCATCGACAAGGGCGAGGGCAAGGGCGCGGTGGTGATCCAGGAACGCGAAGTGCTCGACCAGGCCACCGGCGATTTGCTTGCCACGCTGGGATGGCTGCTGTTCCTGCGCGGCGACGGCGGATTTCTCAAGCTGCCGCACAATGCCGGCGCGCCCGTGGACAAGGCGCCGCCCTCGCCGCCCCCGCTGCCTGAGCGCGCGCCCGATGCGGTGTGCGACATCGGCACCTCCGAACAACAGGCGCTGGTGTACCGGTTGTCCGGCGACATGAACCCGCTGCACTCCGACCCGGAAGTGGCCAAAGCGGCCGGATACCCCAAGCCCATCCTGCACGGCCTGTGCACCTACGGCATTGCCGGCCATGCCATCCTGAAGAGTTTCTGCGATTACGAAGCCAACCGGCTCGGCAGCCTCGCCGTGCGCTTTTCCTCGCCCGTGTACCCGGGCGAGACCATCCGCACCGAAATGTGGAAGTCGGGCAATACCGTGCAGTTCCGCTCCCGCCTCGTCGAGCGCGATGTGGTGGTGCTTACCAATGGCGTGGCAACACTGAAATGACAGGTCGTTCGCCGGCCTTTTCGCGTACGCCATGTCTCCAGGCACCCGTTCCTCAGGCGCCTATTGCGGCTTGATGCCAGCGGCAACGGCGACCTGGGCAAGGTCACGCGTCTCCGTGTCCAGCCGGTCGCGCAACTGCACGGGCGTTTCGGCCATCGGCTGCATACCCAGGTTGAGGAGACGCTCACGCGTCACAGGGTTGTTCATCGCAGCGGCAAACGTCTTATTGAGCTCGTTGACGAGGTCCGGCGCCATATTCGCCGGCCCGAACACCGCGAAATAGCCCCCTGCCGAAAACGGGATGCCCAGCTCGCGCGTCGTCGGGACATCCGGCACCACCGGATAGCGCTCGGGCGAAGCGACGGCCAGCGCGATCATGCGCCCCTCCTGCACATGCGTTCTCGGCACCGCGTAGGTGCCGATATAGAGCTGCACTTCGTTGCGCAGCAGCGCGGTGATGGTCGGCGTGACGCCGTTGTAGGGAATCTGCGCCATGTCGATATTGGCGCGCTTGAGAAACAGCAACGCATCCAGGTGCGCGGTCGTTCCCGGCGCCACGGCGATGTTGAACTTACCAGGCTGGGCGCGCACCTGCTCCAGCAGCGACTTGAGGTCCTTGCCGGGACCGCCCGAAGGCGTCAGCAGCACGAAGGGGGAGAAACCCAGCGAGGCCACCGGCGTCATCACGCGCGACAGGGCGACGATGTCTTTCTGGAACAGGTTGGACTGCATGATGTTGAATGAGCCCACCAGCAGGGTCTGACCGTCCGGCTTGGCGCGAGACACCGATTCCGCGCCGATGTAGCCGCCGGCTCCCAGCCGGAAGTCCACCACCGCCTTCTGGCCGTTCATCTGCTCAAGGTTGGCGCTGAGGATGCGTGCCAGCACGTCCATCGGACCGCCCGCTGCGAACGGAACGACAAAGGTGAAAGTCCGTGGCACCACCTGCTGTGCCTTCGCCACACGCGGCAGTCCGGCACCGCAAGCGAGCGCGATAAGCAGGATCCATTGCACACTTTTTACGCCCGAAATTCCCGTATTCATTCACCGCCCCTCTCGTGACCTTCGATTGGCGGGCCAGGTTCAGAACGCGCGCCCTTGCGCGTTTCCCGCCCGCCGCACGGCCTACATCGACATCCCGCCGTCCACGAGCATGGTGTGCCCGGTGGTCCAGCTCGCGTAGTCGGAGGCGAGATAAACGACCGCCGGCGCCACTTCCTCGGGCTGCGCGGTGCGCTTGATGGCCAGGCGCATCATCATCACGGCGCGGAACTTCTCCGT
>CANJXQ010000239.1 GCA_947478805.1 Betaproteobacteria bacterium | reverse complement strand
TTAACGAAGCTGCCCGCATATGCGGGCAGCTTCCAGCTAAAACCCCCAACAGGAGCGCCACCTATGCACAATCCATAGTCCTTTATTAAAAGCACTTCGAACCGTTACACTCTCAATTACATTGGTATAGAAAGCTCGGGCTGGTCACCTGGAACGGCTCGGCGACCACGCCACCGGAAAAACAGGCGTCATAGAAGACGAACAACTTGTCGGTCTTGTCGGCGATGCGCTTGAGCAGCTGCCCCAACTCGCGATTGGTAAGCGCATTTCCGTCTGCCGCCATCAGCGCTTCGGTACAGGTGTCTTTCGAAATCGACTCGTCCAGGTAGCGTGTGCCATGCCCGGAGTAATAGACGAACACCCGGTCGCCCTGGTTGATGCGCTCTTCGAGCTCCCGGATTTCCTTGCGAATGCCCTCCAGCGTGGCCGCCTTGTCACGCAGGTAGCGGATATTGGACGTCGGGATGCCCATGGTTTCGGCCATCCGCTTGGCGGACTCCATGTCGTGCTTGACGCCATGCAGGGTTTCGATGCCCCGGGCCTCGTACTCACCGATACCGATGATGAGCGCGTGCCGCGACATGCGCGCCTCCGCTCCCAGGGCCGCATTGGAGAGGAGAAGCGCAAGCACCAGCGCAACCCCGGTGTTGAACAGGGCAACGCCTGTACCGAACAATTTATTCCACATCGATCTTCACCTCGTGCTCACCCTCGCGCGAACTGGAGTCGGTGACCCGCAGGAACAGCCGATGACTGCCCTTGGGAAGCTGGGCGTTGCTGACCGCCATGCCCGACTCGGTGACCTGGGCGTATTTTTTGATTCGGTCGGTGATGTCGATACGGAACGCGCCGTAGAGCACTTTCATCGACGATGCGTTGATGGTGGCCGGCGCCGTGGGCTCGAACTTCACCAGGATATCCAGTGGCGCCTTGAGCGGCTTCTGCACGTCAGGGGCCTGGATGTCGATCTTCGGGGCTCCAGGCACGGGCACCGCACGCGGCCTGAACTGCGGGGGCGCCTCGGCGCTGACCCGGTGCTCGTCCGGGGTGACCAGGTCGAACGCAGTCGCATTGCCGGCAGCAAGAATGAAAACAGCAGACAACAAGATACGGACAATCAGCCCCATGAACCGCCTCCCAGCCAATCATGCGAACCGATCATATAACGAACGCCTGGCAAATCGGTTGTCATGGCCCGGACGGCCTGGGATTGCCAAGCTGGAACCGCAACGGCAGACACAGAACGACAAAGGCGCCCGAAGGCGCCTTTGTCGTTCTGATCGCTTGAGTCGCGGGAATCAGTCGGCGTACTGCCCCGCCTTCTTGATCACCGGGCCCCACTTGTCGATCTCGGACTTGAGAAATGTCCGCAATGCTTCGGGGGTCGCGCGCGCCTGTGTGGTCGGCTCGGTACCCAGCTTGGCAAGGTTGGTCTTCAGATCGGCATCCTTGAGCGACTCCTGCAGCCCCTTGACCAGGGTATCAACCGCCGCCTTGGGCGTGCCCTTGGGTGCGTAGAGGGCATGCCAGACCGCCACCTCGAACCCCTTCAGCCCCTGTTCATCCAGGGTCGGGACATTGGGCAGGGCGGCCAGGCGTGCCTTGGTCGTGACGCCATATGCCTTCACCTTTCCGCCAAGGATCTGGCCGGTGGTGTTGGTGGTCTGGTCGCACATGAAGTCCACCTGGCCGCCGAGCAGGTCGTTCATCGCCGGGGCGGTCCCCTTGTAGGGCACGGTGGTGAAATCGGTCTCTATCGCGGCCATGAACATGAGCCCGCACAGGTGGGATGCCGCACCCAGCCCGGCATTGGCGAGCGATATCTTCGCCTTGTTGGCCTTGACGTATGCAAGAAATTCCTTGAAGTCGGCCGCAGGGAAGTTGCCGCGCGCGATCAGCGTCATCGGCACATCCGCCACCAGCCCGATGTATTCGAAATCGGTCAGCGGGTTGTAGTCGAGCTTGCGGTAAAGCGCAGGGCTGGTGGACATGCCGATGTGGTGCAACAGCACCGTGTAACCGTCCGGCGCCGCCCTGGCGACGCGCGTGACACCGATATTTCCACCAGCGCCACCGACGTTCTCAACAATGATCGTATGTTTGAGCTGCTTGCCCATCGCCAGGCCCAGGTTGCGGGCCAGCGTGTCGGTGGGGCCGCCCGCGGCAAATGGCACCACCATCGTGATCGCCTTGGTCGGGTATTGTGCCGACGCCATCCCGGAGACCAGTGAAAGCGCGATCGCGACCAACCATCGATGAATTTTCATGTCGTTACCTTTCCTAAAATGCCGGCGACAGCTGAAAGTACCTGCCGCACATGGGAAACCATCCAAAAATTCCAACAGCCAGCTTCAAAACACGTTTAAATTCTGATTTGTTGCGCATTTTTACGCAAACACCTTACGCCACCCTTTCATTCCCTGGGAAAAGACCGGGGCAACAATTGAGTTGGATCAACGAATCAAGCGGTCGTTCGCGCTGAGCATGCTTTGGGGTGGAGCAAGCGCCGCCGCAGGGCCGCTGCCGATCGGCACCTCGCCGTGCGAGGGAGAAAAACTTGGCGCGCCCGAGACGATTCGAACGTCCGACCCCTGCCTTCGGAGGGCAGTACTCTATCCAGCTGAGCTACGGGCGCGCGGGGACGCTAAGTCTACGTTTTTTCGGAGATTTCGTCCATCACGATGCACTTCCCGCTTCCGTGAAGGGAAGCCTTCCGGCTATAATTCGCGCTCTTTCAAGCCACTCATGAAAAGGCCGCGGCGATGAGCAATCAGGACTCCGAACACGAATCGATGATCAAGACACCGACCCAATTGGCGGTCGTGGTGGTCCTGGCGTTCGTCGTACCGGTCGTTTTGCTGATCATGCTGGCACAGTTTGTCCTGTCGGCCCGCAAACCCGATGCGGCCACGCTCTCACAGGAAGCCGTGGTGGCGCGCATCAAGCCTGTCGCGAATGTCACCATCTCCGAAGCCGGCTCCAGTGGCGGCGCGCGCTCCGGCGACGAGATCGTGAAGGCGGCATGTGCCGCATGTCACACCACGGGCGCAGCCAATGCGCCGAAGATCGGTGACAAGGGGGGCTGGGCTCCCAGGCTGGGTCTGGGCCTCGATGGACTGGTCAAGAGCGCCGTCAAGGGCAAGGGCGGGATGCCGCCGCGCGGCGGACTGCCCGACCTGTCGGACTACGAAATCGCCCGCGCCATCGTCGTAATGGCCAACCAATCCGGCGCAAGCTTCAAGGAGCCGGCAGCGCCGAAAGCAGCTGCCAAGAAGTAGTTTCTCTTCCGTTCCGGGCGGCATTGCCCCTTCGCCGAACCGGGTCAGTCCACGCGCACGCACCGCGTGCGCTGGCGCAATGGTCAGGCAGGTCCGCTCACTGCCGACCCGATCAACCCGGACACTGGACACTCACACATGATTCCGCACCTGACCACCGCATTGACCGGGCCGCTGCAGGATCTGGAGAAACGCATTCTCGAGGGCTCCAGCGCCATCGAACACTGGTTTCGCGGGCAGTGGCAGGAGCACACGCCGCCAATTTACGGCTCGGTGGACCTGCGCAATTCCGGTTTCAAGCTGGCGCCGGTGGACATGAACCTCTTCCCCGGGGGCTTCAACAATCTCAATCCGGCATTCCAGCCGCTGTGCGTGCAGGCCGCCATGTCTGCGATCGAAAAAATCTGTCCTGACGCGAAGAACCTGCTGCTCATCCCCGAGAACCACACCCGCAACACTTTCTACCTTCAGAATGTGGCGCGCCTGGCGAAAATCATGCGACAAGCCGGATTGAACGTGCGCATCGGCACGCTCAACCCGGCAATCACCGAAGCGACCGCCATCGAGGTGCCTGACAACCCGCGATTGATGATGGAACCGCTGGTGCGTAACAACCGTCGCGTCGGCCTCAAGGACTTCGATCCGTGCACGATCCTGCTCAACAACGACCTCTCGGCGGGCATCCCGGACATCCTGCGTGACCTGCACGAGCAATTCCTCGTGCCGCCCCTGCATGCGGGCTGGGCGGTGCGTCGCAAATCCAATCACTTCGCCGCGTACGACGATGTGGTGAAGGAGTTCGCGCAACTGCTCGCCATCGATCCGTGGCTGGTCAATCCCTACTTCGCCGTGTGCGGCGAAGTGAACTTCCAGGAACGTGCCGGTGAAGAATGCCTGCGCACCAACGTCGAGGCGCTGCTTGCGCAGGTTCGCGCCAAGTACCTCGAATACGGCATCAAGGACACGCCCTACGTGGTGGTGAAAGCCGATGCCGGCACCTACGGCATGGGCGTGATGACGGCCAAGACCCCCGACGACGTCGTA
>CANJXQ010000238.1 GCA_947478805.1 Betaproteobacteria bacterium | reverse complement strand
GAGCAGGTCGTATCCCGCGGCATCCAGCGCCTCGGAGCCGAACTCGATGCTGTCGCCCGCGATGGTCAGCCCGCGCACGCGCGCCACGTTATGCACCGTGAGTCCGTATTTCAGGCAATGCACGCCGCCCGAGTTCTCGGCCACGTTGCCGCCGATGGTGCAGGCGATCTGCGACGACGGATCGGGCGCGTAATACAACCCATAGGGCGCCGCCGCCTCCGAGATGGCGAGGTTGCGCACTCCCGGCTGCACGCGCGCGATGCGCGCCGCCGGATCGAGCGAGAGGATCTTCTTCATGCGCGCCAAGGACAGCAGCACGCCGTCGCCCATGGGGAGCGCGCCACCCGATAGCCCGGTGCCCGCGCCGCGCGGCACCACCGGCACGCGCATGTCGTGGCAGGCGACGAGCACCGCGCGCACTTCGTCTTCGTTGGCCGGCAGCACCACCAGCATGGGCTGCTGGCGATAGGCCGACAGGCCGTCGCACTCATAGGACCGCGTGTCCTCGCGCTCGAACAGGATCGACTCGGCCGGCAGGAGCGCCGCAAGCCGCGCGCGCACCTGCGCCTGGCGCTCGACGTTGACGCCCGGATCGCCCACTAGCGAAGTCCTCGCACCGCCACGGCCCTCATTCGGTCGTGGCCCCGCTGGCATCCGTGGCGCGGGCGGCATGCTCGGCACGCATGGCTTGCGAATCGAGGTACGGCTGCACCCAGCCCAGCCCCGCCAGCGTGCCGTGCGCCGGGTTGTACTCGGCGCCGATCCAGCCCGTGTAGCCCACGCGATCGATGAGATCGAAGAGATAGGCATAGTTGATCTCGCCCGTGCCGGGTTCGTGGCGCTCGGGCACGTCGGCCACCTGCATGTGGCCGATGCGAGCAATGTTCGCCTCGATGGTCTTTGCCAGGTCGCCCTCCATGATCTGCATGTGGAAGACGTCGTACTGCAGCTTGGCCCTGGCCGCCGCCTCGTCGATGAGCGCCAGCGCCTGCCCGCTGTAGCGAACATAGATGCCGGGGATGATGCGCGTGTTGATCGGCTCGATCATGAGTTCGATGCCGGCGCGCGACAGCTCATCGGAGGCGAAACGCAGGTTGGAGATGAAGGTCTCGCGCAGCGTCTTTTCCTGCAGCTTGGGCGGCACGATGCCGGAGACGATGTTCAGGCGCCTGCACCCGGTGATGCGGGCGTACTCGATGGCCTTGCCCACGCCGTCGCGGAACTCCGACATGCGCGAAGGCAGGCAGGCGATGCCGCGCTCGCCATTGGCCCAGTCCCCGGCCGGCAGGTTGAAGAGGACGATCTCGACGCCCGCCGCACGGGCGCGCTCGGCCACCACCGCACTGTCCCACGCGTAGGGAAACTGGATCTCCACGCCCTTGAATCCGGCGCGCGCAGCCGCATCGAAGCGGTCGAGAAAATCGAATTCGTTGAAGAGTAGCGTCAGGTTGGCGCAGAACTTGGGCATGGGCCGGCCTTTCCGGAGAGGGGGCAGCACGACTGCAAAGTGCCGTGCTGCGAGGCGCGCTCAAGTATGCCTCAGACCACAGGGCGGCGGCAGGATGAACCGCGCGCAACCCTGTGAAAAGCTCTCTTATGCGGTAAAGACCATCTTGTCGTCCCAGACATTCTCCGGCAGCGGCAGGCCGGCGAGGTCTTCCTTGGCGAGCGGCCGATCGGGCGCGATACCGAGCGTCTCGAGCAGCAACTGCACCTGGCGCGTGTGCTGCGCCGCGTGCCAGGCGCTGCGCTCCATGAATTCATGCAGCGTCTGCTCTCCGTAATACACATTGGCCGGGGATGCATAGTCGGCCTTGTCTCCGGATTTCTTCCACCACGCGTTGAACCGCTCGAGGACGGACAGTTCGAACGCCGCGATGTCGGCAGGCATGACTACGCTCTTGGGCACCGGTTTCACGTAAGCCGCCTCCTCCAGCCGCACGCCATGCTCCACGTAATCCAGATAGGCCTCGACGATCTGCCCCACATGCGTGATCAGCGACACATAGGAGCGAAAGCCGTTGGGAAGCATGGTGGCAAGCTTGTCCTGTGGCAACTGCGCACCAAAGCGGGCGACTGCTGTCAGCACCGTGTTGATGCGCTTGGTGAGGTCCGCGGGCGAGAGCATGCGATGCGTCCAGTTGACGCCGACAAAGTCCGCCAGCGCCTGCAGCGCCTGGCCGTCCACCCATTTTTCACCGCGCGAGACGACGGGCACGCTGCGCGCGCCCAGGTCGCGCAGCGCTTGCAGCCCCGCTGCATCGGCCAGCACGTCGATGGAGATGTAGGGGACGCCGTGTTTGCCAAGGAACTCCTTGGTCCGGAGGCAGGACGTTCAGCCCGGCTGCCAAAATACCTTGAAGGGTTCCTGGTTCGCGGTCGCATTCGACATGTTCATCTCCTGGTTGTTTGCAGCGCCGCAGCGAGGGACGATCCCATCGTCCGGCTGCGCGCTATTTCTTGCCCAGCTTTCCCAGCACTTCTTCCGTATGCGCGCCCAGCGGGGCCGGCTCACGCCGCACCTGGGGCCGCTCACCATCGAATGATACCGGCATGCCCATCAGCTTGAGCGCCGGATTGGATGTCGCGAGCAGCATGCCCAGCGCCGCCGTCTGCGGGTGGGCATGCACCTCGGCAATGTCCTGCAGCGGCGCATTGGGCACGCCGGCGGCATCGAGCTTTTCGCGCCACACGGCGCGCGGCGCCTTGATCATGATGTCGCCGATCAACTGGTCGCAGTGATCGCGGTTCTGCACGCGCGCGATGTTGCCGTTCAGTTTGGGATCGGTGCTCCACTCCGGATGCCCCAGCGCCTGCGAGAGCTTGGCGTACAACCGGTCATTGGCAGCGGCCACCACCAGGTAGCCATCGGCACACTCGTAGGCGCGGTAGGGCGCGGTGATGACGGTGCCCGAGCCCAGGCGCTCGGGCATTTCGCCCGTGGCCATGTTTGCGGCCGAGAGAAAGCTCATCCATGCCAACGCCGTCTCGTAGAGCGACACGTCCACCACGCCGCCACGGCCGGTGGCGTGCCGGCGGTTGAGCGCGGAGGTGATGCCGATGACGCTCCACAGCCCGGCGCCGAAGTCGATGATGGGCACGCCCACGCGCACCGGCGGCCGGCCCTGCTCGCCGGTCACGCTCATGATGCCGCCGAAAGCCTGCATCAGGGGGTCGTACCCCGGCGCCTTGGCCAGCGGCCCGCGATTGCCGAAGGCCCCGAGTTCCAGGTAGACCAGGCGCGGATTGAGCTTCAAGAGCGATTCGCTGTCCAGGCCGAACTTGGCCGAGGTCCCGGGTCGCAGGTTGTGGAAGAACACGTCGGCCCGGTCGCGGATCAGCGCGTGCAGGCGCGCGAGGTCCGCCGGGTCCTTGATATCGACCACCACCGAGCGCTTGTTGCGGTTGATAGCGGCGAACATCGGCGACAGGCCGTTCCAGTCGGGCTTGGCAAAATAGCGCGACGGGTCGCCCACGCCGGGACGCTCGATCTTGATCACGTCGGCCCCGAGGTCCCCCAGCACCTGCCCGCAGAAGGGCGCGGCCGCGTTGTCGCCCAGTTCAACCACGGTGATACCGGCGAGCGGCAGGGTGTCAGCCATGCGGGTTCATGCTCCAGTTCAGGTTCGACTCAGGTTCGATCACGTTCAGCTGCGAGGCGCCCGAAGGTTAGCATTGCTGCGCCCGGGATGCTCGCAGTACCGGGCCGGAGCAACGGGCGTGCGCGGCTATAATCGCTGCGCTTGCTTGCCTCTCCGTGCCCCCGCCTCATCGCTGTCATCAATGAAAGGATTCCCGCCGTGCGCGCTCTGGTTGTCAGGCAGTGGACGAAGTTCGAGAACCTTGTCATCGAGGACGACTGGCCATCGCCGGACGCGGGCCCGGGCATGGTGAAGGTGCGCACGCAGGCCACCGGCATGAACTTCGCCATGTCGCTCAGGGTCGAAGGCAAGTACCAGGTCAAGCCCTCGCTGCCGCACGTACCCGGCATCGAGAATGCGGGCTATGTGTCGGCCATCGGCGAGGGGGTCACCCAGTTCAAGGTTGGCGACCGCGTGGTGTGCCACGTTAACTTCGGCGCCTATGCCGATGAGTGCGTCGCCCCGGAATACCGCACCTATCACATCCCCGATTCGATGCCCTTTCACAAGTCGATCGGCATGCCGACTTCGGCCATCACCTCCTATGCCGCGCTGGTGTGGCCGCAGTGGGTGCACCTGCAGTTCGGCGAGACGCTGCTGGTGCATGGCGCCGCGGGCGGCGTGGGCCTGGCCGCCATCGACATCGCCAAGATCCTCGGCGCGCGCGTCATCGCCACCTGCGGCTCGGAAGAAAAGATGCG
>CANJXQ010000237.1 GCA_947478805.1 Betaproteobacteria bacterium | reverse complement strand
GTGCCTTGGTCGCATTTTCTGCGAGTTGCACGGTATGGCCTTCATCCGCCAGAATTTCCGATAGAAGTTCGCGGATCCCGATTTCATCATCGACCACGAGAATTTGCGACATGATGGTTCAATCGTTATTTGGTTGGCGATTCACGCGGCCAGCGGAAGCGAGATACGCACCGCCGCTCCACGTTGATCGCGATTTTCCAGGGCAATACTGCCGCGGTGCTCATCGATGATTTTCTTGACAATTGCCAGCCCCAGTCCCGTGCCCTTCGGCTTCGTCGTGACGTAGGGTTCGAACGCGCGCTGCATGATGGCTTCGGGAAAACCGCTGCCATTGTCTGCAATTTTCAGCAAGACCTGACCATCCACGAGCTCCGTGCTCACGTCAATGCGCGGGTCGGCCGAACCTGTCAGGGCGTCCTGCGCGTTTTGCAGCAGATTGTGTATTACCTGTCGCAGCTGCGTTGGGTCTCCCCGAACCAGGGGAAGGGTCGGCGCAAGTCGAGTCGCAATATCGGCCACGGGGTTTTCGTACAGGGCCAGCACGTCCCGAATCAACGCGTTCAGGTCCAGCGATTGGAGCTGTGGCGCAGGCGTGCGCGCATATTCGCGAAAATCATCCACCATGTTCTTCATGGCGGTGACTTGAGCGACGATGGTGCCGACCGCCCGGTTGAGGATCTCCGCATCCTGGGGAGCTACCCGTGCCGCCAGTTTTGCCTGCAAGCGCTCGGCGGACAATTGGATCGGCGTCAGGGGATTCTTGATTTCATGCGCGAGTCGGCGCGCCACTTCGCCCCAGGCGGTGGCGCGCTGCGCCACCACCAGCTGGGTGATGTCGTCAAAGACCACGACGAAGCCTCCTCCGCTCGCCACAGGCAATGGGGACCCGCGCAACAGCAATATGGTTGCCGTGTCCGGCAATTCGAGCTGATGCTGCCAGGCGGCGCCCTTGTTGGTCCGGAAGTTTCCGGCGATCACGCCGGCCACGTCAATGAAGCGCGGCCATGACTCGAGGGATTGTCCATAGAGCCCCGACAAATCACCTCGCAGGATCTCCGCAGCTCCTCTATTCGCGATATCCAACGCCAGTTCGCGATTGAACACCAGCACGCCCGCAGACAGGTTGGCGAGAATGTTTTCCAGATAGGCCTTGGCGGTTTCCAGTTGCGCCCGGCTGCGTTCCGTAGCCTGGCGCGCTTCATCGAGCTGACCGGTCATGCTGTTGAACGATTGCGTCAGTATTCCCAGTTCATCGCGGCTGGTGACCGGAACACGTGCGCTGAAATCTCCGCGTGCCACCGCTTGCGTTCCCTCCGCGAGCACCGCCAGCGGCGCGGAGAGGCGTCGCGACAACAGGAACGCCAGCGCCAGCGCGCCAAAGAGTGCCAGAAGCAGCGTCAAGGTCAGGGTCAGGATGTAGATTTCCTTCAACCCTTGGCGCGAAAGCGACAGCTCCTTGTAGGCGTGATACACGGACTGCACGCTCTCCGCGTTCTCCGCCAGGGCAGTCGGGACGGGCTGCATCAGCTGCAGAAGGCGCGGCTCGTCAACCAGCGACAAGCTGTTGATCGGCACGATCGCCCTCAGCATGAGTCCCTTGCCCCCGTCGGGCTCGATTGCCGCATATCCGCGACCCACTCGGGCCTGTCGCAGCAGGCTCTGCGATGGAACCGGCGGAATCAGCTTCCCGAGACTGCGGCTCGCACCGGCGATGACCCGCCCGCCTGCCGTAATCAGCAAAGCATCTTCGGCCCCCGCCTGCTCGCGCAGGCGATTGAGTACCCCAAGCCGTTGCCCGTCGGACAGATCGGAGAGTTCAAGCGCCATTGCCCGTGTCTTGACGCTCAAGTCTTCCAGCAAGGACTCGATTGCCGAACGGCCAAGGTTCAGACCGCCCTCCAGCGCCTTGTCCACGCGAACATCAAACCAGGATTCGATGCTCTTGGTAAGGAACTGCACCGATACGGTGTACACCAACGCCCCCGGAACAATGGCAACGATGGCAAACATGACCAAAACCCGAAAGGTAAGGAGGGATCCGAATACCTTGGCTCTGCGCTGACGAACCAGCACCGCAAACTGGTAAATCACAAGACCCAGCAAGGCAACCGCAATGGCGCCGTTGAGTCCGATCAACAGCGGATAGTGCTCGGCAAACAAGGCGGTATTCGCACTGGCTGCTGCCAGCAGGAACAACAGGATTGTTCCTAACGCAACGGCGACGATGAGCGCGTAGGTCATTTTGGCGTCTCGTCAGCGCGGTGGGTGCTGGACGGCAGTGGTGCAGGGGAAAAGGCGAAGCGCCGCCAATCCGACGACAATGACCACTCACGGCTGGTGATTGCAGTCAGCTGAAACGGTTTTGGAAGCAGCGCGGTGTCCAATTGCATTCGCACACCCGCCTGATAGGTTCGCCCAGAAACCACCTGGTCACGCTCAAGCACAACCCACGATCGCACCCGTCCGAGAACCCGCAAGGCCTCAGGGAGGCTAGCGAAGGGCTGGTGAAGGGTTCCCGTCCAGAGTCGGTATTGGCGCGAAAGCGCGTGATAAGTCAGCCGGTATTGGAGCCGACTGGCCACGGAACGCTCGTCGAACCAGTACCATCGCGGTCGCACCAGTTCAAAATCGACCACAAAATACAGTGCTACGCCGCTGTTCAGCGCTTCTTCAAGACGGGGCGTCAGTTCAACATCGAATTGCGCAGTGACTGCATAGCCTTCTTCGACCGCTTCAATTGCGGCCTGCCCAGCCTCGATGCCTGCCCTCGCAGGCATGGCAAACACGAACAGCGCCAACCCTGTCGACGCGCATAAGAAAAATAAGGAGGTTATGTAGGCGCGCAACATCAGCGTTTTTTTTCTAGCAGCGCATAGAAAAAGCCGTCGTTGTTCTCTCCAGGCATGAGCTGGGCACCATCGCGCCACGAATCGGCCATGACCCCGCTCGGAAATGGTGCGGCAGAAAGCGGCAACCGCCTTGCGTCCCTGCAAGATTCAAGAAAGGGCGCGATCCTGTGCTCGTTTTCTTCGGGGAAGACAGAACACGTTGCGTACAACAATTTACCACCGGGGGCGAGGAGGCGCCACAAGGAAGCCAGAATGCCGCCTTGTATGCGCGCGAATTTTTCGACGTCGGATTCTCGGCGCAGCCATTTGATGTCCGGATGACGGCGCACGACCCCGGAGGCCGAGCAAGGCACATCCGCGAGAATTCTGTCATAAGGCCCTGTCTTGGCAATGAATGACGGTTCCAGAGCATCGTCGACCAATACATTTGCGCGAAGACCGAGCCTGCTGAGTGTCTCAGAGACCCGCGATATACGCTTTGCGTCAACATCGCACGCAGTCAGATCGCAATCCGCTATTTCCGCTATGTGCGCCGTCTTTCCCCCGGGCGCGGCACAGGTATCGAGTACGCGCATGCCATCTTGAACATCGAGCAGCGGCGCTGCTTGTTGCGCCCCCCAGTCCTGCACGGAGACGCCCCCCTCATTGAACTGCGGCAGTCGCTCAACCCGCATTGGCCGCTCTAGGCGAATGGCTTGATTGTCCAGAAGAAACGCTCCAATGGCATTTTCATGCAGCAGGCCGAGATACTCGCTTGCCTTCATGCGCCGTGCGTTTACCCTGAGAATCATGGGAGGAGGCGAGTTGGCCACCTCGAGCAGATGTTCCCAATCGTGCGGCCAGGCCGCCCGAACGCGATCGATCCACCACTGGGGGTGTCTATACTTTCCTGGGTCGCGCGCAATTGCAAACGCGAGCAGGGCATCCTGCTGGCGCAGGAAATTTCTCAAAACCGCGTTGACCAGGCCTTTGGCTCCAGGCGCGTTGCGGGGAGCCACTCGTCCAGCCGCCTCGACAGCCTGATCGACGACAGCATAGGGGTTGCGTGGGTTTCCAGACAATTCCGCCACGGCGACGAGCAACAATCCGTGCAGCGACGCCGTCGGCTTCTTCTGGAGCAAACGCGACAGGACGACATCGGTTCGGCCAAAATCGCGCAATGCAGAAAATGCCAGGTCCTGGACCGCAGAACGAAGCGGCCCGGATGCGAAAACTTCTCCCATGGCCTCGGTGAGGCTTCCGCCACCCATGACACGCCCGGCAACTACGCCCGCGATCGCGAGGGAATCGGCCAGTGAGTGCATCACCATCAGGGAGCTATCGGCATGGAATCAGGTTATCCGGCCAAGGGAGGGCGGATTATAGGCCCGCAGGACACATGGATTTGGTGTTTCTCGCCTTTGCAGTCCGATGCGCAGGCATCAGCTGAAGCAAGCTCCCTTTTCGAGCGCAAATCCGCGGAGGAACTCGGCGACGGGCAAACGCTTTCCACCCGGTCGTTGTAGT
>CANJXQ010000236.1 GCA_947478805.1 Betaproteobacteria bacterium | reverse complement strand
CACGCCAACATCCAGAAGGACGGCACCTACTCGGTGATCCCGCGCATGTTCGGCGGCGTCACCACGGCTGGCGACTTGCGCAAGATCGCCGACGTGGTGGACAAGTACAAGATCCCCACCGTCAAGGTGACCGGCGGCCAGCGCATCGACCTGCTCGGGGTGAAGAAGGAAGACCTGCCGAAGGTATGGGCCGACCTCGCCATGCCCTCGGGCCACGCCTACGCCAAGGCGCTGCGCACGGTGAAGACCTGCGTGGGCAGCGAATGGTGCCGCTTCGGCGTGCAGGACTCCACGCAGATGGGCATCGACCTCGAGCAGGCGTTCTGGAAGATGTACGCCCCGCACAAGGTGAAGATGGCGGTATCGGGCTGCCCGCGCAACTGCGCGGAATCGGGCATCAAGGACGTGGGCGTGATCGGCGTCGACTCGGGATGGGAGATCTACATCGCGGGCAACGGCGGCATCAAGACCGAAGTGGCGCAGTTCCTGTGCAAGGTGAAGACCGCCGAGGAAGTGCTGGAATACGCCGGCGCCTTCATGCAGGTGTACCGCGAGGAGGCGCGCTATCTCGACCGCACCGTGCACTGGGTGGCACGCGTGGGCCTCGATTACGTGAAGAAGCGTGTACTGGAAGACACCGAGGGCCGCAAGGCGCTGTACGCGCGGCTGCAGTTCGCGCTGCAGGGCGAGAAGGATCCATGGGCCGAGCGTGTCCAGGGCGCCAAGCCCGCGGCCGACCCGGCCCTCGCCCGCGAATTCGAAATGCTCAGCGTATGAGCGCCGTCATCAGCATCAGCCCAGGAGCTCGCATGAAAGAGTGGACCCGCGTCGCAGCGCTCGAAGACATCCCGCGCCTTGGCGCGCGCGTGATCCGGCGCGCTGACGGTGACATTGCCGTGTTCCGCAACACCGAGGACGAAGTGTTCGCCCTTCGTGACAAGTGCCCGCACAAGGGCGGTCCGCTGTCGCAAGGCATCGTCCATGGCAGGCACGTGACCTGTCCGCTGCATGGCTGGAACGTGGCGCTGTTCGATGGCGAGGCGGTGGCGCCGGACAAGGGCTGCGCCGACACTTATCAGGTAAAAATCGAGGAAGGAATCGTGTACCTGCAGGTCTAGCCTCGAATGCTATGCTTGCAGCCATGAATGCAGGCAAACAATTCCAGTGGACCGACGCGTACCTCCTCGGCTATCAGCCGATGGACGAGACGCATCGCGAGTTCGTCGACATCGTCGATGCCATGCTGGTCGCCGACGACGCGCGCTTTGCCGAGTTGCTGGAGCGTTTTGCCGCGCACGCGACCGAGCATTTCGAACGCGAGCGCCTCTGGATGGAAGGCAGCCAATTTCCCGCCACGGAATGCCATGTCGATGAACACGGCGCGGTGATGAAATCCGTGGAACAGGTCCGGACGGTAGTCGCTGCGGGCAATGTCGCCGAAGGCAGGCGACTTGCGCGTGAACTGGTCAAATGGTTCCCAGGCCACGCCGATTACATGGATGCTTCACTCGCGCAGTGGATGGTCAAGCAAAGCACCGGCGGTGCGCCAATCGTGCTCAGGCGCGGGGTGGCGAACCACCAGCTCGGTCAAGATCCTCAGCAGGAAAAACGTTAGCGCTGGCGCCGGACGCAGGTCGTGGCGCCTGCGCCAGGATGATCGTCTCAGGGGCAAACACTCAGGCAGCAGGGTTCGCATCTCCGGCCACGCCCCCCCATTGCAAGCCCGGCTACGCCGGTGTCCAAGGCTGCCGCAAAAACTCCAAGAAGCTATTGCTGCAAATTCCTGAACAGCCGAATACCTTCCGACGTCTCTATGGATCAGGTACGGTAAGACGTCCCCCGCTCGCGTTCCAGCTTGACGAGCAGCGACTTCCATTCGAGCGTGCCGGTATTCATCATGCCGCCCTGGGCGAAGGTCTTGGCGCCGATATCCGCGGTGCGCTTCTGCAACGCCTTGGAGGGCATCTGCAGGTGCATGCCCGCGCCCACCTGCGCCAGCGCCGCCACCTGGTAGCGACAGGCGGTCTCCAGGCGCTGCGCCCAGACGAAGGCCTCCGGAATCGACGTGCCGACCGTCATCGCGCCATGATTGCGCATGATCACGCAGCGGCCGTTCGGCCCGATGTCGCGCACGATGCGCGCCCGCTCATCCAGGTGCAGCGAGGGCCCCTCCCAGTCGTGATAGGCAAGCCAGCTCTGGATGGAGCAGGCCTTCTGCGTCAGCGGCAGCAGGCCTTCCTTCAGCGCACCCACGGCGTTGGTCGCCACGGTGTGGATGTGCAGCGCGCACACCAGGTCCGGGCGCGCCATGTGCACGGCGCTGTGGATGATGAATCCGGCGCGGTTCATGCGGATGGCGTCGCCTTCGAGCACGCGGCCATCGACATCCACCTTCAACAGCGACGATGCAGTGATCTGGTCGTACATCAGGCCCAGCGGATTGAGCAGGAAATGGTCGTGCGGCCCGGGCACGCGCACCGAAATGTGGTTGCTCGACAGGTCGGTCATGCCATAGAGGTCCACCAACTGGTAACACGCCGCCAGATCGACCCGGCACTGCCACTCCGCCTCGGTCATGCCACGCGGCACGCTACCAGCGACTTTTTTCCTCAATTGACTGACTGCCATGATTGCTCTCCTCTCAGGTCATCGAAAACTCGATCGCGGCATCGCGAGACGCCGCGCATGCGCTCCGTCCGGCCATTGTAGATCGTGAAGGCCGCCTCACGGAAGCCTTGTCGGGCGAACGATCAGTGCATCCACGGCGAGAATCCGGCTGCCGTTGCAGATCAAGGGGTTGATGTCGCATTCGGCAATGCTGTCGGCGTGATCCGAGGCAAATTCGGACAGGTTTGCGACGACGCGGGCCAGGGCCTGGAGGTCCACAGCGGGCGTGCCGCGGTAGCCCTCCAGCAGGCGCTTCGACTTCAGCCGCCCCAGCATGTGCAGCGCCTGCTCCGGCGTCACCGGCGCGAGGTCCACCGCCACATCCTCCAGCACCTCAACGAAAATGCCGCCCAGCCCCACCAGCACCAGCGGGCCGAACAAGGGGTCCACGCGGATACCGGCCATCACTTCCACCCCCTTGCCGATCATGGGCTGCACCAGCACGCCGGCGATGCCACCCTTGCCACCGGGCTGCTCGAGCTTGGCCGCCCCTGCCATGAGCTCGTCGAACCCGGCGCGCACCGCATCGACGCTCTGCACGTCGAGCCGAATGAGGCCGCTCTCGGTCTTGTGGGCCAGGCCCGCAGCCTCGATCTTCAGCACCACCGGCAGGCCGATGTCGCCAGCGATGGCGGCTGCTTCATCGGCGGAGATCGCGAGCCGCTCCGCCACCACCGGCAGGCCGTACTGCGCGAGGATTTCCTTCGATGCGCGTTCGCTCAGCATCTTGTGGGTCGCCGCCTTCAATTGCGCAGCCACGCGCTGCCTCACATCCGGCGCACGCGCAGCTGGCCTTGGTGCAGCCTCCACTGCGGCGAGCACCGCACTGCGATCGTGATACCGGTACCAGGCGGCCAGTGTGCGAAAACATGCCTCCATGGATCGAAACAATGCGAGGTTGCGCGCCGATGCCGCGTCAACCGAACCGGGCCCGCCGAGCCAGCCACTGGTCCAGGGCACGCAGCCGATCTTGCCGTGCCTGGCCGCCGCCGCCTGCAGATTGGTGATGCGAATGGTGCCGCGGTCGAAGGCATAGGTCTGCGGCATGACCACGGCATCAAAACCGGGGTCGGCGAAAAAGGCCTCGCAGCAGGCGCGAATCTGGTCCGGCGTGATCTGCGCGGTGAAATCGCAGGGGTTGCCGGTGAAGCCGAATTCCGGCACGTGGCGGGCGAGTTCCTCGCGCAGCGCCGCGCCCGGTTGCTGGAGTGAAACCGCGTGCTTCTCCGCCTTGTCGGCAGCGGCGATGCAAAAGCCACCGGAACCGGCAACGACGGCCACTCCGCGCTTCGCCCGGTCCGGGTTGGGCGCGGGCGCCTTGGCGAAGAAGGCCGCCGTTTCGGCAAGTTCCTCGAGGTCCTCCACCACCACCGCGCCCACGCGCTCGAACATCGCGCGATACGCGGCAGCCGATCCCGCCAGAACACCGGTATGCGACAGCGCCGAGGCCGCGCCGCCGGCGCTGTTGGCCACCTTGCACACCAGCAACGGCTTGCCCTGAGCGCGCACGATCCCGGCCGCCTCGATCAGGCGCTTGGGCGAGGAGGTTCCCTCGAAGATGCACGCCACCACCTTGCACGACGGTTCCTCGGCGAGAAAGGCGATGTTGTCCGCAGTGTCGACATCGCAGGAATTACCTGCAGTGAGCAGGTGACTGAAGGACACGCCCATGCGCGAGGCCTGCGCCACCGAGTTGCCCATGGCACCGGACTGCGATGCCAGCCCGATGGCGGTGTCGTTCGGGGCCGGCAACTCGAGGCCGAGCGTGAAGGTGATGGGCAACTGCAGCGT
>CANJXQ010000235.1 GCA_947478805.1 Betaproteobacteria bacterium | reverse complement strand
GTCCGGGTGCTTCGACACCCCGTTGGGGCGCACGCCGTCGCCTTCCGGCGCCTCGACCTTGATCACGTCCGCGCCATAGTCGGCGCAGATCTGCGTGGCATACGGGCCGAACAGCACGGTGGTGAGGTCGATGATGCGATAACCCGCCAGCGGGCCGAGCGGCGCTACTGGCGATTGCCCGCTTGCCGAATCGTCATTGCCCATGCCTTGACCCAGCTCAGGCCCTGGACGGCGCGGCGGACTTCGTGAACTCCACGTGCAGTTCCTTCATCCCGCGCAGCCAGAAATTCGGGATGTGGCGGAAGTTGTTCTTGCCTTCGGCTAGGTGGATCTCGTCAAAACGCTCGAAGACCGCCTTGAAGCCCCAGTAGAGTTCGCGACGCGCCAGCGGCGCGCCCAGGCAGTGGTGCACGCCTGCACCGAACGCCATGTGGCTGGCGGCATTCTTGCGATCGAGGTCGAGGGTCTCCGGCTCCGGGAAATGCCGTGCGTCGCGGTTGGCCGAGCCGTAGCGCAGGTCCACCGTGGCACCCACCGGGATGGTGACTCCGTGCAGCTCGTATTCCTTCTTCACGATGCGAATGCGGCTCTGCACCGGGCTGTCCAGGCGCAGCACTTCCTCGATGAAGGGCCGCAGGTACTTCTCCGGATTCGCCTTCACCTTTTTCCATGCCTGCGGGTTCTGGTGGAGGAGTACCAACCCTGCGGTGAATGAATTGGTGCTGGTCTCGCTGCCGCCAACAAAGGTGTCGGCCATCATCTCGCCATGCAGCTCATTGTCGTTCATCGGGCGGCCCCATCCAGACACCTCGTTATTGACGAGGTCCGACAGCAGCGTGCCGTCGGGTTCCTTCCTCAAGCGCTCGAAGTAGGCCTGGAAGTAGTGCTGTGCCTCGATCTCCTTGTTGATGGCGTCCCAGTACGAGGCATCGTCATCGACCATGAGGCCGGTGCGCCGCACCCAGGAGTCGGTCCACGCCTTGATCATCCAGATGTCCTTGTCGGGCACGCCCATCTGGCGGCCGATGACGATCAGGGGCAGTGGCACCGCGAAGGCGTTGTAGAACTCGCACTTGCCGTCGTCGATGAACTTGTCGATCAGGCTGTGGGCGAGCTGCTCCACCTCCGGGTCGAGCTTCTTGAGGCGGCTCTCGCGAAATACGTGGTCGAACATGGCGCGCAATTGCGCATGTTTCGGGTTGTCCATCAGCGCGAGCGTCGGTGCCGGCAGCCAGCCCTTCTCGCTCAGGTACTCCTGCACCTTGGCGGCCCGTTCCTTGTTCACCTGCTCGGCTTCCTTGCCGCGCTGGCTGGAGAAATGCGTGGTGTCGCCAAGGATACGTCTCACATCCGCATACCGCGTGACGACATAGAACCCGGTTTTGGTGTCTTTCCAGACCGGGGCTTCCTCGCGCAGCTTGTGGTGCAGGTGGTATGGGCACTCCTGCAACTCGACGTCGAAGAACGTCGCATCATCCAGTGACTTCGGGATGATGGGGTTTTCCATCCGGTTGATCTCGCGGTCGCTTTCGGCCATGGCGGATTCTCCTCGTGTCTCTTGAAGCTTGTTTCACAATCGAGGGCGTAGTTAGGTCACTCGCTCCCCGCATGGTGATTCGGACTCAGGCGGATTCTATCGTTCGTGGTGCGCAACCGCCAATTAGATGCGTATTGCCGGCACGCATTGCGAAAATGCGCGAATGTGGGAGAAATGAGCTATAAGACAACCCGGTTCCGGCCCAATCTGGAGGAGAAGTTCATGCGTGTCCTTGTCAATGCTTTCTGTCGCCTGCTCACCTGTGCAGTAGTGCTGGTCTTCCCGACTTCCTCGGTATTTGCCCAGGCTTCGGGGAGACCGCTCACCCTGGTGCACCCTTTTGCTCCCGGTTCGCCGGCGGAGGTGGTCGGTCGCTGGATGATGCCGGGGCTGACCGAGCGGCTCAAGATCCAGGTGATTCTGGAGAATCGGAGCGGTGCCGGAGGGCAGATCGGCGTCACCAGCGTCATCAACTCCGCTCCGGATGGAAACACCGTGCTGTTTACATCGAACGGCGTCGCTATCGACCAGGCTGTCAAGTTGAAGCCCGCCTATGATCCGATGAAGGAACTGCGGCCCGTGACGCGGGCCATGTACGGCGCCCTGGCCATACACATCAATCCGACGGTCCCGGCCAATACGCTGGGCGAATTGATCGCCTATGCCAAGGCCAATCCTGGCAAGTTGAATTATTCGCACGCGGGCGTGGGCACCTTTACCCACATGGCCGTGGAATTGTTCAAATACTCTGCCGGCGTCAATATCGTGGATGTGCCTTATCGCGGTGGCGCAGAAATGGCCACCTCGACCATGTCGAACTTCACGCAATTGCACATGCTTCCGCCGTCCAATACCATCGAATTCGTGAAATCCGGCAAGTTGAAGATGCTGGCCGTGGGCGCACCGCAGCGCCTGGCGATCGTGCCGGATGTTCCGACCGTATCCGAAGCGGGCGTGCCGGGTTATGAAGCCCTGGCCTGGTACGGGCTGTTTGTAACCGCGACCACGCCCAATGACGTGCTCGAGCGGCTGGAGAAGGCCTTCGTCGGCGTTTTGAGCGAGCCGGATATGATCCAAAAGATACAGTCCATCGGCTTCGTCCCGGTCGGCAATACGTCCGAACAATTCCGCCGCCAGCTCGAGAACGAGATCAAGTTGTGGAAGGACGTGGTGGCGAAGGCCGGCATTCCGAAGAACTGACGTGCAGCGCTGAGGCGGGCGTTACGGGGCCACCCAACGCGACAACCGTTCCACCCAGTCGATGCGCGCCGCGTTGTCGGGCAGGTCGAGGGGGACCTGCATGACCACATGCTCGAATCCGGCCTCCCGAAATTTTGCGAGCCCCTGCTTCACGGCTCTTTCGTCCATGGCCACCGGGCCGCGCACCCACAGCTGGAACGCCGACTTGTCGCGCCCCGCGGCTTCAAGTTCCCGATGAAGTGCTGAACGGTAATCGATGGCTGCGGCAAGCTCGCAAGGCGGGCCGTACCAGCCGTCGCCGATGCGCGCCGCGCGCCGCAGGGCCTGCTCGCCGGCACCTCCCATGATGATCGGCATGGGCTGCGTGAGGCCGGGCGACATCTGCAGTCGATCGAATTGGTACCACTCGCCTGCGTGCTCGACGGGTTGTCCCGACCAGAGTTTCTTCATGACGGCGAGCATTTCATCGGTGCGCGCTCCGCGGCGCTCGAATTGCGCGCCGACCGCCGCAAATTCCTCGCGCATCCAGCCGATGCCCACGCCCATCAGCACGCGGCCTCCGGACAGCTCCTGCGCCGTGCCGGTTGCCTTGGCAACCACGAAAGGATTGCGCAGCGGCAGCACGAATACGCCGACCCCGAGCCTGATGCGCGTTGTCACGGCGGCAAGGTGGGAAAGCATCACCCAGGCGTCGGCGAAGGGCGTATCGGGCAGGAAGCTCGGCCGCCCGGTGCTGCGATAAGGGTAGTTCGCTTCGAACGCGTGCGGCGCGACCAGGTGCTCGGGAATCCACAGCGCCTCGAACCCGAGCTCATCGGCGCGGCGCGCGATCGGGGCGTAATCGGCGATCGGAAAACCGAACACGCGGACCGAGACCTTCATCGGGTGCTTCGTCCCCGAGGAGCGCGGGTTTCCGGGCCCGGCATCACTTGAGCTTTCGCCACTTGGGCCTTCGTTTTTCGAGGAAGGCCGCCGAGCCTTCGCGGAAATCCTCGCCCATGGTGAATCGAAGGTTGAAAAATTGCGAGGCGCGCAGCGCCGCGTCGGCGGGCATGTCGGCAATGATGTTGAAGGCGCGACGCCCCATCTTGATGGCGGTCGGGCTCACGCGCCGGAAGGTGCGGGCATAGGCCGCCACCAGCGCATCCATCTCCTGGCGCGTATCGACCACCTTGCTCACGAACCCGAGGGTGTGCGCCTCTGCCGCGCCCATGGGTTCGCCCGTCATCATCATCTCCAGCAGTCGCTTGCGGGGCAGGGCGCGCGCGAGGTGCGCGACGATGATCATGGGAAATATGCCGACCTTCACTTCGGTGGCGCCGAAGGTTGCATTGCGCGTGGTGATCAGGATGTCGCACATGCCCGCCAGGCCGAAGCCGCCCGCCATCGCCGGACCGTTCACCGTCGCGATGACCGGTTTTTCCGCGCGCAGCATCAGCTGGTGCGCGTCGATGATAGGCGTGGCCCATTCCGCGGCATCGTCGGCGCTCATGTCGGGGAACTTCTTCATTTCGTTGATATCGCCGCCGCCGCAGAAGGCGTCGCCCGCGCCGGTGATCTCCAGCACCACCACATCCGGATCGGCCAGGTGCTGTTCCATCGCAGCGAGGATCTCCTCGGCGGTGATGCGATCGAGCGGGTTCTTCACCTTGGGCCGGTTGAGCACGATGCGACCGACGCCGTCCCTGTTCTCGACGATGACATGACGCCAGCGGGGCGAGCGGGTGGTCTTC
>CANJXQ010000234.1 GCA_947478805.1 Betaproteobacteria bacterium | reverse complement strand
CTGCTGCATACGCTGGAACGCGTGGAAGGCATGTCGCTGAAGGCGCTCGAGGCCGGCGTGGACTGGAGCTGGGAAACCTACCCGCAGTACATGGACCGCATCGGGCAGCGCCTCGGCATGAACATCGCCGCGCTGGTGGGCCACAGTGCCGTGCGCCAGTACGTGATGGGGGAAGCCGCGGCCGAGCGGGCCGCGACCGCCGATGAAATCGCCGGCATGCGAGGCGTCATGCAGGATGCGCTCGATGCCGGTGCCTACGGCATGTCCTTCAACTTCCTGCCCGCGCACAACGGTGGGGACGGGCGCCCGATCCCGTGCCGGCTGGCGAACGTGGATGAGGTGCTGGCCATGACGTCGTTGATGCGCGGCTCCAAGAGCGGCGGCCGCGGCGGCGCGATCCAGATGTCGGACACCATCAAGGGGGAGGACCCACTCGAGCTGTGCGACCGGATCGGTCGCGCCTCGGATTGCGCGGTGTGGTGGATCCCGCTCCTGCAGTTCGACAGCCAGCCCGGCGTGTGGCAGCGGCGCCTCGCGCAGACCCAGGCGCAGGTGGCGGCAGGCAGCCATGCGCGCGCCATGTGCACCTCGCGCTCGGTGGACATCATGTTCAACATGCGCAACGTGCATATCCTGGACGGCATGCCGGCCTGGAAGGCGATGCTGGTGAAGCCCGCCGACCAGGTGATGGCCGACATGCGGGATCCGGCCGTGCGCGCCGCGCTTCGGCGCGATTTCGATGACAAGTCGAACGTGATCCATTTCTCCCGGCGCTGGGACATGGTGGAGGTGATCGAGGTGAGGAAGCCATCCCTCAAGCCGCTGGAGGCGCGCAAGATCGCGGATATTGCGGCCGAACAGGGACGCGATGCGCTCGACGTGTTCCTCGACCTGTGCGTGGAGGATGGCCTGCAGACGGATTTCCTGACCGTGCTCGCCAACAGCGACGAGGCGGCGGCGGCCGAGATGCTGCGCCACCCCGACACGCTGATCGGGCTCTCGGATGCCGGCGCGCATGCCGCGCTGGAGTGCGGCTACGGTTTCACTACCTACCTCCTGGGCCACTGGGTGCGCGAGCTGAAGATCATGCCGCTCGAGCAGGCGGTGCGAAAGCTCACCTCGCAGCTGGCCGACCAGCTGGGCCTGGCCGACCGCGGCCGCATCCGGCCCGGACTGATGGCGGACCTGGTGATCTTCGATCCGGACACGGTGAACATGCAGCGGCCGGTGCCGGCGTTCGATTTTCCGGGCGGCGCCAAGCGATTCGTGCAGAGGGCCGACGGCATCAGCCACACCATCGTCAATGGCGAGGTGTTCATGGAGCATGGCGAGCACGCCGGCAGCTACGCCGGGCAGCTGCTGAGGCGCAGGTAGGCGGTTCACGCAACGGCAGTCGGGCCGAAAGAGAGGCATGCATGGACAAGGATCGCATCAAGGCATTCACCAACAAGGTGTTCGGCGACATGGCCGGCGCCATGAGCGCCGGGCTGGGCTACATCGGCGTGAAGACCGGGCTGTTCCGCGCCATGGCGGGCAAGGGACCGATGACGCTGGCGCAACTGGTGGCCGCAACCGGCTTGCAGTCACGCTACGTCGAGGAGTGGCTCAAGGGCATGGCGAGCGCGGGCTACCTGGCGCACGATCCCGCGGCCGATACTTACCAGCTTCCCGACGAGCATGCCTTCATGGTGGCCTCCGACGAGACGGACCATTTCATGGGGGGGCTGTTCTGCATGCTGCCGCCGCTCCTGCGCGTGGCGCCGCGCGTGGCCGAGGCGTTCCGCACCGGCGGCGGCGTGCCGTTCGAGGACTACGGCCGCGACGGCATCGAGGCGCTCGACCTGTTGAATCGCGGCCAGTACGAGCAGCGTTTCGCCAGCCACTGGCTGAAGTCGCTGCCGGAAGTGACGGCACGCCTGCAGGCGGGCGGCAGCGCGCTTGATTTCGGCTGCGGTGCAGGCGCGGTGGTGCTGTCGCTGGCGCGGGCGTTTCCGCAGTCGCGTTTCACCGGCATCGATCGCAGCAGGGAGTCCATTGCGGCCGCACAGGCAGCGCTTGCCGCTTCGCCCGATGCGGCGTCGCTTGCGCCGCGTGCGCGCTTCCTCGCGCAGTCGCTCGCCGACCTCACGCCGGGCGAGCAGTTCGATTTCATCACCGCCTGCGATTGCATCCACGACCTGGCGACGCCGGTTGAAACATTGCGGCAGATTCGCGCGCGGCTCAAGCCGCAAGGCATATTCATGGTGATCGAGCCCAAGGCCGCGGATTCGGTGGAGGGCAACGGCAATGCCATCGGGACCATGTACTACGGATTCAGCGTGTTTCATTGCATGACGCAGTCGCTGGCGCAGGGAGGGCCGGGACTGGGGACCTGCATGGGGCCGGCGCATATCGGCGAGTTGATGAAAGAAGCCGGATTTTCGCGCTGCGATGCGCTCGACATTCGCAGCAACGTGCTGTCGTTCTATGCCGTGAGGGCGTAGTTTTCCATGGCGCAGGATCATGTGGCCGAGCCCTTCGCGCGTCGCAGGCGCGAGATCGTGCGCGATGCACGGCGTTACTACGCCCGGATGTTCGCAGTCGGGCTGGTGATCCTGGCCGTGACGGTCGCGCCCACAGTGTGGGGCTGGTGGCAGACGGCGGTGCCCGCCGCCATCGGCACGGCGATTTTCATTTTTGTCCTGATCACCATCGTAGGTTCGCTGCCCATGCACTCGCGCGCCTACGTGTGGCCCTACTTCGACTGCGCTCCCGAGCGTATCCCGCATCCGGGTGAGCGCTTCGGCCGGGCATTGTTCCGCTTCTCGGGGGTGCTCGATGAGTGGGCGCGCGAGGCGGGGCTTGCGCCGATCACCGATTTCGAATCGCCGGATGTGATGAACCTCGGCAGGATGCCGCACTGGCCTGCTCCGCAGTGGCACGATGCCGCGGCGCTCAAGCGGACGGTCGATCGCCTGGTGACGCGAGCGCGGGAAGGCTCGCCCCTGCACGCGGATCTGGTGGCGCTGCAGGCCGCCCTGGGTGCCGCGTGCGCCGCCGGCGCTCGCTGTTACCTGCTTGTGGCAACGCTGGGCGGCGGCACCAACGCAAGGGTCGAAGCGATTCGGCGTGGCGAGAATGCCTGATGCATCGCCGAGGACGGGCGGTTTAGAGGGGCGGCGCGGCTAGAGGTGCGGGGAAGTGATGCACATCCCCGGTGCCGGAGGGGGAGCGCTACTGCGGCTTGAAACCGATCCTCGCCGCCACGTCGGAATACATCTTCGCCTCATCGGCGAGTGCCCTGGCGGCAACCTCGGCACTCTGGCCGGTGACTTCGAGTTGCAGTTTCGCGAACTGCGCTTTCACCTCGGGCGTCTGCAGGGCTTTCTGCGCCGCGGCGGCGAGGCGATCCGTTGCCGCTTTCGGCGTGCCTGCGCGCACGTTCATCGACAGGCTGAGGCCCGGGATTGCCGGATGGCCCAACTCGCGGAAGGTGGGCACGTTCGGATAGGCCGGGCTCCGATTGGCGCCAGTGACGCCGAGCACGCGGAATTTCTCGCCGAAGCCGATGGCCGAGCCCTCGCCGACGAAGCCCATCTGCACTTCACCCGCGATCAGCGCCTGCAGGTAGCCGCCGCCCGACGAGTAGGGGATATGGGTGACGCTGGCGCCGAGCCCCGAGAGCAGGAATTCGGCGAGCAGGTACACGGGCGGGCTGGATTCGCCGAAGTTGAACTTGCCGGGGGCGGCCTTGGCCGCGGCGGCCAGTTCGGCCAGTGTCTTCCACGATTGCGCGGCGCCGACGCCGAACACGTACTTGCCTTCGGCGATGCCGATCACCGGCGGCAGGTCTTTCAGCGGATCGAAACTGAGGCCGCGGGCGGTCACGGGAAGGATGGCCATGCTGGGCACCAGCACCGACACCACGGTGTAGCCGTCCGCCGGTGCCTGCTTGGCCACATGCTCGAATCCCACGACGTAGTTGCCGCCGGGCTTGTTCTCGACCACCATGGGCTGGCCGAGCGTCTTGGTCATTTCCGCGGCCATCACCCGCGCCACGATGTCCACGATCACGCCGGGCGTGTTGGGCACGACATAGCGGATCGGCTTGGTCGGATAGTCCTGGGCGATAGCGGTCGATTGACCGAACAGGCAGGCTGCCCCGAGCAGCAGGGGGGCGACGCCTTGCCGGTTTGCTCTTCGCAACAAAGCTTGCAAGGTCAGTTGGGTCATATTGTGCATGTGTGCTCCTCGGGCGGGCGACTGAGGACTCATTGTAGCGATAGCGAGGACAATTTAATAAATATGATCATTTTTAATATAGAGTGTCTAATGCACGGACATCTACGGAAGGAATGAACTCACAGGCATCGGAGGCGAGTCATGAAATGTCCTGGGTGTTCCTTCGCCATCGTGGTGGCCAAAGCGCCTAGTGTAGTGCGTCAAACAGATTGCAACTTATTGAGTCGTGCACGTGCTTTGACGACCTTCGCGAGGATGTCCGAGGCACGCGCCG
>CANJXQ010000233.1 GCA_947478805.1 Betaproteobacteria bacterium | reverse complement strand
TGACGAAAATACACATCATTAGAGGATCAGATCGACCGGCCGGGTGCGGAGTCTGCTTCAAACATTGTCCCACGCGTCCATCACTTCGCGAAAACGCTTCGCGCCGTCGATTTCCTCGCGCGTAGAGGTGGCCGGAAAGTGCACGTTGACCTGCATGGCGCCAAAGTCGCGCATGCGCTTCAGCTCGTCGAGCAGTTGCGTGCGCGACTTGTCACCGATGATGAGATTCAGCTCCATGACGACGTCGGCCGGGTTGCGGCCCGCGGCGCGCGCGGCGGCATGCACCTTCTCGATGGCCACGCGACCTTCTTCGCCCGGCTGGAACAATGGCAGCCAGCCGTCGCCCAGGCGGCCGATGCGGGCGAGAACGGGGTCGGGCGGCACTGGCCTGCCATCCGAGCCCAGGCCGAACCAGATCGGGATCGGCCGCTGGATCGGGCGCGGCGACAGCGCCACGTCGCGCAGCGTATGCCACTGGGTCTGCACGTTGACGCAGTCTTCCGTCCAGAGCTTGCGCATCACCGCGATCTGCTCTTCCATGCGCGCGCCGCGATCCTTGAAGTTCATGCCCAGCGCCTCGAACTCGACCTCGCTGTAGCCCACGCCCACGCCCAGTGTCATGCGGCCGCCGGAAAGGATGTCGATCTCGGCGGCCTGCTTGGCCACCAGCGCCGTGGGCCGCATCGGCAGCACCACGATGGCGGCCACGAGGCGAATCCTCTCGGTGATGGCCGAAAAGTAGCCCAGCAGCGTGAAGATCTCGCGTAGCGTCGTCTTGGAGTGGTACTTCCAGGTGCCCGGATGTTTTTCCGCCACCACGCCCACCACATGGTCGAGCAGGCGCACATGGTTGTAGCCGAGCCTCTCCGCCGTGAGGACGAATTCGCGCGTGCCGGCGATGTCGTTGCCGTAATGGATGAACTTGTAGAGATTGACGCCGAATTTCATGCTGCCCCCATTGAATGTCGTCCCGGGGCCAATGCTAACCCGGGAGCGGCTTTCGTAGCGCACGCGCTGCCTCGGTGGCGGGGCCGCGCGGCGATGCTGCTAGACTTGGCTGCTCCCAAGGCGGCGCAGGGCGCATTTCGTCCGTGGTTCACAGCGCGGTGAATGTGTGCCCCGGGCAGCCCTACAAAACCCAACCCTACCCTGAGCACGATAGTGCACGTCTCCCGTTGAACAAGATCACACTGGTCTCCATGGCGACGCTTGCCTATGCCGGCCCCCAGGGCGCGCGCGTCGCCGTGTCGCTGCAGGCGCTGCACGATGGCATGTCGCCTGCGGTGGTGGGCGTGCTCAATGCGCTGTCCTACCTCGTGCCGATGGTGGTGAGCATCCCCGCCGGCCGCATCGTCGATCGCGCCGGCGTGCGCGGACCGATCTACGCTTTCATCGCGCTGCTGGTCGGAACACTGGCGCTGGCCTTCGCCGCCCCTTCCGCCGCCACACTGGCTCTTGCCGCGGCGGCCGCGGGCATCTGCTACGTCGGCTTCACCGTGGCGCTCAACGTCGGTGTCATGCGCATTGGCACCCAGGAAGAGCGCGTGTCCAATTTCAGCTGGTTCACCATCGGCATATCGGCCGGATTTGCACTCGGCCCGATCACCGCGGGGTTCGGCTTCGATGCCATGGGGGGCAGCGGCGTGTTCGCATTGCTGGCCGTGTATCCGCTGGCGCTCGCGGGCCTCATGCTGTGGCGGGGACGCGAACTGCCGGACCGCATCGAGGCGGAGTCGCAAACGCCCGGCCGGCTGATCGACGTGGTGTCGGACAGCAAGTTCCGCCCCATCTTGCTGGTGAGCTTCACCAACCCCACGCTGAGCGACACGTTCAACTTCATCGTGCCGCTGATCGCCAAGCAGGCCGGGCTCTCGGGATCCATGGTCGGCTCCATCCTCGGTGCCTACACCAGCGCCTCCTTTGCCTCGCGGCTCATCCTGCCCACCTTCGTCAAGCGCGTGCGCCACTGGGTGGTGGTGTCCAACCTCTACGTCATCGCCGGCATCGGGCTGATCGCCTTCGGGCTGGTGTCGCAGCCGGCTTTTTACGTGCCGCTGGCGATGGCCATCGGCATGTCCCACGGCATGGGCCAGCCGCTGGTGATGGCGGCGTTCGTGGGCAATGCGCCTGCAGGGCGCCAGGGCGAGGTCATGGGTGTGCAGCAGGTGGCGCAGGGCGGGATCAGCGCCTTGTCGCCCATCGTGATCGGTGCGATCGGGACGGTCACGGGCATCACGCCGGTGTTGCTGGTGGCCGGAGGAGCGCTGCTCGTGGTGAGCCGTTTCGCGCGGCGCATGCAGGGGCACTGAGGGTCGTTTTCAGCGCGCTTGGGTGACATCCGGCACACTGCGATCGGCGGACAGTCGGTGCGAGGGATTTGGTCGAATTTTCAAGGAGGAAGCATGGAACCGTTTTTCCAGGTTGGCGTGATCGTCGAGGATATCGAGGCGGCAATGAAGGAGCTCACCGAGGCACAGGGTGTGCAGTGGGGGGAGATTGCCCAGCGCAAGTACCAGCAATGGGACTTCAAGCGGGTGTTTTCGCTCGCCGGGCCGCCCTACATCGAGCTGATCGAAGGCCCGCCCGGCAGCCCCTGGGATTCGAGCAAGGGTTCGCGCATCGACCACCTGCAGTGGTGGACGAAGGACATGGAGGGCGATTCCAAGCGCATGGCATCCGTTGGCGTGCCCATCGATACCGACGGCGTGAACCTGAGCCCGGTGACGGCGCCCGACGGCACCAAGAAGCCCGGCATCTTCCGCTACTTCAACGCGCCCAAGAGCGGCATGCGTATCGAACTCATCGATGAATCGGTGAAGGACTCGCACCGGGAGCGCTGGGGGATCGACAAGCCCAAGGCCTGATCGGGAAGCGCTGAAAACCCGAGCGTAGTGCCGCGAAGCAGCGAAGCTGGACGAGCGGGGGAAAGCAGAATCAAGGACGTCTAAGGAGCCCGGATGAAAGCGATCGTAGTGTTACCCGGGTCGGCGGGCCCGACATTGGCATATCAGGCGGTTCCGGACCCGATTCCCGGGCCGACCGAATTGCTCGTGAGGGTGCGTGGGGCGGGCCTTAATCGCGCCGACCTCAACCGGACGCAGTCGCACTTTGCGAGCACCGGCGCGGCGCACGTTGCCGGTTTGGAAATGGCCGGTGAAGTGATCGGTGTGGGCCGCGAGGTCCAGGGCTGGACCGTCGGCGACCGGGTCATGTCCATGGCCAACGCGTGCTACGCCGAAAAGGCGGTGGTCGACTATCGCGTGGCGCTCAAGGCGCCGTCGCAGTTGTCCTGGGCGGAGGCTGCTGGCCTGCCGACCATCTACCTGACTGCGCACAATGCGCTTGTCACCGCAGGGGGGCTGGTGCGCGGCGGCAGTGTGCTCATTCAGGGAGTGACTTCCGGCGTGGGCATCGTGGCGGTGCAACTGGCCAAGGCGCTTGGTGCAAGCCTGGTACTGGGTACTGCGCGCAGCAACAGCCGATTCGAGCGACTGATGGGCCTGGGCATGGACCATGGCATCGACGTGAAGTCTCAGGACCTGCTCGCCGAAGTGAACCGGCACACCGGCGGGCGCGGGGTTGATGTCATCGTGGACATGATCGGCGGCGGCGCGCTCACAACCAACATCGCCTGCGCGGCCCTGGCCGGGAGAATCGTTTCAGTGGGGCGCATGGGCGGCATGACCGACACCATCGACTTGAACGAGCTTGCCCGCAAGCGCGTGAGCCTGGTGGGCGTGACGTTTCGAACGCGCTCCATCGAAGACAAGCAGAAAGTCAGCACCGCCTTCCTCGACGATCTGGGCGCGCAGCTAGCGGATGGGCGCGTGCGACCCATCGTCGATCGCACCTACCCGCTCGCGGAGGCGCTGGCCGCGCAGGCGTACATGGCGAGCAACGCGCATTTCGGCAAGATCGTGCTGGAGACCTGACCCCGCTATTTCGCGCCCGCCGCAGCCAGGATGCTCGCCATCCCCTCGTAACCACGCCCGCGCGCCAGCGCCAAGGGCGAGCGGCCATTGCGGTCAGGCTGGTTGACGTTGGCTCCCGCCTCAATGAGGGCGCGCAAGGTGTCGGTATGACGCGCTCCACCGTCGCCCAGCACGATGGATTCGATCAGCGCCGTCCAGCCCAGGTTGTTGACGTGGTCGAGCGGCGCGCCGGCGCGGATCAGTGTGCGCACCACCGCCGCGTGGCCCAGGTGGGCGGCCGCGATGAGCGCGGTGCCGTCATAGCGGCTGGTGATGTTCTTCGCGCTGCAACCGAGCGCCAGCGCTGCTTCCAGCACTGGCAGGTCATTGGCGACCGCGGCGATGGTGACGATGTCGTAGCGATCGTTCTCCAATGCGTTCGGGTTGGCGCCGGCGGCGACCAGCGCGCGCATGGCCTCGACTCTCGACGCATGCGCGGCGACGTGCAGGGGCGTGCGGCCGCGGCCGTCGCGCGCGTCAGGCTTTTCACCCTTGGCGAGCAATGCCCGAAGCTGTGCAATATCGCCGTGGGCTGCGGCGGCGATCAAGTCCGTGTATTGCTGGAGCTCATTGGCGCTGGGCGGAACCTGTGCCTGGGCTGTTCCCGTCAGCATGCAAAGCGTAAGTAGCCACGCGCAGCAGCGACGGCGAAGCGTCGTTGTCCGAAAGGGCGCCGACAGGTATGCAAATGTCCGGCAG
>CANJXQ010000232.1 GCA_947478805.1 Betaproteobacteria bacterium | reverse complement strand
TTAATCTCGAACTCGAACATAAATTTTACGAGCCGATCGAATTTTTTTGACCACCTGGTCAATTTTCGGTCGGCGTCAACAACATAGATAGTCGTAGACGTGCGTTGACGTAGGGATCAACATGACGAACAAAACATATTCACGAGATATCTACCTGCTGTTGCCCACATTCAAATACCCAGATGCTCAGTGCCATAAAGAAGGTGCGCTCATTCCACAGACCTCGCATGACCGCTGATATGCAGAGATACCTGCTCTCTTGAGTCCTACGACAGGTAAATGCGATATTTTTTTCGCTAAACACAAAAAAATGGATTCAGCATATGCTCCCCTCGATCGTCCGTGACCCTTCCCTGCGCTGCACCGCCCACTCTCGCCGCTCCGGCTGGCAACAGTGCGGACGGCTGGCGGCTTTTGGCTCAAGGGTCTGTACTACCCACGGTGCTAGGCGCAAACCACGGTTTGATGACCGAGCCCCTAACTTCAAGCATGGCAAGAGGTCATTGCAATCAACCATGACCGACAGTCATAGCATTCAGAGAGTGAAATTACTGGCATTGGGAGTTAAAGCTATGAACGGATCCGACGAGGCCGGAAAAGTCTTCGATCAGGCTTGGCCCATATTGCTGGCGAAGCAGGCGGCTGAACTAGAAAGACTGGCAAAGATCAAACTGGGCACGAAGGCGCTGCTTCCCCGGCGCAAACGAGCCCCTTAGTCCCCTTAGGCAGGGCTCACCCCAAGCCATCATAAACGACCCACAAAGCCCCCAGCGTGTTCGGCTGCTTGCGGTAGGGCGGAGGTCTACCGAAGGCTCCAGCGCGGCTTCTAGGGCCGCTGGACGGGCTTTTGATAAGGGTTGGCCTACCTTGCTCGAACGGCAGAAAGCTGAACTAGCAAATCTACGGCAAAAGATGAAGCCCAAGTAGTCACCTGTGGCCCATTTCTTTGGATTCTTCACCAAACACCAAACCAAATTCCTATGCCCTGGAATATGGCAATCGGAAAGAACAAGGCAGCGGCGATATGAAACCCCCATGCTCAATTAATACGCCTGATCCAGCACTAAGCTGTTCAAAACCTGCTGACAGATCGGTTTGTTTAGCTTTGCAGCCGCATCGGCCTTCTGTGGCTCATCCTGCCGAGAGAACGACATACACATCAGCCCCACAGCTTTGCCATTTATGAATAGCTGATGGATCCTGCTTCGTTGGTACATCCGAATCCCCGCACGTTCCAGCCTGACAGACATATCCACCCAAAATCCGGTACGTTTTTCCATAGAAAACGTCCCGGCCTCATGAAAAACGCCTCCCTCCGGAACAATGTCGTGTACCTCCCCACTCTTCACGAACCTCTCAATATCGTTTCGGGTAGGGTTGTAACCCTCCGCGTCGCGAATATCCAGCATCACGATAGAGTCACCCGTTCCGCCCTCGCTTGTCCATTTCTGAACAATGTGCGGCCGCTCTCCTTCGTTCGCCAGCCATGAACGTGGTAACTGCAAACCGAGTCGGATTCCTTGCGCTTTTCCCGAACCGTCAGTACGGAAGCGTTGCCTAAATTGAGCTGAAAATTCCCCAACGGGGTTAGCTGAATATTGCACGGCTAGGAGATAGCGCAATACATCTAGCTCCATTTCATCACCCTTGGCCCTAGCTTTCACTTGCTCCAAAAATTGCCGGGCAAGATGCGGTGTTATTTGTTGCTTAGACAGGACATCGCGTAGTTTCTGCTCTAGTTCAGTTTTTATTTTTTTGAAATTTCCATCATTGATAGCAGAAACCAACTCAGCCTCAAGCTTCTTTTGAATATCAGGAAAGGCGGCGTTGAAGGTTAGTCGGGCCATTTCAACCTGCATCGCCATCTCTGGGTAAGTCCGCTCAATCCGCGTCAGGCTGAAATTCTGACCAAGCAGGAACCCATACACCTTAGAAATTGCTTTCACTGAAGGCTGGGTGTGCGTTAACGCAGCGTATGTCCAGCACGGAAAGGCGATCCCAGAAAACATTAATAGGAAGCGGAGTAGACAGATAACGTATTGCAATTTGAGGAACATTCTTACCCTAGCCACAGACTCATACCTTGCCGCTACCGGGACGGCGTTCTTCGGGTAAATTGGGCGCCTCACTCGGGACGGAGCAGCTTAGTCTGTGAGCGCATAGAACAGATGCCATAGGGGATTTGTTCGAGTTTCAACTTTGCTTAAACACTTCAGATCCGCTATCCCCCCAAGTGCATGGCTGCACATCCCGAGGGACAGCGCGTAACGTTGATTTTCCAATCTGACTAACGCAATCGACAGATAAAGGACGACCGCCAGCAATGCGCCTATTGCTATGTACTTTTTCACTTTTTATTCTGTGACTTCGGCTTGCTGAAATTGCAAACAGCCTTGGCTAGGGCATCAGCAGATGTGCCGGGCGCCGAAGGAACCATTTCAATATCACCATCCTTGATATTTGTGGACGGCGCGGTGAGGGCACCGCGAGAATTGTAATTATTGATAGTCACAAACCCGTCAGTTTTCTTGACACAATCAATTTGGCGGAGTGAAACGCTGTATGAATAGTCGCGAAATTCGTCGGATAGTCCTTTCTCTCTCGCATAGGCCAAAGCTTCTTCAATCAAAACGTATCTTTCCCATACGCGCAGAACGGAAGGCGACAGGCGAGCAATACTAGAGGCTTCAAATGCGGAATTCGAATTGGGGATTGGACGCCAATCCTGCGCCCACGCAGGCGCAGCGGCAAGGGCCAGCAACAGGCACAGGATTAGTCTCTTCACTCGCACCCCTTTAAGTCCCGCGCCTGACACTCTCGCGCCAGCTTTTGCGCTTCAGCCATCTGTTGGGGTGTCATAAGCTTGGCAATAATGTCGCGGTTCTGCACGGCTTTAGCATTACCTTTCAATGCTGCGAGGTTGAACCACATATGGGCGCGGACATCATCCATAGGCACACCTTGCCCTTTACCATACATCGCGCCGATGTTGGACTGCGCTTTTGCTAGCCCCTGAGCAGCAGCTAGCCGGTACCACTTAACCGCTTCGGCGTAGTCCTGCACAACACCTTGACCGTTGTCATACATAAAGCCGAGGTTGAACTGCGCTTCTGCAAACCCCTGAGCAGCGGCTAGCCTGTACCACTTCACTGCTTCGGCATAGTTTTGCAACACACCTTTACCGCCGGCATACATCAAGCCGAGGTTGTGCTGCCCCAGTGCATTCCCCTGAGCAGCAGCTAGCCGGTACCACTTAACCGCTTCGGCGTAGTCCTGCACAACACCTTGACCGTTGGCATACACCAAACCGAGGTTGGACTGACCTAATGCATCCCGCTGAGTAGCGGCTAGTCTGAACCACTTCACGGCTTCGGCATCGTTCTTCTCGACACCCTGACCTTTGCTATACATGAAACCGAGGTTGGACTGCGCCCAAGCCTCCCCCTTAGCCGCCAGCGGTCTTATGATTCTTAACACAGCTGCGTAGTCACCCCGCACATAGGCAGCAGCAGCATCGTCAATAGGCGCAGCCCATGCAGGGCTAGTGAGGAGGAGTAGCGCGGTTAATAGGGATCGGATCATTTCAATTCCCCGCTGCTGCGTTGGCTTTCTGCATCTTCCTTACTGGCTTGGGCATACTGTCTCCTATTAGACGTCATGGTATGCCTCAAACACAAAACTTCGGACAGGCTCGGCAAGAGATGAAACGTAAAAGATCGCAGAAACTGCTCCAGAGCCTCCGCGCAACCCGATCCCCGCTTGATCACGATCAACCGAAATCGTTGATCGCGATCACCGAAATACGCAGTCTTATTTTTTTGCGAGTCGGCAAAGCGGCTCTATAAATTGATAGTTTTCTCTCATAATTTTTGTCATATCCTTATCTGATAAACCCCTCTTTATAAAAATTTTTACATTCTGTTTCTGGTCATCTACAGTTATCTCCTCGAATTTTTCAGTTTCGTCTGGCTTCGCTAAGATAAAGTTAAAACCATCCCAAGTAATAAAACAATTTCCAGTGTGGGAAATACCGTAGGAATCCGAGACCCCGACTAAAGGTAGATCGAAGCTATTTGTCGGCAGGGATTTTGATTTGTCTGCCATTATTTGAATTACAAAAGCAGCGATAATGCTAATTATAAATATGACTCCAAATAGCCATTCAGCTTTAAGAAAAGGCATTCTCGCCACACGCGCTGCCTCAAACTGAATTGCCGCATTTTCCGCCCCAAGCTGACCCGACCTTGCAGTCAGATAACGAGCCTTGGTTTTATTTTCGTCACCATCAGTTTCGGCAAAGCATTTTGCCCACAACCCCTGAACAGTATTCCCCGAATTTACCTCTTGGAATGCGATCGCAAAGAACTCCTCATCACTTTGTGATGAAACAGTATTTAGTGATGTCTTGGTAGCAATTTTCTCTGTTGTGTCAGGGGTATTGCTACGACTGCTCCGTTCCGGAGGATATGTTTGCGCTGCGACGTCAATTTGGCTTGTTGAGGCAGAATTTGATACCACTGGCATTACTGGAGACTCAATGACGATGAGTTCTTTAATGGGCCTGAACTTTCGCCATAGATAGCCCACAACAAATGCTATCCCACCCCAAATCAATACATTTATTAGAATAAATACTGCGAGATCTGGCCCGTTCCTATGCATTGAAGGTG
>CANJXQ010000231.1 GCA_947478805.1 Betaproteobacteria bacterium | reverse complement strand
CCGCTTCGTCAACGAAGGCAATTCGTATAACGACTTCGTCTCGGCGATGTATAAATCGCACGCGGACGGTGTACCGTCGATCCCCGCGTGGCTAGTCTGCGATCGGCGGTTCGTGCGAGAATACGGTATCGGTGTGATACACCCCGTGTGGCAAAACCTAGGCTACTTCGAGCGAAAAGGTTATCTCAAGTCGGCTCCGACGCTAGCCGCGCTAGCGCAGAAGATTGGCGTCGATTTTAGGGGCCTTGAGGAGACCGTGCGCGAGCACAACCATTATGCGGCGACCGGTGTAGACGAGGCTTTCGGAAAGGGCAGCTTCGCGCTGAATCGCTACAACGGGGACGCCGCGAACAAGCCAAATCCGTGCCTGGCACCGATCGTACAGGCGCCGTATTACGCAGTGCAAGTCCACCCGGCGCCGATCGGTTCGAGCGCCGGGTTGCGCACCGATGGCGATGGCGTGGTGTTGGATGCACACGGAAAGCCTATTGACGGCCTGTACGCGTGCGGAAACGATATGAGCTCGATCATGGGCGGCCTGTACCCGGGACCCGGGATCACGATCGGACCGGCGTTGGTCTTCGCGTATCGCGTGGCGATGCACGCCACGCGCTCTCGCGCTGATGCTACCCGCGAAGCAGTACCAGCCTAGTGTAGTGATCTGTTCTTGATTGAACTTAAGTGATTTGTGCGATTCCAATGCTTTACTCTAGTCTGCATCGCGCCCCAGTTGCATGTCGTTGATAATGGCGTTGGCCGGCGATGTGGCGTCCAGTTCACCGAAGGCGCGGCCGGCAATCTGCTCGGTGGCAACGCCGCCTGATTCGGCCGAAGCCAGAGGGCGCGTCTCGTCGATCACGATGCGGGTGACGCGCGCCTGCGCCAGCGGCGCAACCAGCGCCAGCAACAGTGCCGCGATCGCGGCGATGCGTTGTTTTTGTACATGATTCAGCACTCCTGGAATGCGGACCATGCTAGCCGGGCATCCGGCGGCGAAGAAGCGCGGATACCCTGAGGCGCCGCCGCGCCAAACGCCGCTATGCGGGACGGGTGGAATAGCGTTCCGCGAGCGCCTTGAAGCGATCACCCTGGACCACGTTCTGCCGGTCCTTGAACATCATCAGGCGGTCCTCGAATCCCATGATCGAGCCGTGCTCCCTCAGGTGCGCCAGCACCTGTTGCTGCGCAAGCATGGAAGCCTGCAGGGCCGCGTTGGCATAGGCAATCACCGCAAACCCCAGGCGGCCAAGTTCCTCGCGGTGCAGCACGGGTGTCTTGCCGCCTATCACCAGGTTGCACACATGAATGCCGGGCACTTCGCGCGGAATAGCGGCCAGCTCATCCAGGTTCAACGGCGCCTCAATGAACAGGAAATCGGCACCCGCCTCCTGGTAGGCGCGTGCCCGGTCGACGGCCTGCGCAAAGCCTTCGGCCGCGCGCGCGTCCGTGCGGGCCATGATCATCATGTCGCCATCCTTGCGCGCATCCACGGCGGCCTTGATTTTCTGGACCATTTCATCCTTGGGGATGACGGTCTGGTTGTCAAAGTGGCCGCAGCGCTTGGGGAAGGTCTGGTCTTCCAGCATGATGGCATTGGCACCAGCCCGCTCCAGCACCCGAACCGTGTGGCCGACGTTGATCGCGTTGCCAAAGCCGGTGTCGCCGTCCACCACCATGGGGATGTTCACGGCATCGCGCATGGCACTCGTGTGGCCGGCCAGTTCAGCCAGCGAAAGGATGCCCAGGTCGGGCACACCCAGATACGTATTGGAGACGGCGGCCCCACTGACGATGAACAGCTCGTGGCCGGAGTCTTCAATGAGGCGCGCCGTGAGGGCGTTGCCCGCGCCAGGCATGATCAGGCCGGCGCCGGGGACGATCTTTTTGCGCAGCAGGCTACTGAGGGATTCGGGCATGAGGTTCTTTCACGAGGTGAGGAAGGGATTGCGGTGTGATGGTTCCGTACTGCCGCAGGCTCAGGGTGTTATTCCGAGCGAGCGGGCAACCTGCCCGAGCCCGTCGTATTCGCGCTTCAAGCGTGCTTTCAGTTCGTCACCGCGAAAGACGACGAACTTTTCGCCAAAGTCGGTATGAAACTGGCGCATCGCCGGTGAGTCCGCGGCCTTGGCCAAAGCCGCTTCCAGCCGCGCGGCTACCTCGGGCGGAGTGCCCCGTGGCGCGAGCACGATGCGCCACAGCGGCGTCTCTTCAGCCGCAATGTCAAAGTCGGCCAGCCCCGCGGCCAGGGGCAAGGCCGGTGAGCGATCCGCCGTCGTGAGCAGATAGCACTTCGCCTTGTCGGCCTTGGCGCTTTGCAAAATGGTGGAAACGCTTCCGCTGTAGAGGTCAATATGGCCGCCGAGGAAGCTGACCACGATCTCGGCGGCACCTTTGTACGAGATGTTGCGAACGGTCGCACCCAAGGCGCGCAGCGCACGCTGGGTAGCCAGCCAGCCGGCGCCACCATCCGTGCCGATGGTGTACTTGTCCGGGTTGGCCTTGAGAACGGCGACGAACTCTTTGGCGTTAGTGGCTGGAAAGCCTGGGGCCGCGCAGACAACGTACGGCGCGCTCGATATGCCCAGCAGCGGGATGTAGTCGTCAGCCGTGAACGGCGTTCGCATCAAGTGGGGAATAGCCGTAATCGAACCATTGGACATCGCCACCAGCGTCTTGCCGTTGGGCGTGCCGCGAATCATCTGCTCCATGACGACGATCCCGCCCGCGGCTGCATTGTTTTGCACGACGAACGATTGATTGAGCAACGGGCCGGCTTCCTTGACCAGGATGCGCATGACCGCGTCGGTGCCCCCGCCTGCGGGCGCGGCAACGAGCAGCCGGATAGAGTCGCCCTGCGCCAATGCCGCAGCGGGTGCCAGAAACAGGCACAGGATCAGTTTGAAGAGGTTCACGATGGCTCCTTAACCGTTGAATCCAAACAGCGAAACGGGCGTCTCCGACAATATGATCTGCCGCTGCGCGGCATCGGGCACCCAGTCCGTGAGCCAGTCAAGGCAGCCCCGGTACGTCATGCCTTCGTCATGCCCGCCCCAGGGCCAGTCCGAAGCCCACACGAGCTGCTGCGGGCCCGCCGAGGCAAGCATGGCGCCGGCGTACTGGCGCGCCAGATTCCCAAAGCCCTCGCGTTGAAACCGATACGGCGCGGAAAGCTTGACCCAGGCGCGTCCGCGGTTCATCAAGTCCAGCATCGCCACGAAGCCCGCGCTGCGCACACCGCCATTGGGGTCGGGACAGCCAAAGTGGTCCAGCACCAGCGTTACGCCGCTGGCCTCAATGGTGGGGAGGACTTCGGGCAGATGCCGGCCTTCAATGAACAGTTCCAGATGCAAGCGCGCGTCGCGCAAGCGCGCCATCAGGTCTTGCTGCTCGCGGATGTCCGGCAGCGCGGGCAGGCGGTACCAGTTGAGCCGCACGCCGCACACACCAAGGGCGCGCAACGCCACCAACTCCTCAAGCGGCGTGGCGGGGTCCAGGTTGACCGTTCCGCGCAGGCGGTTTGAGGCTGCAAGAGCCTCGAGCAAGAGGGAGTTGTCATAGCGGTAGTAGCTTGGCGCGGTCAGCAAGCCGTGGGTGATGCCAGCGCTGTCGAAATGAGCGAGTAATTCGGCGGCGGTGTAGTCCCGCTCGGGCGGCTGATGGCGGTGCGAGATGATGGGCCTGTCTTTCGCGATGACATGCGCATGACAGTCGATGGCCGTGGGAGTAGGATGACTCATGGTGGGGAGGACCTTAACGGACCTTAACTGTGGGCAGCCCGGATTTTAAATGACAAAACGGAAAGCCACTGTTCACTTTTGGTGACCCGATGGCAGGAGACATGAACCGCCCCGGGTTTCGTGGAGGCTGGTTGGTTTAAGTCATTCCGCTGTGGCGGTTTGACTGGTTAACTGCCGATAGTATTTTTCTTCAGCTTCGGCAGGGGGAATATACCCAATCGGTTCAAGAAGTCTGTGGTGGTTATACCAAGACACCCATTACAGCGTTGCAAGCTCCAGTGACTCCTTGGTTTTCCAGGGCGTCCGGCGGCGAATCAATTCAGCCTTGTACAACCCGTTAATCGTCTGCGTGTTGGCACCAACGCAGATTTGACCCAGGCTTGACCCAGGCGCCGACTTTTGACTGACCCACCATTGGCAGCTGTTATCCCGGGCCCAGTAACGCGTTCAAGGTCATGGCGCTGGGTCACAGGAAGTCGGCAGGCTGGGTCAATTTGACGTCGGCGCCTACACCTCATGGCCGTGAAAGCCCTCGCAGCCCAAAACCACTGAAGTTTCAGTAGTTTCCTTTTCTTCGACCCTACGGGAAGCCTGCTGGCCACCTTTGCTCCGTTTGTGCGACGACGACTCCGAGACCACATGCAACACCCAGGCACAAGCTTTCGTCGCCCTGTCCAGGCCCGCCCGAGCGCGCGCAGAACAGTCGGATCGAAATTCGATCTTGCTTCAACGGCCTACAATCTATGCGTGGACAGTCTGTTTGTTATTGATCACTTGGTCTCGCTATAGGTAAGGCTTGGAGTGGGAGTGTTGGAACGAAGAGCACACAGCCGCGACAGCCTGCCTTGATGCTTCTACAGCGCCCGCCAGAAAGCCCGGCTCGCTCGAGCTAGTTTCACTTCCTGCCAATACTAATCGCTCTGCCCATGGCCCCCTGACCCAGTCCATG
>CANJXQ010000230.1 GCA_947478805.1 Betaproteobacteria bacterium | reverse complement strand
GCCAGTCCAACGAACGCACGCTGACCACCGCGGAGTTCGCCTTCATGGTGGCGGCGCTGACCGGGGGACAGGCCTGCGGCACCCTGCTGGTGGTTGCCATGCCGACCATCGCACCCGTCATTGCCGAGAGCTTCGGCGTGCCCGCCTACATGATCGGCTACCTGGCGAGCCTGGTGTACCTGGGCGTCCTGGCCGGGTTGTCGCTCGGCGCCAACCTGAGCTTGCGCTGGGGTGCCTGCCGCACCACGCAGGTCGGCCTGGCGCTGCAGGCGACCGGCATCCTGCTGGCCAGCACCCGTAGCCTTGCGCTGCTCGCGCCGGCCGCGGTCTTCATCGGCTTCGGCTACGCCTTGCTGACGCCCGCGTCCTCGCACCTCCTGTTGCGTTACACGCCGGAGAACCGACGCAACATGGTGTTCTCGCTCAAGCAGACCGGCGTGCCGCTGGGCGCGCTGGGAGCGGCGCTCACCGCTCCCGGCTTGGCGCTGCTGTTCGGCTGGCAAGGCGCCCTGTGGACTTTTGCCGCCGTGGTGCTCGGCATGGTCGTTGCGATGCAGTGGCGGCGCAGTCACTGGGACGAGGATCGGAACCCCACTGTGCCGCTCGCGTCCAACCCGCTCGCAGCGCTGTCACTGATGTGGAGCATCCCGGCATTGCGCCGCCTCTCAATCGTCGGCGGACTGCTCATCTGCAGCCAGATGACCATGCAGAATTTCACCGTGACCATGCTCTACGAGGAAATGAAAATCCCGCTGGTGCAGGCCGGCCTCATCCTCAGCATCGCGCAGGTCGGCGGCGTTTTGGGGCGGCTGTTCTGGGGCTGGATGGCGGACCGCACCGGCGACTGCCTGCGCGCGTTGATGCTCCTCGCCACGGGCCTGCTCGTCATTTCGATCACCTGCGCGACGCTGGGTCCGAACTGGCCCATCGCGGGGCTTGCGGTGCTGTTCTTCCTGCTGGGGGCCACCGGCAGCGGCTGGCACGGCGCCTACTTGAGCGAAACCGCCCGTCTCGCCCCGCCGGGCCGGGTGAGCGTGGCCACCAGCGGGTCATTGCTGCTCAACAACGTGAGCGCAATGATCACGCCGCTGGTCTTCGCCAGCATTTACTCGGTCATCCACAACTATGCCTATACGTTCGGCGTGCTGGTGGTGCCCGCGGCGCTGTCGTTGTGGCTGCTGTGGAACGCGCGACATGGTTCAGCGCGCTCGGGCCCCAACGTGACATCCTGAAGGGCACCTCCATCCGTTCGTCCTGGGCTACCAACAGTAGCCTGCCCTTACTGGAACCCCAGTAACCTGGCTACCAAGTCCTTGCGCGCCTCGGTCCCCGCCTTATTCGGTTCGTACTCCTTCGGCAGCGATGTCGTATCGAAAACGGAAACGCTCCCGGGATCGGCATTGAACAGCTTGTTCCCTTCGGCGGTCATGACGAAGTGCGCGAGCAGGCGCGCTGCGTTCGGATGCCTGGCCTTCGCGCGATGGGTAAGGAACACCTGCATTTCAACGCCCGTGGTGTGCGGCGGCGTCATGTCGGCGATCGGCGCGCCCTTGCCCTTCATCAGCTGCACCAACTGCCCGGTACTCGGTAGAAGGATATAGCCCTCGCCTGCCGCGAGACTGGCGGCCGCAGGCACATTGCCCGCATAACGCCGAGGATTCATCTCGCGCAGTCGCGCGAAAAACGACTCGCCATACTTGTCGAGCAGCAGGCTCCAGCCCTCGAGGATTGCGTCCGAAGAGCGCGAATCGGCCAGTAATATCTGGCCCTTGAACCTGGGGTTGAAGATGTCCGGCCAATCCTTGGGAATGTCAGCCCCCTTGACCTTGTCGGTGTTCCAGGTAATGCCCCAGGGCGAGAGCTGGATAGTCGCAGTCGGTCCAGTGATGAATTTCGAGGGAAACAGCCCGCTCGTCAGCGCGGGAATCCCGGCCTGGCGGATCGGCTCGATCCACCCCTTCTTCACCGCCTCCGCCGCGAACACGTAAGTGCCACCACCATTGAAAACGAGATCGGCGGCAAACGTGCCGGCCTCGGCCTCCGTGGCGTAGCGCTGGAGATTCTGCGCCCCGGCCATGCGCGTGAACGAGTACTTGACACCGTACTGCGCGGTAAAAGCGTCGCCCGTGCGCTTGAGAATGTTTTCAGTGGCTCCGGAGTAGATGGATACTTCGCCCTCTGCCCTGGCTGCCTTGATCAGTGCGTCGAGGTCGGCCTGGGCGCTGGCGAACATCGCCATTGCACTGAGCACCCATCCCGCAATAGCCTGCAATACCAAACGACGTTGCTGCATGGCTTCCCCCTCGGTTACGCCCCCATCCGAACCAATCGCCCGGCTAAGCCGCCCGGCGCGCAGCGGTCTTGCGTCCCTTGCTGGCGGCCTTCTTCGTCTTCAGCGTCTTGAGCAGAGCCGCCGCCTCCTTCTCCACCTTGGTGCCCTTGAAGAAATCCGGGTTCGCCTCGCCGTAGAACTGCACCGGGTTGGTGAACATGAAGTCCTTGAAGTCGGCATCGGTGATGAGCTTGTGCTCGACCATCTCGTAGGCCTCCGGCAACACTCCTGCCATCTCCTGCACGTCGAAATGGCCGACGTCCGAGCCGAACAGCGCGCGGATGCGCGCCCCGCCCGCGTTGTGCCTGGCGCTGAACGCCCAGGCGTTCATCGGGTCATCGGCCTCGCAACCGAAGTAGAAGTTGTCCACGAAGAGCGCGTTGACGTCCTCGCTCTTCTTGATCTTGCAGGCGGCGAAATCGTCCAGGCTCTCGTTGCCGCTGGTGAGGAATGCGCCCTTGATCGTGGTCACGGTGTCATAGACGCCTTCGGGCTCGGACAGCGCCTGCGCGATGCGCGGATCGCCATACTGCTTGGCAAGCCTGATCAACTCCTTGACCTTGACGTTCCGAGGGTTGTTCTCCGCAAGCGCCTTGGCGTTGCGCTTTTCCCAATGGCCGTTCATGTCGGCGAGCAGCTGGCACGCATAGCCCACGCCGCCTTCCAGGAATCCGAACTTGAGCGAGGGGAAACGCCGCGTCACGCCGCCGATGTAAATGGCCTTGCACACGGCTTCGCAGGCCGCGGCAAAGTGGCCGATGTGGTTGTAGACGAAGTTGGTCGGCGATGAACGGGTGCCGATGCCGCGCGAACCCGAGTGGAAGGTCGGCGACACGCCCAGCTCGACGCACTTCTTCCATACCGGGTCGTAGTTGTAGGCGCTGTCGATGCCCAGCATGTCGTACCAGACGCCGCCGGCCGAGCTGTCGCGCAAGTCCGGGTGGCTGGGGTTGGGACCCGCTGAGCCTACCCGGCGCGGGATCACGCTGCCCATGCAGATCACCTTGAGCCCGAGCTGCTTCACCGCGTACTCCAGTTCGGCAATGGCCTCCTCGGGCGTGTTCATCGGTATCACCGCGGTCGGCGTCATGCGGTCCGCATACGGCGCAAAGTATTCCGCGCAGAAGGTGTTGAACGCGCGGCAGGTGTGCGCGCGCAGGCTGTCGTCCGGAATGCGCACCGTGGCCATGCCCGATGAGGGATAGAGCACCGAAAAATCGAGGCCCAGCTCGTCCATGCGCTCGTACATGAGCTTGGGCAGCATGGCGGTCGCACGGTCGCGGGTGTTGCGCGCCGGCTGCGTGTACCAGGGCCCCTGCGTGACGCGCTTTTGCAGCCGCTCCGCGGGCGTCATGGCAAGGTTCTTCTCCGATAACCCGGAGAAGAACGTGAAGCCCTCCACCGCCCGATCACCGCCGATGCGGCGCATCTCCTCGCGCACATACGGGCCGAACTCGATCCAGTGGCCATCGGCGTCGATGACGGGGTGCTTCAGGCGTGCGCGGATCTTCTGCGCCGACAGGTGCGATTCCTTGCTCATGTTTTCCCCTATTGGAAAGCGCCCGCCGGTTCCGGGCAGGCGCATGTTGCGGTATCAATGTTGTTCGGCCCCAGAGTAGCCAGTGCGGCGCGTTACTGTCAACCTCGAAAATAGCACCCTTGCCTCCCCCAAAACCGGGAGGGTCATGGGGCCGAATAAGTCGCCAGCTCCGCGATCATCTCCGCGCTGCCCTCATCAGGCGAGCGACCGAGCCAGAGCACGCGCACCACCTGTTTTGCTTGCGGGGCATACCACAGGCCGTAGCGCACCTCCGCCTTGATCGCCTCTTTGTCGACGTACTGGAGCCGGCCTTCCAGATGGACAGCGCTGAAGGTGCCCGCCGGCACGGTCACGTTCTCCCAGTTCACCACGCGCATGTCGAAACGCCGCACCTGCCCGTTGCCGCCCCCCTGCCAGGGAAATTCCCAAAGCAAGCGGCTACCCGGCAAGAGGGATTGCGGCAGGTAAAGCGGATGCATGAAGAACCCCGGAAAGCGGGTGTTGGCATGCGAAGGATGATCTGCTTCCAGCACGCCGAGAAACCAGTTCGAAGCCTGCCCCGCGCCGGCAATCCATGACATGTTCGCGCCCGGCTTGCCTCCCGACTTTTCTGGCAGACGATGAGTGCTGTAGAGCAGTTGCCCGCCGCTCTGCCAGCCCGGCCCGAAGTACACGTCGTAGTGTAGTGCGTCAAACAGATTGCAACTTATTGAGTCGTGCACGTGCTTTGACGACCTTCGCGAGGATGTCCGAGGCACGCGCCGTCCAGATGAACGGCTTGGGATTACGGTTATGGTTCTCGACATAGGATTCGATGGTACTGATC
>CANJXQ010000229.1 GCA_947478805.1 Betaproteobacteria bacterium | reverse complement strand
GTCGATCATCATGATGGCGTTCTTCTTGACGATGCCGATGAGCAGGATCACGCCGATGAAGGCGATGATGCTGAACTCGCTGCCGAACATCATCAGCGCCAGCAGCGCGCCCACCCCGGCCGAGGGCAGAGTCGAGAGGATGGTGATCGGGTGCACCAGGCTTTCGTAGAGCACGCCCAGCACGATGTATACGGCGAGCAGCGCGGCGAGGATCAGCACCGGCTGGCTGGATAGCGAATTCTGGAAGGCGCGCGCCGTGCCCTGGAAGGTGCCGTGTATGCCCACCGGCACGCCAATGCGCTCCAGCGCCAGCCTCACCGCTTCCGTGGCCTGGGACAACGACACATCGGGTGGCAGGTTGAAGGAGATGGTGGAGGCTGCGAACTGGCCCTGGTGGTTCACCGACAGCGCGGTGCGCGTGGTCTCGTAGCGCGCAAACGAGGCCAGCGGCACCGCGACACCGCCGTTGCCCGCGCCGCTCATGACGTAGATTTCCTTCAGGCTTTCCGGGCCCTGCAGGAACTCGGGCGCCGCTTCCATCACCACCTTGTACTGGTTGAGCGGATTGTAGATGGTGGACACCTGGCGCTGGCCGAAGGCGTTGTTCAGGGTGTTGTCGATCATCTGCGAGGTGATGCCCAGGCGCGCCGCCGCATCGCGATCGACCACCAGCGAGGTTTGCAGGCCGCGATCCTGCTGGTCGGTGTTGACGTCGGCGAGTTCCGGCAGGTCGGCGAGGGCGCGGCGCACGCGCGGCTCCCACAGCCGCAGGTCGGCCAGATCGTCCGCTTGCAGGGTGAACTGGTACTGCGCGTTGGCCTGGCGCCCGCCGATGCGGATGTCCTGCACTGCCTGCAGGAACAGATTGGCGCCGGGCTCATGCGCGAGGCGCGAGCGCAGGCGCCCGATCACCTGTTGCGCGGGGTCGCGCTCCGCCTGCGCCTTGAGCGTGACGAACATGACGCCGGAATTGCGCGATCCGCCGCCGGTGAATCCGGATACGGCATCGACCGCCGGGTCGCTCCTCACGATGTCGATGAAGGTGGCGAGCTTCTGGCGCATGGCCTGGAAGGAGATACCCTGGTCGCCCTGGATGAAACCGATCAGGCGCCCGGTGTCCTGCTGAGGGAAGAATCCCTTGGGCACCTGCACGTAGAGCCAGACGTTGAGGCAGATGGTGGCCAGCAGCACCAGCATGACCAGCAGGCCGTGGCGCAGGCTCCACGAGAGCGAACGCTCGTAGCCGCGCAGCACGGCGGAGAACAGCCATTCGCTGGTTCGGGCGATGCGGCCGGGCGCTCGCGCCCCGGCCGCGCCCGCCGTGCCAGTCGGGCGCAGCAGGTAGGCGCACATCATGGGGGTGACGGTGAGCGATACCGCCAGCGAGATCAGTATGGCCACCGACAGCGTGATGGCGAATTCGCGGAACAGCCGCCCGACGATGCCGCCCATCAGCAGGATGGGAATGAACGCCGCGATCAGCGATACGCTCATCGACAGCACCGTGAAACCGACCTCCTTCGCGCCCAGGAGCGCGGCCTGCACCGGCGCCATGCCACGCTCCAGGTAGCGCGACACGTTCTCGAGCACCACGATGGCGTCATCGACGACGAACCCCGTGGCCACGATGAGGGCCATGAGCGAGAGATTGTTCAGGCTGAAGCCGAGCAGGTACATGGCGCCGAAGGTGCCTACCAGCGACACCGGCACGGCGACGCTTGGAATGAGCGCGGCGCGCACGTTGCGCAGGAACAGGAACACCACCAGGATCACCAGCACGGTGGACACGAGCAGCGTGCGCTCCACGTCGCGCAGCGAGGCGCGGATGGTGGGCGAGCGGTCGAGCGAGACCGTCATGTCGATGGCGCGCGGGATGGAGGCCTGCATGCGCGGCAAGAGCGCGCGCACGCGGTCCACGGTCTCGATGATGTTGGCGTTGGGCTGGCGGTTGAGGATGATCAGCACCGAGGGCTTGCCGTTCATCGAGCCGGCGTTCCTCAGGTCCTGCACCGAATCGACGACCTCGCCGACATCAGACAGGCGCACCGGCGCACCGTTGCGCCAGGAGACGATCACGGGCAGGTAGTCTGCTGCGGTCTTGGCCTGGTCGTTGGCGAGGATCTGCCAGTGGCGCTCGCCGTCCTCGATCGAGCCTTTGGGCCGGTTGACGTTGTTGGCGACGATGGCCTGGCGAACGGTATCCAGGCCGATGCCGTACTTGTTGAGCGTGGCCGGGTTCAACTCGACGCGCACGGCGGGCAACGAGCTGCCGCCGACGGTGACTTCCCCGATGCCCTCCAGCTGCGAGAACTCCTGCGCCAGCACCGTGGAGGCGACGTCGTACATCTGCCCCTGGCTGAGGGTGTCGGAGGTGAGTGCCACGATCATGATCGGCGCATCGGCCGGGTTCACCTTGCGATAGCGCGGGTTGTAGGGCATGCCGGTGGGCAGCAGGGTGCGCGCGGCGTTGATCGCCGCCTGCACGTCGCGCGCCGCGCCGTCGATGTCGCGCGACAGGTCGAACTGCAGCGTGATGCGCGTATTGCCGAGCGAGCTCGATGACGTGATCTCGCTGACGCCGGCGATGCGTCCGAGGGCGCGCTCCAGCGGCGTGGCCACGGTGGCGGCCATGGTCTCGGGGCTGGCGCCGGGCAGCGCGGCGGTCACCGAGATGGTCGGGTAGTCCACCTGCGGCAGCGGCGACACCGGCAGCAGCGTGAAGGCGATGGCGCCGGCCAGCGCAATGCCCAGCGTGATGAGCGTGGTCGCGACCGGGCGGGCGATGAAGGGCGCGGAGAAGTTCATGGCGACTCCGCCGTCGCGTCCGCAGGGGCCGCGCCATTTGCCTTGCGTACTTTGCGCGACAGCCGGTCGAAGGCCAGGTAAATCACCGGCGTCGTAAACAGTGTCAGCACCTGTGACACCAGCAGCCCGCCGACCATGGTGATGCCGAGCGGGTGACGCAGCTCGGAGCCCACGCCTGAGCCGAAGGCCAGCGGCAGCGCCGAGAGCAGCGCCGCCATGGTGGTCATGAGGATGGGGCGCAGCCGCAGGAGACAGGCCTGCCGGATCGCCTCGCGCGGGGACTTGCCTTCGCGCCGCTCGGCATCCAGGGCGAAGTCGATCATCATGATGGCGTTCTTCTTGACGATGCCGATGAGCAGCACGATGCCGATCACCGCGATGATGCTGATGTCGAGGCGAAACAGCATCAGCGCCAGCAGCGCCCCCACGCCCGCCGAGGGCAGGGTGGAGAGGATGGTCACCGGGTGGATGTAGCTCTCGTAGAGCACGCCCAGCACGATGTACATGGTGATGATGGCGGCGACGATCAGGAGCAGCGTGTTGTTGAGCGAGGACTGGAAGGCCAGCGCCGCGCCCTGGAAGCGCGTCTGCACGCTGCCCGGCAGGCCGATCTCCGCAGAGGCGGCCCGGATGGCGGTGACCGCATCACCGAGCGAGCTGCCGCGGGCGACGTTGAACGAGATCGTCGAAGAGGGGAACTGCCCGAGGTGGTTGATCTGCAGCAGCGTCTGGCGCTCGCTCACGCGCGCCAGCGCCGACAGGCGCACCTGCTGGCCGGTGAGCGAGGTGACGAACAGGTCTTCGAGCATGGCCGGGCTTTGCTGCAGGTCGGGACGCGCTTCGAGCACCACGCGGTACTGGTTGGACTGCGTGAAGATCGTGGAGATGAGGCGCTGGCCGTAGGCGTTGTAGAGCGCGTTGTCGATGGCCGCCGGCGTGACGCCGAGCCGGCCGGCGGTGCTGCGATCGATCTCGATATAGGCCTGCAGGCCCTGGTCCTGCCAGTCGCTCGCCACATCGGCGAGTTGCGGCAGCGCGCGCAGGCGCTCGACCAGCTTCGGGACCCAGATGCCGAGCGAATCCGGATTGGGGTCGGTGACGCTCATCTGGTACTGCGTGCGGCTCACCTTGTTCTCGATGGTGAGATCCTGCACCGACTGCATGTAGAGCGAGATGCCGGGCACCTCGGCGAGTTTGGGCTGCAGCCGGCGGATCACCTCGGCGGCGTTTTCGCGGCGCTGCTCGAAGGGCTTGAGGTTGATCAGCATGCGGCCGCTGTTGAGGGTGACGTTGGTGCCATCCACGCCGATGAAGGAGGACAGGCTCTCCACGGCGGGGTCCTCGAGCACCACCTTGGCCAGTGCCTGCTGGCGCTCGGCCATGGCCGGGAACGACACCGATTGCGCCGCCTCCGAAATGCCCTGGATGACGCCGGTGTCCTGCACCGGGAAGAAGCCCTTGGGCATGTAGATGTAGAGCACGACGGTCAGCACCAGGGTGGCTGCGGCCACCAGCAGCGTGGCGCCTTGGCGGTCGAGCACCCAGTCAAGCATCACGCCGTAGCGACGGATGATGTCGTCGAAGAACTTGCCGCTGGCGCGATAGAAGCGCCCCTGTTCAGCCTGCGGTGCATGGCGCAACAGCCGCGCGCACATCATCGGGGTGAGGGTCAGCGACACCACCGCCGAGATCAGGATGGCCACCGCCAGCGTCACGGCGAATTCGCGGAACAGCCGCCCCACCACATCGCCCATGAACAAGAGCGGAATCAGCACCGCGATCAGCGAAAAGGTCAACGAGATGATGGTGAAGCCGATCTGTTTCGAGCCCTTGAGCGCCGCGGCCATCGGCGTCTCCCCCTCCTCGATGTAGCGCGAGATGTTCTCGATCATGACGATGGCGTCG
>CANJXQ010000228.1 GCA_947478805.1 Betaproteobacteria bacterium | reverse complement strand
GCGCGGCATGGTGAGCCACACCGTGTGGCCGTGGCTGGTGGGGCCGAAGGTGGCCAAGGAGTACCTTGCCACCGGCGGCACCATGTCGGGCGAGGTGGCGCAGCAAAAGGGCCTCATCAATGCCGCGGTGGACGATGCCGCGCTGGATGCCCACGTGCTGGCCTTCGTGCGCGACCTCGCCACCATGCCGCCCGGCACGCCAGGCGCGAACAAGAAGCGCATCAACTGGGCGTATCGCGACATCAGCCGCGTGCTGCACGACGACCGCCAGTACGACGTGGATTTCGAGTGGCTGGTGAAGGCGCGCGAAGTGGACTACGCCTTCTACAACAGCGTCGCCAAGGAAGGCGTGACCGGCGCCGTGCGCAAGCGCGACGACAAGTTCTCCAAGTAGCGCCCGTTCCATGCAGGGTGCACCCCCCAAGGCTGCAGTGCGCGCCGCGCGCAGGGCAAACCTGCCGGCATTATTCGCGCCGAAGTCGATTGCCATCGTCGGCGCATCGGACCGCAATTTCTATGCGCGCAACGCGCTGCACCGGCTCGATGACTGCGGCTATGCGGGCGAGGTGCATCTGGTCAATCCGCGCGCCGATGCGGTGGCGGGGCGCCGCTGCCACCCGGGCATTCTGAGCATAGGCAAACCCATCGACCTGGCGTTCATCGCCGTGCCGCGCGCCGCCGTCGTACCGGCGCTGGAAGAAGCGACTGCGGCCGGCGCGCGCGCAGCCGTCGTCGTTACGACGGGCTTTGGCGAAAGCGCCGATGCGGAAGGGCGGCGCCTGCAATCGGCGCTGGATGCGTGGCTCGCGAAGTCGTCGCTGGCGGTGTGCGGGCCGTCCTGCCTTGGCGTCATCAATGTACTTGGCCGCGCGCAGGCCTTCGGCGGCCATCCGGGCACCGACATCCTGCCCGGCAGCGTGGCGCTGGTGTCGCAAAGCGGCGCCAATGTGCACACTTATATCGGGGCCGCGCTGGCGAGAAATTTCGGCTTCTCGTGCATCGTCTCCAGCGGCAACGAGGCGGGGCTCGACACTGGCGACTACATCGATTACTTCATCGACGACCCGGCCACGCGCGTGATCTGCGCCTATGTGGAGAGCTTCCGCCACCCGGAGGCGCTGCCGGCAATTGCGCGCCGGGCGCAGGTGGCGGGAAAGCCCATCGTGCTGATCAAGATCGGGCGCTCGCAGTCCTCGGCGCGCGCGGCATTGGCGCATACCGGGTCCATGACCGGGCCGGATGCATATTTTGCGGCATTGTTCGCGCAGTTCGGCATCGTGCGCGCCAACTCCATCGAGGAAGCGCTGGATCGCGCGACGGTCTTTGCATCCTCGCCTTCGAAGTGGTGGCCGGGCACAGCGGGAGGAGGGCGCAGCGGAATCGTCTCGGTGTCGGGTGGATTCGCCGGCGCGTTTTCGGACATGACCTCGGACATCACATCGGAGGGTGCGGCAGGCGCGCGAATTTCGGTGCCGGAGCTCGATGCGGCGACGGTTGCGCGCATCGAACAGATACTGCCACCGCATGTCGGACCGCAGAATCCGCTCGATCTGTCCACGCAGGTGCGGCGCGATCGTCCCGACGCCTGGCGCGATACGCTCGACGCCGTGGCAGGCGATGCCGCGGTGGACGTCGTTCTGGCGGCCGAGGCGACGCCAATGGATGAGACGCGCTTGCGTTCGCTCGTCGCGCTGCGCGAGCGCCATGGCAAGCCGGTGCTGCTTGCGACCACTTCCCCGCATATCGGCATCATGGACGATGCGCTACTCGCGATTTGCCGCGAAGCAGGCCTGCCCTTGCTTGCCGGCGCGGAGGGAACGCATCGGGCGATGGAGTCGGCGCTGGCGTGGATGGCTGCCAGCATGTCTGCGCGTGAGGCTGCCGCCGATATCTCCGCTGCACCATCGACGAAATCGCGAGAGCCGTTGCCGCGTCCGGCGACGCGCGTCCTTCATGAGGTGGTTGCGCGAGACCTGTTGTTGCCTTACGGCATTACCGGGCCGGCATCCCGACTGGTCAGCGATCCGGATGCCGCGCTGGCTGCTGCCAAGGCGCTGGGCGGCAGCGTCGCGCTGAAGATCGTTTCCTCGGCCATCACGCATCGCAGCGACCTGGGACTGGTCGCGCTCGATGTCGCCCCGGGCGCGGTCAAGGACAGGGCGGCGGACCTTCTCCAGCGCGCGTCCGCTGCAGTGGAACCTGGCGAGCGCGCCACGCTGGGTGTGCTGGTACAGACGATGACACGGGGCGTGGCGGAGCTGTTCATCGGCGTGACGGCGATGGCAGGCCATGCGCCGTTGCTGGTGGTGGGCATGGGCGGCATATACGTGGAGCTGCTGGGCGATCGCGCGACGCGCATCTGCCCGGTGAACGAGGACGAGGCGCTGCGCATGCTGCGTTCGCTGCGCCTGTTCCCGATGCTCGACGGCTATCGCGGCCGTCCGCGCGCCGATGTGCCAGCCGCTGCGCGCGCCATCGCGGCGGTGTCCGCATTTGCGATGGATGCCGCCGGATGGCTCGCCGAAGCGGAGATCAATCCGCTGATCGTGATGCCGGAGGGCGGCGGAGCGTTTGCGGTGGATGCGCTGGTGGTTGCACGCGAGGCCTGAGCGCCGGGTACGCAGTTGGGGTGTCGGCGGGCGGACTACAATGCGCTGCGGATTGGCAATGTGATTGCCTTGTCGAATCGCCAGCGCATCGCAAGGCATGAACTCAATGAAGGAGATTGGACCATGAAGAACGTACGCGCATGTCACCTGGCCACGCTGGTGGTCATGGGCACCGCCGCCGTTGTCGCGGCGGCCGGATGGTCGGGCGCCGCACGGGCGGCCGAGGCTTTTCCGTCGCGGCCGCTGCGCATCGTCGTGCCCTACGCGCCGGGCGGCAGCACCGACCCGATTGCGCGCCTGGTCGGGCAGCAATTGACCGAGACGCTCAAGCAGCCGGTGGTGGTGGAGAACCGCGCCGGTGGCGGAACCATGATCGGAACCGAGCTGGTGCAGAAGTCGCCAGCCGACGGCTACACGATGCTGCTCGCATCGAGCTCGCACGCGGTCAACCCGGCCTTGTACAAGAAGGTGAACTACGATCCGGTCAAGGATTTCCAGGCAGTGTCGCTGGCCATGTCATTCCCGCTGCTCCTCACCGTCAACCCGAACGTGCCGGTGAACTCGGTGAAGGATCTCGTGGCGCAGTCGCAGGCGAGCCCCGGAAAATTTGCCTATGCGTCCGGCGGCAACGGCGCGGCCAATCACCTGGCCGGGGAAATGTTCAAGGCGCTGGCCAATGTCGACCTCCTGCATGTTCCCTACAAGGGCGGTGGCCCGGCCCTCGCCGATCACCTGGGCGGGCAGGTGCCGCTGATGTTCGGCAGCATCGTGCAGTCGCTGCAGCAGGTGAAGGCCGGCAAGCTGCGGGCATTGGGCGTCAGCGGCGGGACGCGCAGTCCCCTGTCCCCGGACATCCCGACCATCGGCGAGGCCGGTGTGGCCGGGTACAACGTCACCTCATGGAATGCCTTCGTTGTGCCAGCGGCGACACCTGCGCCCGTAGTTGCCGCGCTCAATGCGGAGATCGTGCGCGCGCTGCGCCTGCCCGCGACGCGCGAGTCGCTGGCATCGCAGGGCGCCGAGCCGATGCCCTCAACCCCGAAAGAGGCGCAGGACTTCATTGCCGCCGAAGTGGTGCGCTGGGCAAAGCTGGTTGAAAAGCAGCGTATCCACGTCGACTAGGTGTCGCCCCTGCGGCGAACAAATGCGCCAGTCGGCTTCGTTGCCGTTGGCAAGGCCTGTAGAACTGAGCGGAGGTGCCCGAGATGCAGACAGCACCGAATGACCTCCAACTGCTGTTCGCCTTCGCGATCTTCATCGTCGCCTGCGGCGGTCCGCTGCGCTGGGTGTGGGAGCGTTACCGGCGCGCCTCCTTCCTGCAACTGCGGCCCTGGCGCGCGGTTGCCGTGCTCTTGCTGTCGCCGGTGGTCGTGTTCCCCGCGGGCTATGTTGCGGTGCTGGTGTTGTCGTTCATCGCGCGCTCGCTGGGCTGGAGTTTTTTCAATGGCGACGACGGCTTCAAGGTGCTGTTCGCATTGCTGTGGTCTTGCATATTCCTGGTTTTCGCTGGAATTGTCGTCGGCATGCTGACCATGGCGGGACGCCTGCCCGGCGGGTCGCTTGGCCACAAGGACGGACGCGACACGGCCGACGAGTGAGTTTCTTTCCCCCCATGCCTTGGCGGCGCGCATGCGGGAGGGGTGGCGGTGAAAAAGGAGATTGGCGATGACATTCGACCTGCTGGTACGCAATGCACGAGTGATGGATGGCACCGGCGCCCCGGCATTCGCGGGCGATGTGGCGGTACGGGCCGGGAAGATCGTCGAAGTAGGGAAGGTCGCGGGCGGCGCGAAGCGCGTGATCGATGCGGCCGGCCAGGTGGTGGCGCCGGGCTTCATCGATCTGCACACGCACCTGGATGCCCAGCTGCTGTGGGACCCGCTGGCATCCTCCTCCTGTTGGCACGGCATTACCACCGCCGTGCTCGGCAACTGCAGCTTCGGAATTGCGCCCTGCCGCCCGAAGGATCGCCGTTACCTGCTGCATACGCTGGAACGCGTGGAAGGCATGTCGCTGAAGGCGCTCGAGGCCGGCGTGGACTGGAGCTGGGAAACCTACCCGCAGTACATGGACCGCATCGGGCAGCGCCTCGGCATGAACATCG
>CANJXQ010000227.1 GCA_947478805.1 Betaproteobacteria bacterium | reverse complement strand
GGCAGCTGCCCCAGCGGTTATTCCCAAAGTGGTGACTACTGCTTAGCTAGTAGCACCAATTCTAAACTTGCAGTTCCCAAGCAAGGCAGCTGCCCCAGCGGCTACAGCCAGAGCGGGGATTACTGTTTGAGCAGCAAATAATCAATGGCGTGAAAGACTGACTCCGACAGGGAAGGTGTCGTCCCAAGTCTAGCAACCGCGCCAGAGCCGTCAGGTGGGCTTTTGGCAGGTGTTTTGGAGTGGTCGACCGGGCGCAGTTCAGCGAGACTTCGGCTCTGCCCCATCCACCCGGCACCACCCTATTTCTGATCTTTGAAATAGCAGGGTAGAGGAAAAATTTTTATAGCACTTTTCAGCTAAGGGGTATGTGTTTCGGTTTGCCCCCGTGGTTTCCAGTCATTGAGGTCAGAATATATTTGGTGAAAACTTGTAAAGAGAGATGCCTTCTAATTGCAATCGTAGTCTGCGGGGCAATAGTCGCACCTGTTTAATCGTAAAGCCGAAAAGGGAGATGCTATGAAGAAGGTAAAAATCGACAAGTCTGCCGCATCCGCTAAGGCTGTGGAGTCCGCAAGACTAAATGCTGAAAGCGTGGCTCTATTGAGCGAAATCATGACTTTGCAGCAACAGAAAAAGCCAACACTGGCGGAGAAGCAAGAAAGGTTGCTCCGAATACTTGCCGCTGGGATAAGTCCGAAAAAAGACTAAACCAACACAAGGAGTCGCAGACATGGACGATGCACAACAGCAGCATGACAGACTGATAGTGGCGCGGGATGCCAAGGCAAAACGGAACAGCGTAAAAACGCTGGATCGGATGCTTGCCAAGAAGGGGGTCTCCCACGACCCGGTCAACTCAATCGTTAAAAACCACCCGACCATCACCCCTGAAAGAGCGGCGGAGATTATTGAGGGTTACGGGTTTTAGGCGGGAACTGGTAAACGCCACTTTTCCGATAGTAACCAGTTGGGAGATTTATATGGCATCCGAATATAGCAATTGGAGTATTCCTGGGAAAGGCTTCGTTTTTAGCGACGACGGTGTGCCGATCGATAAGATGGCTCAAACGCTCTACGACGCTGGTTTTCTTACTGATGAGGAAATGGCGGAAGAAGGCGGTGTTCCAGCATTGCGTCGGATCCTCTACAACGAATCATTTCAGAATATTCGTAGAACGAATCTGCGATCGCCTGAAACGGTTGAGCCAACCGAAGAGGAGCGGCAGCAACAATTGTTGGAGTATCGCCTAACGATTGAGACGAACGCGTTTGCTGAGGCTAAAGGCGTGAATAGCCCAGAATTTATGGATATGGTGGTTACACCACAGGACTTGATTGACTATGGTATTGAACTGACAGGCAGGAATATGGTTCAGGCAGCATTGATCGCCAAAGTAATGCGGACAAAGCCGCATGTGAACCTTGATGATACGGCGTCTATGCGCTCCCCAAGGATGCTACTCATACGTGAAATGGTAAGTGCGGTTTTGGCGAAACGGCAGCAAGCTGAGGGGTAGGCTTTTTGCAACGGTCAACAATAATCTGAGCTGACCTCTGGCTGGGATAGGACTGGTAGGGAGCACTTTCTGTAGGTTTGAGTATTAGTGATTGTATTTCCCGACAGGAAAGAAGCCTTAGCGCGAATCGGTCAGGTCAGGATCCGCCTGATTTCTTTCCCGTTTTGCCTCAACATGTTTACCGCGACGTGAAGGCTTTATAGCCGCGCCCATTCATGCAGTCTGCCCAGATTCTTTCCTTGGCAGAATTTTCTTTAGATTGTCCTATTCCACCACCGATTGCTGCGCCACCACCGCTGGCTGCAGCAATCCCGGGAACAAGCAAATACATCCCTCCTGTTGCAAGTACAGCTGCAACCGTCCCCAAGGCTACACCTGCACCAAGAGCCGCTGAACCTGCCGTCGCGCCACTTGCATCATATCCCTCAGAAATAGACTTGCATTCTGTCAGGTCACTATTGTATTTGGTCATGTCAGTAATTGATTGAGGATCAATCACGATTTGTGGTGAGGATGCGCACGCACCCAATGTAGCAGAAAGCAATATGCAAATAAATTTATTCATGTTATGCCTTATTTAAATTAAAGCCCATCAAGCAAAACCTTTTTCTTTGCATCATATTCTTTTTTACTGATATCGCCTTCTTCAAACAATTTATTTAGTTCTCGTATTCGATCTGCTGATTGATTAGAAACCTCCGAAGGTTTCGGTATTGGTTTCACTGGAACGGGCTTTGTACCTATATCGTCACAGGGGGGATTAAAAATAACATTGACGGCGGGGGGGTAATCAAACCCAGCACCAGTGCCGGCATCTACTGCGGCACCGATAGGGCCTCCCAATAATATATTTCCCCAAATACTCGCATTGCTGGAAGATTTAACGACGATAGGATTGGCAATAGCAGTCGCTTTTGTGCAAGCAACCGTCATGTCTGAGGTTGATTTCTGCACCATCACGGTGCCCGGAGTGCTTGTGTAAGACACTCCCTTTTCGTTCGTAATCGTACAGCTTGCCCCCTGCACCATTACATTTTCGCAAACGGCAGTTACCGTGATTGGTTGATTTTTGCTACCCGTTATAGAGGCGCAACCTGTAGTGAGGCAAAACCCACTTACAACAAAAAGGTAATAAGCGAATTTTGTTTTTTGAATTTTCATCATTGCCTCAAACCCTTTAACCTGAACCCATGGCTGTCCATTATGGACGCTAATTCGTTGAATTCATCTATTTATCGACAAGCTGTTGACCCGAAAGGGTTAAGGTTGCAATAAAATTTCTATTTTTATGCCATTAGGTTAGATCTAGGAGACCTTAGGGTTATTGCCTGAAGGTCTTTCCCTCAGCGGCGATTTGATCGCCATCCCGTCGATTCCGCCCAACTGATACACCGGTATAGCCCAGCACCGTAGCGTTCGTTAAAACGCGCTTGAACGCTTCCTGCGACGGCTTTTCATCCTATCCACTAGTTCCTGCCGCTCTTTCGATTGCCGATCAAGCAGCGGTTGCCAAGACGAGTCAAATGCCCTCCCGGCGGCTTCAGAGCCATTGATCGCGGCTACCCCGATCTTCAATAACCGAATACGCTGAAGGTCGTGTGTGTTCTTGGTGGTGCGCTCTTTTGAGCGTTTTCCATGAACGTAATTTGGGGCCGTTTCTCCGAAACGCGAATTCTTTCGCTTAATGCTTGCAGCGCCACCGTGAGTAAAACAAACGGTCATGCCTGTGCAAGCAATCCGGGAACACTGCTGCCAGCCTGATGAGCGGCTTTTAGCCTTGCAACGAAGTTCGGGATGAAGTCTTAGACTTGGTAGCATAGGGTGAAGCCCAGTGAATTAAGTAATTGCCATAAATTATTGCAATTACGTATGGTTAGCCTTAATAGTTGCTGAAAGCATCGTTACAAGATTATGTGAAACATCGTATGAAGAACTTGGCGGTATGGTGTCTGCTGAATGTAGCGTTACCGATTGGTTGCTTATTTCTAAATTGACCATTCCTACCGTATTCCTCTCCCCCTCTTATCCCTCCTCTCCTGTACCATACTTACCCTGTACGTTTTAGCCCCTAAAGTCTCAAAGTTTAGGGGTCAATTTGACCCCTAAAATATATAGGGAGCATTGTCTGATTCCGCCGCCAACCCCGCCGTGATATGGCCTGACTTCAGTGAGTAGATCGGCAGCTACAAGTTCCTCAATGGCATGTTGTCGCTGCCTTCTCGTAAAACCCTGTTCTTCGCAATCCTTCAGGGTGAGGCTGAAAGAGTCAGATGATCCGGCGCTCCGGGATGTGGCAATGCCGTATAGCCAACGTGCAGGAAAACTTAAACCGAATAATTCTGGATTGTTGAAAAGAGAGGCGGATTCCTTATTGGCTGGCCTAAATTGGGAAACGCGAGTCCAAATATCTTCCACTTCGGTATCTGAAAGAGGTGGATCGCAGCGATTTGCATTGGCCGTCTGCAAGCGAGTTAGAACTGTGTTCGGTGGCAGACCGTCATTAAAGAACCCCTTTGCCATTTGAAAAATGGCGTCATTGCGCGACCCTTTTTCAATCCTGCTATTAGGGTTGAAAGCCTGTGCGTTGACGGTTAAATCAATGCTGAATGCGTTCAGAAAATCACTAGCTTTAAACGGGGGTGCATCGTCCATCGTAAGGATGTGAGTTATGAGCGGATCGCTCTTCTGGTGAATAAAGCCCGGCAAGCGCATTACTCTTGGTAGGTCTTTTACTGCGGGGTCGCCGTTGAACCGCTGTGCCAGCGCCAATTGCACAGGTGTAAAGGCTGCAACCGGTAGACCATCAATCAACCAGTATGCGTGGTATCTGCCGGGGCTAGACTCCACTGTGATCTGTGGCCTTAGTTTGGCTTGATTCAAAGGATCAAGCGGGGCGCCATCTAGGTCGACAAATACCGCCCTGACGCGCTTGACGTTCTCTTTTCTGCGTCCTGCTCCATTCCCTTCGTTGACCATAATGAATACGCCAGCGCCACGTGCATTTCGGTCAGAGAGTGTGGCGTAATGTTGGTTAAGATCGCCATGAAGAATTTTGGATAGCGTTTTCTCTTTTTTATTTGTGTCGTCAAAAGTCTGAAACGTAAATTGACCATCTGGCCCAAGGCGGGTCAAAAATCTCTCCGCTTCCGCAAGGTCGATCTGCGGTTGCGTGTCTGTCAAGTTCATATGCGCTAGCATGATAG
>CANJXQ010000226.1 GCA_947478805.1 Betaproteobacteria bacterium | reverse complement strand
GTGTCCGAAATCGCTGTCGAGGCCGCGCAGCCCACCCCCCTATAGCCCGCTTGAGGGACTCCTACGCCGAAGGGAACCCAGTCGATGTTCGGACAGTCGGGGCGGAAGGGCATTCGAGGCGGAGGTTGGCCCATACGCCGTGTGCGATCGCAATTTTTAATTTTTTTCGCAACCTAAAACCTTAGGCAAGTCCTAGAGCGCTAGCTCGACGACCTATACCGCGACCTGGCCGCGATCAAGGCGCCCACCCTGCTGGTGGTCGCGGGCAAGGGCGGAGTGATCATCGAGGAGGACATCGCGGAAATCCGCAAGCTCATGCCCTCGATCACGGTACGCAAGATGGGCCACGTGGGGCACATGATTCCTTGGGAGGATCTCGACGGGTTTATCGACACACTGAAAGGCTTCGTCGACTAGGCCCGACGGAAGCGGGCTTTAGACCTTGAGCGGTTCTGCAACAGCGTTGACGATCCGGCGCGTCGTGCGCTACCGTGTGGTGGTCAGAGCGCGTCGAAATTGGCCCCACGGGGTGACGCATAGACCGAAAAACCCGCGTGAGGGGGGATTTTCACAACACAACACGCAAAAGTGATTGCTACTCGGTCCGGTGATACAGTCGTGCATGGGGAAAAGGTGGTTTGAATTTCCTATACACCCAAGGCGCATGCTGCCGAATGAATTTTTTGGCAAACGCAGCCGCTCGCATTAGTTGGGTGTCTATCTTTCCCGGAGGAATCGTATGGCCCGCTATGGAAAAGCACTGCTGAGCCTTCTAGTGGGGGTGTTGTTATTGGTGGGCGCACCGATCCACGCGCAGACCTATCCCGACAAGGCCTTGCGGCTCGTTGTGCCCTTCGCGCCGGGCGGGGGCGGAGACGTTGCAGGACGCCTGCTGGCTGCGAAACTCACGGAAATGTGGTCGCAGCCGGTGATAGTGGAGAATCGTGCGGGGGCCGGCGGCAATATTGGCGCCGAGTTGGTCGCTCGCGCCAGTCCCGACGGGTACACCTTGCTGTTTACCAGCACTGCGCTGGTCATCGCGCCGAGCATGTCCAGCAAACTGCCCTTCAACGTAGAGCGTGATTTCACTCCGATCACACTGGCGGTGGAGCTTCCGAACGTGCTGGTGGTGCATCCAAGCGTGAAGGCGAATTCGGTCGCGGAGTTCGTGGCGCTAGGCAAGTCGCAACCGGGCAAGATGAACTATGCCTCGCCGGGCAGCGGCACGGGCGGGCACTTGGCTGCGGAGCTGTTCAAGCAGATGGCCGGCATCGACCTTATTCACGTTCCCTACAAGGGTGGCGGCGCGCTGATCGCGGACCTGCTGGCCGGAAGTGTCCAGGTAACTTTCGCCACGCTGCCATCGGTGATGCCGTATATCGAGGCGAAGCGCATTCGGCCCCTCGCGATTACGACAAACAAGCGCGAGTTCCTTATGGATCTCCCGACTATGAGCGAGGCTGGCTTCGAAGGCTTCAACATTACCACTTGGGTCGGGTTCCTCGGACCGGCCGGTATGGCGCCGGCGGTGGTCGAGAAGCTGTCTACCGATATTTCGCGTGCGGCTCGCATGCCCGACATTGCCGAGAAGCTTTGGCAACAGGGAATCCTGGTGGTTGGTCTGAGTCCGCAGCAATTCAAGGACAAGGTAGCCAAGGACATCCAACTCTACAGAAACATCATTGCCCGTTCGGGCGCAAAAATCGAGTAGGCCAGTTCGATGGACGTCTGGAAGAACAGGAGACTCCTGTCGTTCACGGAGGCCGCGGCCGACTTCGCTTCGGGACGCTCGACCCCCCGCGAACTGCTTGAGAATTGCATCGATCGGATTGGGAAGGACGAGCCCGTCGTCCGGGCTTTCGTCTGCATGGACCTCGAAACGGCCCGACGGAGTGCGGACGAGTCGACGCAGCGCTACAAGCGAGGCCATCCGCTGTCGCCAGTGGACGGCTGTCCGATCGGCATCAAGGACATCATCTCGACGCAAGGCCTTCCCACTCAGATGGGGTCTCCTGCGTTCAAGGGGTGGCGGTCTCTCGGCGATGCAGCATGCGTGCATGCCCTGCGCACGGGAGGCGCAGTGATAGTCGGCAAGACCGTGACCACCGAGTTTGCGATCGGTCTTTCGCGCGAAACGACCAATCCGTTCGACCCGGAGCGTACGCCCGGTGGCTCGTCCAGCGGATCGGGTGCGGCGGTAGGCGCCGGCATGGTACCAATAGCTCTTGGAACCCAGACACAGTCCTCGACAATACGGCCCGCGTCATACTGCGGTGCATACGGATTCAAGCCCAGCCATGGCCGCTTGCGCATGGAGGGGGTGCACTTGCTGTCGCCGACCAGTGACCATCTGGGCATCATCGGTGCGAATCTGGATGACATATGGAGGATTGCCTCACGGATCGCGTTATCGGTGGGTAGCGCAGGGTGCGAGTTCATGCATCGCGCAGGTCCTTTGCCGGAAGCCTCAAAGCCTAAGGCATTGCTGCGGCTCTTCACCCGCGGCTGGGACGAGATGGACCCGGATTCGCGCTCTTCGTTCGATGCACTGGTTGCGGACCTTCAGAGGAGAGGGATCTCGATCGTGAGCAAGGACGAAGATCCGAAGGTGGCGGCGCTGGAAGCCGCGCTGGAGAGAAACATCGACAGCGCCCTCGACATCGTTGGGTTCGAAATGCAATGGCCGTTTTGCGACTACCTGGCCCGCTACGGCGAGGTCATCGGACCGCGCATCCACGCCATCATCGATCGGGCCAGCAGGATGACGCGGGCGCGCTATGTCGAACTTCTGAACATGCGGCACGCCTTGGCGAGGCAGATGTCGCAGGTGCTGAAGGCTGTCGGGGCGGACGCAGCCATTTTGCCGGCTTCATCTGGACCGGCTCCAGTGGGGCTGGAGTACGCGGGTAGCCGGACGTATCCATCATTCGCGACCCTGATCGGCTTTCCAAGCTTTGCCCTTCCGCTGCTCAGCGCCCAGGGTTTGCCCTTTGGCGTCCAGCTTTTTGGCGCAGTGGGCCGAGATGGAGACCTGTGCGCGACTGCGCGCTGGGTCGACAGGGCGTACGGGAACTAGGTCGCCAGCAATGATGGAATCCAGCACAGTGACAACGGGCGCGACCCGCACGCTCGCGCGTTACGCCGCCGCAGTCCGCTTCGAGGACCTTCCCTCACCGGTGGTGAACGAGGCGAGGCGCGCGATCGTCAATTGGGCAGGCTGCGCCATCGGCGCAAGCGGCTATCCCACGGTGGAGAACGCCTGGCGTGCGATGCGCCCCTTCGCCGGCGCACCGCAGGCGGCGCTCCTCGGACGCCAGGAACGCACCGACATCCTGCATGCGGCGCTGGTGAACGGAATTTCCTCCCACGTGCTCGACTTCGACGACACCCACCCTGACATCTTCCTGCATCCAAGCGGACCGGTGGCTTCCGCTCTGCTCGCGCTCGCCGAGCACCGCCACGCCTCGGGCCGCGAGTTTCTTGCCGCATTCGTTGCCGGCGTCGAGGTGGAGTGCCGCGTCGCCCGCGCGGTGCTGCCCGCCCACTACGAGGTGGGCTGGCACGTTACGGGCACCGCGGGCGTGTTCGGTGCCGCCGCGGCCTGCTCCCGACTATTAGGCCTGAACGAACAGCGTACCGTGTTCGCACTCGGCCTCGCCGCGACGCAATCTTCCGGCCTGCGCGAGATGTTCGGGAGCATGGCCAAGAGCCTCCATCCTGGCCGCGCGGCGCAGAACGGCCTCGCCTCGGCGCTGCTTGCCGAGGCGGACTTCACCAGCGCGGATACCGCCATCGAGGGCAAGCGCGGCTTCGCACACGTGCTGTCCACCACCGTGGACATCGGACAGTGCACGACGGGCCTGGGCGAGCGTTACGAACTGTTGCGCAACACCTACAAGCCGTACGCCTGCGGTCTGGTCATCCATCCCGCGATCGATGCCTGCGTACGCTTCCGCGACAAGATGGGTGTGACGGCGGCAGACGTCGATCGCATTGACCTCGCAGTACACCCGATGGTGATGGAACTCACCGCCAAGGCAGCGCCGCGCACCGGGTTGGAAGGAAAATTCAGTGTGTTCCACGCGGCGGCGGCGGCAATCATCGACGGCGATGGTGGTGAGGTGCAGTTTTCGGATGCGCGCGTGAACGACCCGGCGGTGGTAGCGCTTCGCGGCCGAATTCGTGCTGTTGCGGACGCGGGCATTGCAGTGGACGCGGTGCGTGCGGTGGCGACGCTACGGGACGGAACGCGGCACGAGCTCTCCATCGAGCATTGCGTCGGCAGCGTCAGGCAGCCGATGACTGACGGGCACCTGCACGCCAAGTTCCGGGCGCAGTGCGAACCCGTGCTGGGTACTGAGCGCGTCGCGGCCGCGCTCGAGTTGCTGAACAAGATCGACAAGCTGGATGACATCGGTACCTGCGCGTTGGCCTGTGCGGCAGCCTGATGTCAACTGGCGGTCAGTTGAGGGTCGCATCGCGCTGGTGCCGCGCTCGCGCCTGCACCTGATTCGCTTTCACGGCGTGCTGGCGCCCAATGCCGGGCTGAGTGCCGCGGTCGTGCCAGGTACTGCGAAGAGCGAGCCTGCAGACGAACACGCGTACGACGCGCCGGCGCGCATGGGTTGGGCGTGCCTGCTAAAGCGGGTGTTCGCCATCGACCTCGACCACTGCCCGCCGTGCGGCGGTGAGTTCAGGTTCATCGCAGCCATCGAGGAGCCTGCGGTGATTGTGAGGATACTCACGCACCT
>CANJXQ010000225.1 GCA_947478805.1 Betaproteobacteria bacterium | reverse complement strand
GTCGGTGGAGGCATGAACTGCCTGCGCCACGGATAAGATATTGCCGACGACATGAATTGGTACAACCCGAACCGGGTTCATTCGAGTCTGGGTGATGTCACGCCTGAACAGACCTGCCTCGAAATGCTGCCAAAACTCGGGCGGGCCGCTGATCAGTCAGCGCGCGATGTCTGCGCGATGCCCGCGCGGGCGCAGGTATTCGCGAGCGAATACGGCATCACGCGCGGTGACAGCTTTGTCGCTTAGTCACCTCTTTTTCACATGGTCGCGACCGACCATTCTTTGGCGATGCGGATACTCGGCGCAAAGGTGATCGTCCATGATGGGCTGGATCTGCCGAGGCTGTGCGACTTGCTGCAGGCTGAGCCGATGCGCTGGCTGGTCGCGATGCGCGGCATGATCGAGCCGCTGATCACCATGTTGAAGGCGCTCCGACCGGTGATCCGCTCGGCGCGCCTTATCTCAACACCTTTGGAACGACCGAGACCGGCCTGTCGCCGGGCTCCAGCGCGCTGTTGGCGGCGGGTAGGGCACCGCAGTCGCTTGCCAAGCGGCATACTGGGCTGTGCCGCATGCGGCTGGTCGACGCGCAGGGCCACGAGGTTGGCACCGGCGTGCCAGGAGAAGTCGCCATGCGGGCCCCACGCTGTTTTCGGGATACTGGACCGTTGCTGCCGCGAACGCGCATGATTTTCGTGGCGGCTGGTTTCACATGGGCGAGCTGCTGGTTCGCCATGACGACGGCACGCTGGACTTCGTCGACCGACTCAAGTACTCGATCAAGTCCGGCGGCGAGAACATCTATCCAGCCGAAATAGAACGCGTCTTGCTAGCGCATCCGGCGGTGCAAGAAGCCGCTGTCGTGCGCAAGCGGGCTCCGCGCTGGGGCGAGGTCCCCGTGGCCTTTGTGGCGCTGAACCATCCGGGCTGCGACGCGTCGGTACTGCTGCAATGGTTCCAGCATTGGCTGGTGTCGTACAAACTGCCCAAAGAAATCCGCTTTATCGCCGAAACCGAATTTCCACGCAGCAGCACCGGCAAAATACAACGTCATGAAACCGAGAGAATTTTTCTCTGACGAGATGTTTATGGGGCTCCGATCGGGCCGCTGGCCAATCGGGCCATTTAGAAGGGCCGGTCACCCTTGAGCGTGATCCGGTGCATCACCCGACGATAGCCGTGGTAATCGTTGACCGGATTGTGCTGGGTGCAGCGGTTGTCCCAGAAAGCGATCGAGTCGTTTTCCCAGCCAAAACGACAGGTGAATTCCGGCTTGATCTGGTGCTGGAACAGAAAACCGAGCAGCGGCGCACTCTCCTCGTCGCGCATGCCCTTGATACCGGCGGTATGGGCCACATTGACATACAGCGCTTTACGCCCGGTTTCGGGATGGGTGCGTACCAGCGGATGCTCGGCCCGATAGTCCTGCGGCGCTGCCTGACGGCCGTCGGACCGGATGCGGTCCTCGCGGGTCTTCGACACGTCGGCCTTGGCCGACGTGCTGATGCCGGTCAGGCCGTCGAGCAGGCTGCGCATCACATCCGATAGCGACTCGTACGCCAGGTACTGGTTCGCAAACAGGGTGTCGCCACCAAAGGGCGGCACCTCGCGCGACAGCAGCATCGAGCCCATCGGGGGAACCTCCAGATAGGTGGTGTCAGAGTGCCAGACCCCGCCAAAATTCACCTTCTCGTGCTCCAGTTTTTTGACCTCGATGATGGTCGGAAATCCATCGATTCCCCGGACGAAGGGGTACTCGATAGGCTCGCCCATGGCACAGGCGAAGTCCAAAAATTGCCGCGCGTTGAGCGGCTGGCGGCGTAGGAAGATCACCTGGTGCGCCAGCAGGACTTCCCGGATCTCACTGGCCAGCGTTGCCGATACCCCATCGGCAAGGTCGACGCCCGAAATATCCGCGCCCAGCGCGCCCGCTACCCGTCTGACTTTCATGCTGCGCCATCCTCTGTCGGACCCGACCGAACAGCCGCTATGCTAAGGGCATGAGCGCTGCATGACAAGTCCAATAATATTAGGAATTGTTCAGTAATCCTGATGTATTCAACGGCGCGTCGGCTTGGCCGCAGCCGGCGCAATCAGCCGCTGGCACAGGTCGACCAACCGCGCCGCAGCCGGAGACAGCGAGTGGCCGCGGATGGTGACGATGCCGATGGTGCGGCTCAGCGCCGGCCCGGTGATCCGCACCGCCTTGAGGGACGTGCGCCGTGGAATGGCGATTCTGGGCAGCAGTGCGACGCCCAGACCGGCCTCGGCCATAGCGACCAGTGTGCTGGCATGCATGAACTCATAGTTGCTATCGGCCACCAGCGACTGTGTGCGCAGCGCGTTATCGACATGGTCGCGAAAGGCGGTGGAACTTGACAGCTTAAGCAGCGGCAGCTTGGCCAACTCGCGCAGCGAAATGCCTGCCCGTCCGCCGTCCTGGTAAGTCCTTGGCAGCAACGCGCAGTACTCGTCTGCAAAGATCGGCGCGAAGTCGAGTTCGCCCTTGCGATCGGGCATCGGACCGATGGCAAAGTCGACTTCGCGCCGACGCACCGCCTCGAGCAATTGCGCATTCGCCAACTCCTTGACGTGCACGGTGACGCCCGGGTATTTCCGGGAAAATGCCGTCAGGATCGCGGGAAGCCGGGTGCCGGAGACCGTGGGAACGCAGGCAAAGGACAGGCGGCCCTGCTGCACGTTGACGTCGTTTTGGATCTGGGTCAGCCCGGAATCGAGCTCCGCCAGCGCCTTGCGCGCGCTGATCATCAGCTTCTCGCCCGCCTCGGTCAGCTCCACCTTGCGAGTCGTCCGGTGGAAAAGCACGACGTGCAACTGCTCTTCCAATTGCTTGATCTGCATGCTGATGGCAGGCAGCGAGCGGTTGGTCTGGTCGGCAGCCTTTCGGAAGCTGGAGTTCTCGGCTACCGACAGGAAAGCGCCGAGCAGTTTGAAGTTGATACCCATGCGCCCATCCTATTGCACAAACGCCTTGCGGCCAAAAAACTGAACAATCATTCAGATTATTGGACTTCACACACCCGTGCGATAGCGCTAGCATTCGACACCAGACGCAGCATGCAGTCAGGCGGCAGGCAGCGCGTCAGCCTATCATTGTGGACCGGCCAGGCCGGGCAACCTGGGACCCACGAAGCACCATGCCAAGAAAAGCCAAACCCATCCGTACCGATATCGGCTGGAGCGACGCGGGCAGCATCACCCTCTTCGGCAAGAATTTCCCGGCCGACATACTGGGCACATTGAACCTCGGCGATATGGGGTTTCTGGAGCTCACCGGCAGGGTGCCCACGCCCGCCGAGTCGCGTATGTTCAATGCCATGGTGGTGACGCTGGTCGAGCACGGCATCACGCCGAGTGCACTCGTCGCGCGCCTGACCTATCTCGGCGCGCCGGAGTCGCTGCAGGGCGCTGTTGCCGCCGGGCTCAACGGGCTTGGAACGGTCTTTGTTGGCAGTATCGAAGGCGCCGCCAAGATGCTGTACGAGCTGATGCCAAAGCCCGACGTCGGGGCGGACTTCACCGCGCTGGCGATGCAGGCGGTGGAGCGCTTCAAGTTGGAAAAGCGCATCGTTCCGGGAATCGGACATCCATTTCACAAACCCATAGACCCGCGCACGCCCAGGTTGTTCGAACTCGCGCGCGAGACCGGCTTTGACGGGCCCTATCTGCAGCTGATGAAGGTCGTCGCGAAGGTGGCACAGGCGGGTAGCGCAAAGATGCTGCCGGTGAACGCGACCGGCGCGATCGGCGCGCTGTGCTGCGAAATGGGCTTCGACTGGAAGATCTGCCGTGGTCTGGGCGTGATGGCCCGCGCGGTCGGGTTGGTGGGGCACATTCTGGAAGAGTCGCGCAACCCGATGGCGCAGGAAGTCTGGCGCTCGATTGAGGAACAGGCCACTGCGCATTTCCACGCCGAGCCCCCAGCGCAAGGCTAAGGCGCAGTAAGGCTGGCCCGTCGCGGGCGCCGGCGGTTGTCGACGACATTGTGGCATTCGGCGGGCAAGCCGTCGCCAACACCGCCAGCGTGTCCGACTGGGACTCGGCCAACGGCATCGTGGACCCGGCGGTTGACACCTTCGGCCGCATCGACGTCGTTATCAACAACGCGGGCATACTGCGCGACCGCTTTTTTTTATGAACGTAGACGAGTTGCGATGGGTGATCGACGTTCACCTCCACGGATCGCTTTATGTGGCGCGCGCAGCGGCACCCCATTTCAAGGGCCAGCAGTCCGGTTCTTAGATCCACATGGTGTTGACCTCGGGCCTGATCGGCAACTTCGGTCAGGCCAACTACTCGGCTGCGAAAATGGGCGTGGTGGCGCTGTCGAAGTCAATCGCCATGGACATGGCCAAGTTCAACGTGCGGTCGAATTGCATATCGCCTTTCGCCTGGAGCCGCATGATCGGATCGATGCACGCCTCGGACGACTGGACGCCGACGGCCATCGCGCAGAGGGCGATGCCCGCGACGAGGCGAAATTTTTATAAGCTTGACCGGTCCCAGGATGTGCTTGACTGGGATCCGGTTTAGGCGGTGACCGGCGCCGTCTACGCTCTGGCGATGCTGGTGTGCCGCATGGCTAGTGGTCTGTGGGGCGGCTCCATGCGTCCGTGGCGCAGACTGTTTACATCCAAGGGCGTCTGAATCCGCGGCGCAGGCGCGCCGACATCTCAGGATTCCTTGCGGTTGATCGTCAGCAGGTTCTTCTTGACCAGCAGCAACATGGCGACCAGCGTGTTGCGCTGCTTGTCGTCGAGTCCTTGCAGGATCCGCTCGCTCATGTCCTG
>CANJXQ010000224.1 GCA_947478805.1 Betaproteobacteria bacterium | reverse complement strand
TGTGTGAGTGTCTTGCCGCTGTAGGGACATGAGAAAAGCTAGCGATTTCAGATGATTAGCTAGCTTAGACCCAAGACGCGATGTGGACAAGCTCGCGGGCAAAGTGTGTAAGCAGTGTGCAGTAATGAAAAAGCCACCATAAGGTGGCTAAGTCACTGATACTAGAAGTATTTTGGTAGGCCGTGCGGGATTCGAACCTGCGACCAACGGATTAAAAGTCCGCTGCTCTACCAACTGAGCTAACGACCCATATCTCCTTGCGGAGAGGGCGGATTTTATTATGCGCGTCGCTGCAGCGTCAATGAAACTGCAGAGAAATCACCTCATTTGGCCCAAATAACCCGACAAATTTCTGCCAACTGGCGTTCGGCGATGATTGGAGGCAATCAGGCGTTGCGATACTGCCACTTCATCGTCAGCACCTGGCCTGCAATGATCGACAGCAGCGTCAGGAAGGAGCCGATCGCCAGCGTCGACATGCCGGCAAGTCCCTGGCCGATGGTGCAGCCGAGCGCGAGCACGCCGCCGAACCCCATCAAGACGCCACCGAGCATGTGGTTGAGCAAATCGCGCGCATCGCGAAAACTCTCCAGCCTGAGCCCGCGGGTCGCCGCGGCGTAAACGAACGATCCCGCACACATCCCCAGCGTAGTGGCAATGCCCAGCGTCACGACCCGGGTCTTGTCGGTCCAGAGCATGAGCAATTCGAGCGAGTACGCCAGCGGCGACACGAAGGACAGCGACTCCATGCGCCCACTGTTGGTGGCGTAGAACTTCTCTTCGAGCGACTGCGGGTCTTCCATGACGTGCCCCACGGCCCCGGACAGATACCAGGTCGCGACGATCACCCCGCCGGCCACCAGCGCACCGAGCAGGTTGTCGAACGTGCGGAACTCGCGCGAGCGCAACGCGAAGACCAGAAGACCGCCGCCCAGCACGAGCGCCGACACCGCGAGCACCGTCCCGCGAGCGAAGCCGTTGCCGGCCGCAAAAAGGCTGGGCAGGTCCTGCGCCACCGCCAGCTTGAGCGACACGGGATCGATGGCCCCGACGCGCAACACGGCGAAGAGCCCGCGCAAGCTCATGTAGGCCGTAATGGCCATGACGATGGCTACCACCAGCGACTTCATGTTGCCCGTGCCGATGCGCAGCAGGGTCTTGCTGCCGCACCCGGAGGCCAGCGTCATGCCGACCCCGAATAGGAGACCGCCGACGACATGCGACAGCCAGGTCAGGGTGGATGACGTGTAGATGGTCTTCGAGACATCGATCAGGCCCGCGAGTTGCAACCCTGAGGTGCCGAGAATGGCGATACCGAGCGCCATCAGCCACATGCGCATGCGGTTCCAGTCCTCCATGACCACAATGTCGGAAATCGCGCCCATGGTGCAGAAATTCGTGCGGTTGGCCACTGCCCCGAACAAGAAGGCAAGCGCGAAACCTCCCCATACCACGGTAGACGCCAGTTGCGCCGGAACGGCTTCATTCATGTCACGACATCCTCGAAAAATTGGGGCTGGCAGTCCGCGGTTCCCATGCCCTTCAAACCCGGCAACCCTAGCGATAACGCGTCGGATCGGCAATACCAGCTGCCGCAAATCCTGCCGCCCGCAGGCGACACGCATCGCACTGCCCGCACGCCTCGCCCAGATCACTCGCCTGGTAACACGACACCGTCATCGCGTAGTCCACGCCCAACTGGACACCCAAGCCAATGATGTCATGCTTGCCTAGGCGCAGCAGCGGGGTGTGCAGCCGGGTCCGTCGCCCTTCGATCCCGGCTCGGGTCGCAAGATTGGCCAGGGTCTCGAACGCCTGCATGAACTCCGGACGACAGTCCGGATAGCCGGAGTAGCCTACCGAGTTGGCGCCGAAAAACAGGTCCTGCGCGCCCAGCACCTCCGACCATGCCAGCGCCAGCGACAGGAACAGCGTGTTTCGCGCAGGAACATAGGTCACCGGAATCACGCCCGCCCTCGGGCCACCCGTCGGGATTGCGATCGCGCGATCAGTTAGCGCGGACCCGCCGAATGCCTGCAGGTCGAGCGCGACGACGCGGTGCTCGGCGGCGCCCAGCGCCTTGGCCACCTTGCGCGCCGCATCGAGCTCGGCCTGGCTGCGCTGGCCGTAATCCACCGACAGGCAATGGCATGCATAGCCCTCGGCCCGTGCCTTGGCGAGCACGGTGGCCGAATCCAGCCCACCGGATAGGAGAACGACGGCCTTGGTCACGGGAAAAGCGCTCCGGTATGCGCGCTGATGTGAAATGCGTCGCCTGACACGAAACTTCGCTACACGCTAACGCTTGGCCAGGCGCTGCTTGGCTTGCTCTGCCGCGGGGCTGGTCGGGTAGCGCTTGACGAGCTGCTGCAACGATTCACGCGCCGCCTTCACGTCACCGGATTCCAATTGCGAGCTGGCAATGTTCAACAGCGCGTCCGGCGCCTTGGCATTGTCGGGCCATGTCTGCAGCAGCTTCTGCTGCGCCGCAATCGCGCTCTTGAAATCGCGCAGCGCATAGTGCGCGTTGCCAATCCAGTACTGGGCGCTCGGCATCAGCTGGCTGGCAGGAAAGCTCGACATGAAGCCCTGGAAGGCGGCAATCGAAGCCCCGTAGTTCCCCTGCTTGAACTGGTTCAATCCGGCTTCGTAGGTTTCCTTTTCCTTGGCCGCTTCGCGCTCGGGCGCGGTCAGTTTTTCCTGCACCTGCGCCTGCGCCTGCTCCAGCTTTGCCTGCGCCTGCTCCTGCTTTGCCTGCGCCTGCTCGGTCCTGCGGAGCCGCGCATCCAGGTCGACGTACAGGTCGCGTTGCCGCCGCTCGATGGTTTCGGTCTGGTTGACCAGCACTTCGACCTGTCCGCGCAGCTTTGCCATGTCCTGGCGCAGGGCGTCGATCAGCGCGGAGAGCTCCAACAGCGCGCGGCGGTCCTGCACGGCCGCCTCCAGCTTGCCCAGGCGCTCGTCGGCAGCACGCTGGCTGATCTCGACCTGGCGCTTGAGGCTGTCGATGCGCGCGCGCGCCTCCTCGTCGTCGAACATTCCCCCACGCGCAAGCGACGTGGCGAGTACCAACAACAGGGATACGACGGCTAGGCTGGCGCGGGGGGGGCGCGTTGCGCCGGGTTGCGATTTCAGGCTCATGGGTAGCCCCTCAATCCCCGCCTAGAACTCGCCCGTGTGCAGCAGGTCGCTGCGACGGTTCTGCGCGTAGCAGGACTCCGACTGATCTTCGCAACGCGGCTTTTCCTTGCCCAGGCTCACTGCCTCCACCTGGCTCTCCTGCACGTTCATCAACACCAGCGCGCGCTTGACCGCCTCGGCGCGCCGCTGCCCCAGTGCCAGGTTGTACTCCCGGCCGCCGCGTTGATCGGTATTGCCCTGAACCAGCACCTTGGCGCCGCGGTTGTCGGTAAGGTATTTGGCATGGGCGCGCAGCATGGGCTGGAACTCTTCCTTGATCGCGTCGCTGTCGTAATCGTAGAAGATCGAGCGCTTGGACAGGATGTTGTTGGGATCCTTCAACGGGCTGAGCGTCGTGACGCCGGTGCCGCTGGGCGGAATCGGCTTGGATGTGACGCCGCCGGGCTGCGACGGCGCCGCCGGACCGGCTGTGCCCGCAGGTGCACTCGTCGTCGCCCCTGGCGTGCGATCCTCAACGGCTGCTTTACCGTCCTCCTTGACGGCCTGGCTGCCACAACCCACCAGCATTGCGAATACGGTTCCGGCCAAGGCCATACGTATCGTTTTTTTCATCATCACTCCTCTATTCGGTCGGTTGTACCGCTCGGTCCTGCACACCCTGCAACCACAATCCATCGCCTGCCACGCTAATTGCCCAGGAACGGTCCCCAAGCCGGTTCGCGCACATCCGCCGCCTGCACCGTCAGGCGCTGGCGAAAGCGCCCGTCGCTCGACACCGCGGCAAGCACGCCACGCCCGTTGATTTCGCTTGCGTACAGGATCATGCGCCCGTTCGGCGCAAAGCTGGGGGATTCGTCGCGCTGGGTGTCGGTCAGCAACTGCACCTGGCCGCTGGCAAGGTCCATCGCCGCAAGCTGGAAACGCCCGCTGTTGCGCGAGATGTAGACCAGGGTCTTGCCGTCCGGACTGAGCCGTGGCGACACGTTGTAGTCGCCCTGGAAGGTGACGCGCGTGCCATCTCCGCCAGTCGCAGGCATGCGGTAGATCTGCGGGCTGCCGCCGCGATCCGAGGTGAAATAGATCACCTGTCCATCCGGCGAATAGAAGGGTTCGGTATCGATGGCGGTCGAAGTCGTCAGCCGACGCGGCCCGCCGCTGCCATCCGGATTGATGGCGTAGATCTGCGAACCGCCATCACGCGACAGCACCACCGCGAGCTGCTTGCCGTCGGGCGACCACTTCGGCGCGGAATTGGACCCCTTGAAATTGGCCACCGTTATCTGCTTGCCGCCGAGCAGTTCCTGCACGTAGACCACCGGCTTCTTCAACTGGAATGACACGTAGGCGAGCCGCGTGCCGTCCGGCGACCAGGATGGCGACAGTATCGGCTCGGGTGATGCCAGCACCGTCTGCGCATTCTGCCCGTCGGAGTCGGCCACCTTGAGCTCGAAGCGCCCCTGCTGCTTGACCACGTAGGCGATGCGCGTCGACGAGACGCCGCGCTCCCCAGTCAGCTTTTCATAGATGAAATCGGCAATCTTGTGGGCGGTCAGGCGCATTTGCGCCGCGGTAAGCGTGTAGGCCACGCCGCCCAGTTGGGTCTGCTTGTTGACGTCGAGCAGGCGAAAGCGCACCTCGAAGCGCCCGTCAGGCAGGCGATTGACGCCGCCGATCACGATGGCATCGGCCGTGCGATTGCGCCAGTCGGCAAAATTGATCTGCGATGGCTCGGTCGG
>CANJXQ010000223.1 GCA_947478805.1 Betaproteobacteria bacterium | reverse complement strand
TGCTGATCCTGGGTTGGATGTCTAAAGTGGGCTGTCGCCAAGTCAAGCCTGCGTGGTGCGAAGGAAGGGACTCGAACCCCCACGCCGTGAGGCGCTGGAACCTAAATCCAGTGCGTCTACCAATTCCGCCACCTTCGCCGCAAGGCTTGTCTCTGCGCTTGATGTTACCTGCGAATTTCCGCAACGTCGTTCGGGTCGGCTACCTTCCTGCCAGCGGCGGAATACACTGGCGGGAGATGCTGAACCGACAAGCCTGACGCAGCTACTGCACCAGAAAAGCGCACCCAATTCTATCCCAAAGCCCCCTATACTGTCAGCCCGCGAATATTTAAAAACCCTTGAAAAACACGGGCTTTTCGGACCTTGCAGACACCCAGCCAGACGGTAGGCCACTACGAGAATTTTCCGGTCGCATCCATCCTCCTGCCCGCCCGATTGCGCCGCCCGGTGGCTGCCATTTACCGCTTCGCCCGCACAGCCGACGATTTCGCCGATGAAGGCGACCTCCAACCGGCTGAGCGCCTGGCGCTGCTCCAGGCATACCGGGAGGAGCTGCACCAGCTGCAGCTCGGCGCACCGGCGCTCAATCCCGCCAACGCGCCGTTGTTCGATGAATTGCGCCAGGTCATGCTAGCCTGGGAGTTGCCCTTTGCGCCCTTCTTCGACCTGCTGGATGCCTTTTCCCAGGACGTCACCAAGTCGCGCTATGCCAGTTTTGCCGAAGTGCTCGACTACTCGCGGCGCTCCGCCAATCCGGTGGGCCGCCTGATGCTGCACCTGTATGGGGCCCTGGAGGACGAGCGGCGCGATCAGTACCTGGCCTGGTCGGATGCCATCTGTTCCGCGCTGCAGCTCATCAATTTCTGGCAGGACGTCGCGATCGACTTTCGCAAGGACCGCATCTACCTGCCGCAGGACGACATGCAAAAATGCGGCGTCGACGAAGCGCAGATAGGGCGCGGCGATACCGGCGGCGGCTGGAAGGACCTGATGGCATTCCAACTCAGCCGTTCGCGCGCGATGCTGGAATCCGGCGCCCCGCTTGCGCGCTGCCTGGGCGGTCGCATCGGCCTGGAGTTGCGCCTGATCGTGCAGGGCGGCGCGCGCATCCTGGACAAGCTCGAGGCCGTCGAAGGCGACATTTTCCGGCACCGCCCGGTGCTGGGCGCGCTCGACTGGCCGCTCATGATGTGGCGCGCCGCGATGATGAAACGGGCCTGACCATGACACCGGACGAATACTGCCAACCCAAACAAAGCGCTCGCGCTTTGCGCTCGTCGCTGATCTGCCCCGACGCGTCCCGCGCCGTGCGGATTTCTGCTGGCACTACCATCTCACCATGACTCCCGACGAATACTGCCAGCAGAAATCCGCACAAAGCGGTTCCAGCTTCTACTACTCGTTCCTGTTCCTGCCCAAGGAGCGCCGGCGCGCCATCACCGCGCTCTACGCCTTCTGCCGCGAAGTGGACGATGCGGTGGATGAGCCCGCGGAAGCGTCAGTCGCGCAGGCCAAGCTCGCCTGGTGGCGCAACGAAGTGGCGCAGCTGTATGCCGGCAACCCGCAGCACCCGGTCACGCGCGCACTGGCGCCGCTCATCGAGCCGTTTGACATCACCCGCGCGCGGCTCGAGGACATCATGGACGGCATGGAGATGGACCTGCTGCAAAGCCGCTACCTCGACTACGCCAACCTGAAGGTGTACTGCCACCGCGTCGCCGGCGTGGTCGGCATCCTCGCCGCGGGCATTTTCGGCTACAAGAACACGCGAACGCTGGAATACGCCGCCAAGCTCGGCCTCGCCTTCCAGCTCACCAACATCATCCGCGACGTCGGCGAGGATGCGCGCAAGAACCGCATCTACCTGCCCATGGAAGACATGAAGCAGTTCAACGTCACCGCGGCCGACATACTCAACGCCAGGCAAACGGAGGATTTCGGCCGCCTCATGGCCTTCCAGGGCGAACGCGCGCAACGCTGCTACGACGAAGCCATGGCCCTGCTTCCCGAAGAAGACCGGCGCACGCAACGCACCGGGCTCATCATGGCGGCGATTTATCGCACGTTGCTCGACGAGATCGCGGCCGACGGCTACCAGGTGCTCAAGCAGCGCACCGCGCTTCCCCCGCTGAGGAAACTCTGGCTGGCCTGGAAGACATGGATATCCAACTGAAGCGTCTGATCATATTTTTGACTCAGAGGTAAGGTTGGCAGATGCCTATTACTGAAATTGATCATAATGTAGCGATCATCGGGGCGGGCTGGGCGGGCCTGTCCGCGGGCGCCACCCTGGCCCGCCAGGGCGTTCGCGTCACCGTGTTCGAGGCCTCGCGCCACCTGGGCGGTCGCGCCCGGCGGGTGAGCCTCAACGAAGGCGATGCAGAGATCGCGCTCGACAATGGCCAGCACATCCTCATCGGCGCCTACCAGGAGACGCTCAAGCTGATGCGTGCCGTCGGCGCGCAGCCCGGCCACCTGCTCGAGCGCATTCCGCTGGAACTGCGCTACGCCGACGGCTTTCACATGCGCGCCCCCATCCTGCCCTACCCGCTCAACCTTGCCGTCGCGCTCTTCGCGGCCTACAACCTGAGCTTTGCGAGCGGCCTGGCGGCGATCCGCTTCATGCGCGCGCTCCAGGCGCTGCAATTTCGCATCGTGCCTGACCGCACCGTCTCGCAGCTGCTTGCCGAACACGCGCAGGACGAAGGGCTGTGCACCCACCTGTGGGAGCCGCTGTGCATCTCTGCGCTCAACACGCCTCCCGCCAAGGCTTCGGCGCAGGTCTTCGCCACGGTGCTGCGCGACGGCCTGACCGGTGCGCGGCACAACAGCGACCTCCTCGTCCCGCGCCAAGACCTGGGCGCGCTCTTCCCGGAACCCGCATCGCGCTTCATCCATGCCAACGGTGGCGTCGTCCACCTGGGCGCACCGGTGCGCGATATCACGCATGACGGCAAGGCGTTCCGCGTCGACGGCAGGCCGGACCTTTTTTCGCGCCTGATACTGGCGGTTGCACCGCAGCACGCAGCGGCGCTCATTGCCTGCCTCGAGCCGCAGTGCCCGGCGCTGGGCGCCGTGCGCCGGCAGGTGGAGCAGCTCGAATACGAGCCCATCGTCACCTGCTACCTGCAGTACCCGCCGGGCGTCACGCAGTGGCGCCCGATGCTCGGATTCACCAGAGGCATCGTGCAATGGGTGTTCGACCGCGGACACCTGCTGACCCCTGACCCGTATCGCAAACCCGACACGCCCGGCTCCGGCCTGCTCGCCGCTGTCATCAGCGCCTCGGGCAGCCACGAGGACCTCGACAACGACGCCCTCGCCGCGCAGGTTCACGACGAAATCAAGGATGTCCTCTTCGAACCCAAGGGCGTCAAGGCAGTCCCGCGCTGGACACGCGTGATCCGCGAAAAGCGCGCGACCTTCTCCTGCACACCGGGCCTTGATCGCCCGACGACCAGAACCGCACTCGGTGGGCTCGCGCTTGCCGGTGATTACGTTGCCAGCGAATATCCCGGCACCCTGGAGGCCGCGGTGCGAAGCGGGATTGCCGCGGCGAAGGCCGTCACCGGTTGCTGACCCCCGCCCCCGAGCATACTTTCGGGCCGCCCACCATCGGGGCGGAGGCATAAGCGAGTTGTCGCACAGAAGCGCGCTGCATTATCGGCTATACACACTGGCGAAGAGCCTTACCCAGCCGGGTGGGCCGCGCTTTCCGGAAATGCAGCCATGACCGACCCTGCCGAGAAGAAACCCGCCGCCAGGAAGACCGCAAGAAAGAAGATAGCAAAGGAACTGCACGACCACCCCAAGCAGAACCAGATCCTCGCAGCGCTCCCGGGAGCCGATTACGAACGCCTTTTGCCCGACCTGGAGTTCGTCCCCATGCCACTGGGCTGGACCATGTCCGAGTCCGGTGATCATGTGAATTTCCTGCATTTTCCGACCGCGGGCATCGTGTCACTGATCTATGACCTGGAGGACGGGTCCTCCAGTGAAATCGCCCTGGTCGGTAACGAGGGCATGGTCGGGATATCGATATTCATGGGCGGCGAAAGCATGCCCAGCAACACAGTGGTCCAAAGCGTGGGCACAGCCTACCGGCTCAGTCGAAAAATCATGAAGCGGGAGTTCGCGCTTGGCGGCCAGCTCCAGCACCTGGCATTGCTCTACACCCAGGCGCTGATCGCCCAGACCTCGCAAACCGCCGTGTGCAACCAGCATCATGCGGTCGAACAGCAGCTGTGCCGCTGGCTGCTGATGAGCGCCGACCGGTTGCACCAGAACGACCTGGTCATCACCCAGGAACTCATCTCCAACCTGCTGGGCGTCCGCCGGGAAAGCGTTACACAGACCGCCAGCAAGCTAAAGAAAGACGGACTGATTACTTATGCTCGCGGGCACATGACCATCACCGACCGCCCCAAGCTGGAAGAGCGGGTGTGCGAGTGCTATTCGACCGTCAAGGCGGAATACGACCGGTTGCTGCCGCGACCAAAGACTGCCATCGATTAGCCATCGCACGTTCCCCTAGAACGCGCCGTCGCTTCAGCGCGTCGCTGCCGCCTTCAACACCTTGCCCGCCGCCTCCTCCACCACGGTCCCCTTGAAGAAGTCCGGGTTCATGCCGCCGTGCAGCTTCACCGAATTGGTGAAGGTGAATTCCTTGAAGTTGTCCTCGTTGATGAGTCCGTGCTCGACCATTTCCCAGGCCTCCTCCAGCACCTCGGTGGGGTCTGGCACGTCGAAGTGCGAGATGTCCGATCCCAGCATGGGCTTCAGGCGTGTGCCGGTCTTTTCGTTGAACGCCAGCGACACCACCGGGTCGTCCGCCTCGCACCCGAAATAGAAGGGTTCGGCGAACAGGCGCCGGATGTC
>CANJXQ010000222.1 GCA_947478805.1 Betaproteobacteria bacterium | reverse complement strand
GAGCAAGGGAACGGTCACGGGGCGGCCAATACCGGACACCTTGTCGAACGTGTGAAAAAGGTCGCGGGTGCGAAGCTGGGGTTGATTCAGTGCTTCCGGTACCGTGCGCACCCGCATCGCGGACACCCCTGCTTCGTTCAAGAGCAGCTCCCATTCGTCTGCCGTACGTTGAGCGAAAGTGCGTTCGAGCTCTGCCGTGAGCGCTGCGACATTGGCAGGCCGGTCAGCCGGATCGGCAAAGCGTGGGTCCAATGCCAGCTCGGTGCGTTGGATTGCCTTCAACAGGCGCTGCACCTGGTGCTCCTCTGAGGCGGCAATCCAGAGCATGCCCTCACCGGTACGGTACAGTCGGTTGACCGGCAAAAAAGCACCGTAGGAGTTGCCGGTTGCCTTGGGTTCTCCCGCAGAAGTCAGCACGTCGGTCGCGATGGAACCCATCATCATCAGGGAAACGTCAAGCATGGAAACATCCAGGTGCTGGCCCTTGCCGGTTTTTGCGCGCTCGAACAGCGCCGTCACGATTGCAAACGCACCGACGAGGCCGGTACTCATGTCAATCACGGGCGCACCCGATTTCATCGGCGCGCTCTCGGGGGAACCCGTGATGTCCATCATCCCGCTCGCCGCCTGAATCACCGGGTCATACGCAGGATGGCTCTTCTTTGGGCCGGTCTGGCCATAGCCGGTGATCGAGCAGTAGACCAGCCGCGGATTTACCCTGGCCAGGTCTGCATAGCCGAGTCCGTACTTGTCCATGGTTCCGGTGCGCATGTTCTCCACGACGACATCCGCTTCGCCGGCCAGACGGCGAAAAATTTCCTGGCCCTTCTTCGTCGCAAGATTCAGCGTGATCGACCGCTTGTTGGCGCTCAACGAAAGGAAGCTCGCAGCCATTGCAGCCTTGACTGCATCCCGCCTCCCTATCCCTCCGTGTCGGCTGGGATCGCCTCGGGTCAGCGGGTTCTCGACTTTGATGACCTCGGCACCAAGCAGGCTGAGTTGGTATGCCGCAAAAGGGCTGGCGAGCACGCGCGATGCGTCCAGGATCTTGATTCCTGAAAGTGGCAATGACATGAATTCCCCTGAAGATTAGGCTTGCAACTGGATTTCCATGAAAACTGCACGAACCGTGGCCACCAAACCCCTATCCGGGCATCAAATCAGGGTGATTGAACGGTTGAAATGGCTTCAGCCCATACCCGACCAGATTGTCATGAGATAGGGGTGAACCGTTCCACAGGGTATCCCCGGGGATGAACAGGCAGGCCCACACGCGACGCGGCTGCTCGGTGCTGTTAGGATGCGCGCCGTGCAAGGTCAGGCCGTCATGCACCGTTGCGTCCCCCGCCGCGATGGGCACCGACACCGGCGCGCCCACCAATGCCAGATCCTCGGGAGTCAGCAGGTCCTCGATGCAGTGTTCGTTGCCTACCAGGTCGATCCGCCCAAGCGGCCCGAGCCTGTGAGAGCCTGGCAGAAAACGCATCGCACCGGCTTCAACCGGCACATCGTGAATGGGCAACCAGAAGGTCATGAGTCCGCGGCGATCGACCGGGATATAGGGCAGATCCTGATGCCAGACCGTCTCCCGTGTTCCCTCAGTCCTGGATGGCTTCACGAAAGTCTTGTCCCAGATAATCCGCACATCCGATGTGCCAAGCAACTGCCGCGCGCATTCGCCCAACTTCTTCACCACGGGCCTGAGTTCCGGAAACGTAAATCGCAGGTCGAGCGCGCTGCGAAACATGCGCAGGTACTTGTCATTTGCCTGATGCGCGAATCGCTTGCCCTCCTCGCTATCGGGTCGCTCCTGGCCCGCGAGGCGCTTCATTTCGACGCGCTCGCTTTCAATGCAGGCGTGCCGCACGGCTGCGATCTCCTCCGTTCCGAGCAATCGACGAATATGCAGGTAACCGTTGCGACGATAGTCGCTCACTTCAGACGGCATCAGCGAGCTTGGGCCGCGCTCTTTGCGTGCCACAATCATTCTTCGACTCCGTCAAGACAGTTGATCACAACGATGAATTACTGCTGTGGCTGGAAGTTGGTGAGCCGGGCCGTTTCCGTCCAGAACTTGAGCGAGCTCTCGTAACGACGCATCTGCTCCTCGGGGGTCGTGCCGAGCGGATCGTAGCCCTGCTTCCTGAACAACTCGAGTATGTCCGGCTGCTTCACCGCTGCTGCGATGGACCGCGAGAGCTTGTCCACGATGGGCTTGGGCGTGGCGCGCGGTGCCCAGTATCCTGAGTCGAAACCGGCCGCTTCGACAGCCGGAACACCCGCCTCCGTTGCCGTCGGCACACCGGGGAACGACGCAAGCCGCTTGCCCCCCGAGACGAACAGCGCACGGATGGTGCCGGCCTCAAGGTGCGGGATGAACGGCCCCAGTACATTGATGTGCATATTGATGTCACCGGAAATCAGTCCCGGGATCACCGCCGGCGCGCCGGGGTAGTTGATTAGCGTAAAGCCGACGCCGGTGAGGTTCTTCACCATGGTCATGATGATTTCCACCTGCCCGGTCGACGAGCCGAAGTTGAGCGCGTTGGGCGGCAGCGTCTTTGCATGCGCAACGAGTTCGGCCATGGTCTTCACCGGCATCTTGCCGCTGGTGTAAAGAACAAATGGCGAGGTCAGCGCGTCCCCTACTGCGGCAAAGTCCTTGCGCGCATCGATCGGATTGTTCTTCACCAGCGGCGGCAACAACCCACCCAGGACGCCGAAATGGATGGTGTGCCCGTCCGCCTCGGAATTCATCACGGCGCTCGCCCCGATGTAGCCGCCCGCGCCCGGCCGCGCCTCGACCAGGATGGGTTGCCCCAGGTCCTTTTGCATGTGCGCACCGAGCGCACGGCCGATCACATCGACCAGCGTGCCTGCCGGGAAGCCCACGATCACGCGAATCGGCTTGGTCGGGTAGTTCTGGGCCGTCGCGACAGAACTGGAAGCAAGCACGGCGATCAAAAGCAAACGCACCATTCCCCTCATGTTGAAACCCCTTTTGGTTGTTGGACACTGGCGTCCCCAGCATCGGGCGCGGAGCAGAAGCGCCCGAAAAGATTACTCCGATACGCCAATTGGCGCTCAGATCCGTTCCTCCGAACGACAGGGCACACTCGACAATCGAACCTGAGTGGAAATTCCCGTCCTCGCCTGTTGCACCAATGGACGCGTTCGAGCATCCTCTTGCCTTTAACAAGCCCGTGCTTCGCGGGCATGACGCATTTCTTCGGTGACACAGAGACAGACCTGCATGCAATTTGACCCGTATCGGCTGGCCAGGCCGCTGCTCGCACCGCTTACGATCCTCATCGGCACGGCATTGTTGCTGGCTGCCGCCCCGTCGCTCCCCCCTTCGCTCTCCGCGATTGGCCCGGTTCTGCCCTGGATCGCAATGCTGACCGGCGTAGGCCTGAGCGTGCTGTTCAATCGCGGGCGGACTTTCATTGCCTTCCTTTCGCTGCTCGCCGCCTATGCAGGCATCGAACTCGCGCGCTCGGCAGGAGCGCAGAGCTTCCCCGTGATCGCCGTTTTTACCGCCGTCACCATTCTCGTCCCCGCCAACATCCTGTTCGCGCTGGTGTATGCAGAGCGTGGGGTGTACCAGCATCGCAATTACCGCTGGTGGTTGATCGCAGTCGCCGAGACAGTGGCGGTCAGCTGGGTCGCCAGCGCGGGCAACAACCCCCTATCCGGCACCGCCTGGAAGGACCTGCTCGATCACTGGTTGCTGGTCGCCCCCCCTACACCTGCGCTGGGCCGGGTCATGATCGCGGCCGCCCTTGTCGCAGCGGTGTGGCGAGCCTGGCCCGACCCCCCTGCGCACAAGCCGCGCCCGCTCGATGTCGGCATGGCCTCACTGGTGGTGGCCTTCTTCATAGCCTGCGAGTGGTTCAGCTCCCCCGGAGCCTTCAGCGCTTTCATCGCCGCCGCCGCAATACTGTTGCTCATGGCACTGATGCAGGAATCGCACCGGCTTGCATTCCATGACGAGTTGACCGGATTGCCGGGGCGCCGCGCCCTGGAAGAACGGCTGCCGGGCCTCGGACCGGTATGCGCGATGGCGATGATCGATGTGGACCACTTCAAGAAATTCAACGACACGCACGGCCACGCCACTGGCGACCAGGTTTTGCGCCTGGTGGCGGCCCGTCTGGCCATGGTTCAGGGCGGTGGCACCGCCTATCGATACGGTGGCGAGGAATTCGCCGTGCTTTTCCCCGGACGCTCCGTCGACCAAGCGTTTGGCACGCTGGAGGAACTTCGCGCCGCCATCGAAGGCTATCGCATGAAAGTGCGAAGCGATGACCGGCCACGCGACAGCGAATCCGGCAGCCAGCAACGCAACGACGGCGATGAGAGCCAGTACAAAGTGCTATCGGTCACCGTCAGCATCGGCGTGGCCCAGCGCGAACCCGGCCTCAATGCCGCGCAAGCGCTGCGCGTAGCAGACCAGGCCCTGTATCGCGCCAAGCAGGCCGGACGCAATCGCGTCAGCCGGTAGGACCGCCGGCGCGCTTTGCATTCTCGCGCCGGCTGCTTAAGAGCGCAGGCCGCCGCTTACGCGGCGGATTTCGTTTCTGCAGCTCGTATCGGTCGTTAGGACCGCCGGCGCGCTTCGCATTGTCGCGCCGGCTGTCCAAATGCCCTGGCCGCCGCTTACGCGACGGTTTTCGTTTCTGCAGCTCGTGAATGGTGTTGCTTCGCTTGGTCGCCGGCCCGGCCTTCAGTCCGCAACGAGCAGACGAAAAAAAACCCGGCAAAGCCGGGCTTTTCTCAACAACAGCAGGCCGTCTTAGGCTGGCTTGATGTTCGAGGCTTGCTTGCCCTTTGGGCCTTGCGTTTCCTCGTAAGAAACTTTCTGACCTTCCTGCAATGACTTGAATCCGCTGCTTTGGATTGCAGAAAAAT
>CANJXQ010000221.1 GCA_947478805.1 Betaproteobacteria bacterium | reverse complement strand
GACTTGCATGCGGTCCCCGGCGTCGCTATATTGGCCCCACTCCATTCACGGGCATCCCATGCAGAACGTTTCCGAAGCTTTCACAGAGCATCGCCTGTCCCTGCAGGAGGTTCTCGACGCAATGGTCGAGGACAAGCTGGTCGAGCGCGCGGCGGCCGACAAGCTGATTGCCGAACGCCGCATGCAACGCAGCGACCATCATCCGCTGGTCGTCGTGTCCGACCAGAAATGGACCTCGCTCGCCCCGCCGCACAAGGTGATGTCCATTGACTGGCTCACCGAGTGGCTGGCCGCCAAGGTCGGGATGTCCTACTACCATATCGATCCGCTGAAGATCAATTTCTCCGCCGTCACCGCGGTGATGTCGAGCCAGTACGCCTCGCGCTTCAGGATCCTGCCCGTGGAGGTGACGACGCGCGAGGCGGTCATCGCCACCAGCGAGCCCTACGTGACAGAGTGGGAGAAGGAACTCAGCCAGATGCTGCGGCTGGAGTTTCGCCGCGTGCTGGCCAATCCGAACGACGTTACCCGCTACCAGGTCGAGTTCTACAACCTTGCGCGTTCCATCAAAGGCGCCGACCGCGGCGGGGACAAGGGCTCGGGCGGCGGCAACTTCGAGCAGTTGGTGGAACTGGGCAAGTCCAACCGCCAGTTCGACGCCAACGACCAGCATATCGTCAGCGTGGTGGACTGGCTGTGGCAGTACGCCTTCGACCAGCGTGCCAGCGACATTCACATGGAGCCGCGGCGCGACGTGGGCATCGTGCGCTTTCGCATCGACGGGACCTTGCACGAGGTGTATCGGATCCCTGCGGCGGTGATGACGGCCATGACCAGCCGCATCAAGATCCTCGGGCGCATGGACGTGGTGGAGAAGCGCCGCCCGCAGGACGGGCGCATCAAGACGCGGACCGCTGAGGGACTGGAGACGGAGTTGCGGTTGTCGACGTTGCCCACCGCCTTCGGCGAAAAACTGGTGATGCGCGTGTTCGATCCGGAAGTCATCGTCAAGGACTTCACCGACCTGGGTTTTTCTGACGACGACAAGGTGCGCTGGAACGCCATGACGAAGTCGCCGCACGGCATCATCCTCGTAACCGGGCCCACCGGCTCGGGCAAGACCACCACGCTGTATTCGACGCTGAAGACGCTGGCCACGTCGGAGGTCAACGTCTGCACCATCGAGGACCCGATCGAGATGATCGAGCCTTCGTTCAACCAGATGCAGGTGACGCAGGCGATCGACCTGGGGTTCGCGCAGGGCGTGCGCGCGCTGATGCGCCAGGACCCGGACATCATCATGGTGGGCGAGATCCGCGACATGGAAACCGCGGAAATGGCCATCCAGGCGGCGCTCACCGGCCACCTCGTGCTGTCCACGCTGCACACCAACGACGCGGCAAGCGCCATCACGCGCTTGCTCGACCTGGGTACACCGCCCTACCTGCTTAATTCGACCATTCTTGGCGTGATGGCGCAGCGCCTGGTGCGCACGCTGTGCCCGCATTGCAAGCAAAAAGCCTCCTTCGGGCATCGCGCGGGTGACATGGACTGGAGCGAATTCGTTGCGCCGTGGAAGGCCAAGCGGCCGGATCACGTGTACCAGCCGGTGGGGTGCCTCGAGTGCCGCAACACCGGCTTCATGGGGCGCGTCGGCTTGTACGAGATCCTGCTCATGTCACCGGCCATTAAGGGGCTGGTGCATGCCGCGGCCGACATGGCGAAGATTCGGGAGCAAGGCTACAAGGAAGGGATGAAGCCGCTGCGTATCAGCGGAGCCATGAAGGTGGCCCAGGGCATCACCACGTTCGAGGAAGTCCTCAAGGTCGCGCCGCCGCCCAGCCAGGCTTGATTCGCAGGCTGGATGCGCCGGTCTGAATCGCGGGCCACAGACACGCAGGCCCAGCCAATCGCACAGTCGGCGGCGATTCTCAGGTTACTGTTTCCACCCGGTTCCGTCCGTTTTGCTTGGCCGCGTACAACGCGGCATCGGCGCGCAACAAGGCCGTCTGGATGGGTTCCCCGAGACGGTATTCGGCAATACCGATGGATACAGTGACCTGTGCGTTGCGCGGCAGGCTCGGGAAGGGGGCGGCCGCAATCATTGCGCGCAGGCGCTCGGCCATGCGCTGGGCGCCATCGAGCGTGGTCTGGGTAGAGACGAGCAGGAACTCCTCGCCGCCGTAGCGCGCCAGAAAGTCGGTCGGCCGAAGGATCTGGCTGACGCTATCGGAAAAAGTCTTCAATACTTCGTCGCCGGCGGCATGGCCCCAGCTGTCGTTGATGACCTTGAAGTGATCGATGTCGAGCATGAACAGGCAAAATGGCAGGCCGCCGCGATCGGACCGGCTGCGCTCCTGCTCCAGGATGTCGTTGATGGTGCGTCGGTTGTACAGGCCGGTCAGGTCGTCGCGCGACACCTGCGCCTGCAGTCGTGTCAGTGCCTCCTCGAGCCGGGCATTGCTGTCGGACACGTTCTTGCGCAGAGAGCCCACGTAGCCGGCGAAAATGGCGAACCAGCACAGCACGAACGCCGGAACGATCCACTGGAATACCTGCAGGTGGAGCGCTATGCGCGGATCCATCTGCATCCACTCGCGCGAAAGGATCCAGCCGTAGCCGGCCAGGAAGAATGCCGCGATCGATAGCATCTCGACGATCGACAGGCGGAACAGCCCGAACAGGAAGGGCACGAGATAGACCAGCATCAGGCTTGCGCGGCCGTCGTTTGCCGAACCGATGGCGTACAGCAGCACCAGGGTGGAGAACAGGATCATCCACAGCGTGAGGCTGGGGTCGGGCGCCCGGGTGTTGAGTCCCGTCCTGAACAGCGTGTAGAAGAGGATATTGCCGACGATAGTGGCGATGGACAGGTTGGTGAGCGCGGGGCCGTCCATCAGGCCGATCAGATAGTAGAGCCAGAACAGGAACAGGACCACGAAGCTGGTGCAGCCTGCGAGCAGGAGGCGGCGTACCCGGTGCGCCTGCTCAGGGTCGTCTTGGGGAATCAATGCAAATCGGCTGGCCCGCCTAGCTGCGGCATTGGTGGGCTCTGCCGTATCGCCGTCTTCCATCAGCGCGTGAGCACCCGCATGGCGCGCTCGAGTCCCGAAATCGTGGTGGGAAACATGCGTCCTCCCATCAGCTCACGCATCACGCCGATGGATTGCCGATAAGACCACACCTCCTCGGGTTCCGGGTTCAGCCACACGGCCTTGTGATAGACGTCGGTCATGCGCTTCATCCAGACCGCGCCGGCCTCCTCGTTGTGGTATTCGACCGAGCCGCCGGGCTGCAGGATTTCATATGGGCTCATGGTCGCATCGCCGACGAAGATCAGCTTGTAGTCGTGTCCGTACTTGTGCATGACGTCCGAGGTGCGCGTGCGCTCCGAATTGCGCCGACGGTTGTCCTTCCAGACGAAATCGTACAGGCAGTTGTGGAAGTAGAAGTATTCCAGGTGCTTGAATTCCGTCTTGGAGGCCGAGAACATCTCCTCGCACAGCTTGATGTGGTCGTCCATCGAGCCGCCGATGTCGAAGAACATCAGGACCTTCACCGTGTTGTGGCGCTCGGGCCGCATCGCCAGGTCGAGCCAGCCGGCATTCTTTGCGGTGCGCTGGATGGTCGTGTCGAGGTCAAGTTCGTTGGGCGCGCCCTCGCGCGCAAAGCGACGCAGGCGTCGCAGCGCGACCTTGATGTTGCGCGTGCCCAGTTCCACCGAGTCGTCTAGATTGCGGTATTCGCGGTCGTCCCAGACTTTTACCGCTTGGCGGTTGCGCGACTTGTCCTGCCCGATGCGCACGCCCTCCGGGTTGTAGCCGAAGGCGCCGAATGGCGAAGTGCCCGCCGTGCCGATCATCTTGCTGCCGCCCTGGTGGCGTTTTTTCTGCTCCTCCAGGCGCTGCTTGAGGGTCTCCATGAGCTTTTCCCATCCGCCCAGGGCCTCTATCTTGGCCTTTTCCTCGTCGGTGAGATTGAGTTCAGCCTGCTTGAGCAGCCACTCCAGCGGGACGTCGGCCTCGACGCCGGTGAGCGACTCGACACCCTTGAAGAAGGAGGCGAAGGCCTGGTCGTACTTGTCAAAATTGGATTCGTCCTTGACCAGTATGATACGCGCCAGGTAATAGAATTCGTCGATGGAGGGCGAGATCACGCCTTTGGCCATGCCCTCCATCAACATCAGGTACTCCTTGATGGAGACCGGGATCTTGGCGGACTTTAGCTTGAGGAAGAAGCCGGCAAGCATGGGGTGTGTTCGTTTCCGCGTGCGAAAGGGTAGGTTTCCCGTCCGCGTCAGTTGCGACCCTGGCGGGTCATGAAGACGAGGCGCTCGAAGAGATGCACATCCTGTTCGTTCTTGAGCAAGGCGCCATGCAGCGGCGGAATGATCTTCTTGTTGTCCTTCGAGCGCAGCGTCTCGGGGGAGATATCCTCGGCCAGGAGCAGCTTGAGCCAGTCGAGAAGTTCGGAAGTCGACGGTTTTTTCTTCAGGCCAGGGACTTCGCGCACCTCGAAGAACACTTCCAGGGCCTCGCGCAGCAGCATTTTCTTGATCCCCGGGAAATGCACGTCGACGATCTTCTGCATCGTGTCCTTGTCGGGGAAGCGGATGTAGTGGAAGAAGCAGCGGCGCAGGAACGCGTCAGGCAGCTCTTTCTCGTTGTTGGAGGTGATCATGACGATCGGGCGGTGGCGTGCCTTGATCAGCTCGCGCGTTTCGTAGACGAAGAATTCCATGCGATCGAGCTCGCGCAGCAGGTCGTTCGGAAACTCAATGTCCGCCTTGTCCACCTCGTCGATCAGCAGCACCACCGGCTTTTCCGAGATGAAGGCCTGCCACAGCGTGCCCTTGACGATGTAGTTCGCGATGTCCTGCACCCTGGGGTCGCCCAGTTGCGAGTCGCGCAGCCGCGACACCGCGTC
>CANJXQ010000220.1 GCA_947478805.1 Betaproteobacteria bacterium | reverse complement strand
CCGAGCTTTTCGATGGCACCCTCGTTTTCGGCCAGTGCCACGTTGAAGGTGAAGCCGATGCTGCCCTTGTCGGTGCCGCCCGGTCGAAAGCCCGCCACGTTCCTCACGAACATGCGCAGGAACCGCCCGATGGACGCATTGGCCTGGCGACCCATCTTCATGTTGCCGGCTTCGGTGTTGAAGTCGAGGGCGTCGACGATGTCGCCGCTGATCAGGATGAGGTATTCCCATCCCGGCGTAGAGCCCGCATCAACCAGTCGGAAATCCGGGTCCGCGATGGCCTCGACGACGGCCAGCAGCACCGGCATGTATTCGGGACGGCAGCCGGCCATGACGCCGTTGACGGCAACCGACCAGACCGTGGCTTCGCGGAATTCCGGCGGCAGCACGCCGAGCACTTCCTGCGGATCGCGGTCGGTCCAGGCAAGGAATGCGTCGACGAGGTCGAGTGTCGGCGGGACGACGGGCAGGCCATCCGACCATTCCTTGTCGAGGAAATATTGCTGCACTTCGGCGAGCGTGCCGCTGAAGACGATGTCGCGCGGCGCCGGCTCCTGCACATGCTTCACGGTGGAGGGTACGTCGGTGCTGAGGGACGACACGACCGAGGGCAGCACCTTGTTCCATATCTTGTCGGCGAGCTGGTCGTCGGTGTCCATCGGAATCATGCCCGGGTACTCGGCGATGCTCGCGTCGGGAATGCCCATGGCGCGAGCGGTGGCGCGCGCCTGTTGCATGAAACCGGTGGAGATGAGGGCGACGCCGGGGACGCCGGCAGCTTCCGCGATCTTGGTGGCCCGCAACACGGCGGGCGTGCAACTGCCTCAGGCGCCGACGCCGACGACCACGGCGTCGAGCTTTTCCTCGCGCAATCGCCGCGGCAAGTCGGCGAGCACTTCGCGCTCGTCGTGGCCGTGGATGTTGCCGAAGGCCGTGTGCGGGACGAAGGTGCTGCCCGGGAATTTTTCGGCAAGCCCGGCCTGGATCAGCGGGAACATCTGGTCGCCGCGAAAGATGTAATCCCACAGGAAGCCGATGCGCTTGGCCTTGTTGTTGGCAAACCGCGCATTCAATGCGATGGCCGTCTCGGTCGAGCGCCCCAGCGGCCAGACCACCTTGTAGGTTCCGTTGTCCCTGTCCATCGATTCCTCCCGGAGGGTCATGCGGCGTACTGTTTGGCGACACTGCCAAACGCGGCCACTCGTGCGTTGAATTCGGCCCCCAGGCGCTCAACCAGCATCGCCGCGGGCAACACATCGTGGATGGATGCCACGCCCTGGCCCGCCGACCAGATGTCGCGCCAGGCCTTGCTTTCCGGCTTGCCGGGTTCTTTATTGTACGGCTCGGTGATGTGCGAAAGATCCACACCTGCCGGGGCGGCGAGCTTGTCGGGGTCGAGGCCTGCGGCAACGATGCTCTGGCGCAGGAAATTCGTGCCAATGCTGGAGATCGCCGGCGTGTAGAGGATGTCCGACGCGCCCGCATCCACCAGCATCTGCTTGTTGATGTCCGACGCCATTGATTCGGTGGTGGCGATGAAGCGCGTGCCCATGTAGGCAAGGTCGGCGCCCATCATCAGCGCTGCGGCGACATCGCCCCCTGTCGAAATGCACCCGGCCAGTAGAACCGTCTTGTCGAAGAATTCTCGCACCTCGGCCATCAGCGAAAACGGACTCAGGGTGCCCGCATGCCCTCCCGCCCCGCTTGCGACAAGAATCAGGCCGTCGACGCCGGCCTCTGCTGCCTTCTTCGCATGCCTTGCAGTGGTCACATCGTGGAACACCACGCCGCCGTAGCCATGAACCGCGTCGACAACTTCGGCGGCTGCGCCAAGCGACGTGATGACCATCGGTACCCTGTGCTTGACGCACAAGGCGAGGTCGGCCGCCACGCGCGGATTGGTCTTGTGGACGATGAGATTGACGCCAAAAGGGGCAGCATCCGCTTTCAGTCCGGCGCGAATGGTGGTCAGCCACTCATCGACACCGGCGCTGGTACGCTGGTTGAGGGCAGGAAAGGTCCCGACGATGCCGGCATTGCTGCAGGCGATGACCAATTCGGGACCCGAGGTCAGGAACATCGGCGCGGCAATGACGGGTAGCTTGAGACGGCCGGCCAGCGATGCGGGAAGCGACATGCGGATCTGCTCCTGTTTCTGTGATCACGGCCTCGGGCCGTTCGTTGGGTGCGTCAGTTGGGCAACGAATTTGGCGCGCCTGGGGAGTTTGCGAAGCAAGCGCAATTGCGCGTAGTACTCGGTTCGCCGTCCAGTCCGCACTCGACGGCGCGTGGCGCAGGAACGGTACTGACGATGTCAGTGCGGCGACACCTCCGCCGCGTCACCCAGCGGCGCTATGCCCTGCTTCTCCATGATGGTCTGGATGACTTCGTAGTAGTGCCAGCCATTGACCCGGGTGCGCCCGATGAACATGGTCGGCGTGGCGGTCACGCCGATGTCACGCGCTTGCGTTACCGCAGCCAGTGCGCGCTGCGAATACTGGCGCGCGCGCAATGCCTGCCCGAGTTTTTCCGCATCCAGGCCGGAGGTCTCGGCCGCTTTCTGTAGGGTGGCTACCTTGCTGATGTCCTCCCCTTCGTTCCAGAGCCGCGTGAAGACCGCCGACTTGAACGGCATGGAGCGCCCGTGGTCGACGGCAAATTCCAATGCCTCGAAGGCGAGGAAACTGTTTTGCATCCGGTCGGGAAAACGCATCTGCGTCGTGTGTTCCGGGGACATTTCCTTGACCCAGTCCATCACGGCGGCGCGGCGTTTCATCGCCTCCGGGTTGTCCTCGTAGGGCTTTCCCTCGGGCGGGGTCTCCGGATGCAACCAGTGAGGCCGCCACAGGATGCGCACGCCGTACTCGGCGTTGAGGCGATCCATCTGGTCGATGGTGATGAAGCTGTAGGGGCACACGAAGTCGGCGAACACGGCGACCATGAAATTGTTGCGGTCGAGCTTGGCCGGTGCTTCGTTGCCCGCGGGGACACCGGCAGCTGCATTCGATTGGGCGTTCGCTGGAGAATTCATGGGGGCTTCCTCCGGTTGCGCTTCAGATGGCGCGCGCCATCGCTTGGGCGGCGGTCACTGCAATGCCTTCGCCGGTGAGGCCGCCTTCGAGAGCATCGGCGTCGAAGGACAGCAAGGCGACGCGCGCGCCCTGCGGCCCGGCACGCAAGGGCGCCGGTGCCTCATCGCCTTGCACATAGCGAAAGCTCGCGGCGCCAAGTTCTTCGTCGCCGCAAATCACGGACCCTGCGATGACCACCTCGTAACGACCGTAGGCGGCAGGGGCCGTAGGCATCTCGGCGCCCGCCGGCAGCTCCAGAGCCAGGGCTTCCGGTCCCATGTCGGCCGGGATCAGGGATTGGATGCGGCTGCCGGGCTTGTCATCGAGCGAGCACCAGTGCTGGTCTTCCAGGTGGGCAACCAGCAGGCGCGCCTTTAGATTGATCTTGCGCCGGGCATCGCGGTGCGCCATGGAAATCAGTCCGCCCGATTTCGGGTGCAGGACCAGCATGTCGTGTTCCGGCGCGCAGGAAAACGGGCCGTAGGGCGTGTTGTGGTCGGTGTAGTGGATGGAGATTGGGCGCAGGTTCATCTGGCCGCGCGGCATGTCCATGCCGCCGGCAATGAGCAACTGGAATTGCGAGGTGAGGTGCATGTGGGCATACACCGCGGAGGTCGGGTCGAAGCGAAAGCGCAGGGCTTCGGGGCCGCCGTCATCGCCCTCGAGCAGCACTTGGCACTGGAAGGTCAGGCCCTCGGTTTCACTGGATTTCCAGGGAACCTTGGCGGCATTCACCACGTACTGCTTGAGCATGGCCGGTCCTCGTGCGATGGGCCAGCGTGGACCTCGGGTCTGCCGGCCGGGAATGGAAACAAGAATACACCACAGTCACGGGTGTCGTGACGGCCGGCCTTGTGCGCCGGAAGTCGGAACACGGTCGTCCCGCGCTCGCGCCTTGTCCCCGGGCTCGTGCGAAAATGCCCCGGCCGGCATGGACCTGGCGCCGCCGGGGCGCCCAGCATGGCGGGCAAACAGCGAAGAGGCTGCTTCATGTTCGAGGGATTCACCCGCAAGAAAGTCAATGTCGGCGAGGTCGACATCAATTGCGTCTATGGGGGCAGCGGTCCGCCGCTCCTCTTGCTGCATGGCTGTCCGCAAAACGTCACCCAGTGGGCGAAGCTCGTGCCCTTGCTCGCCGACAAGTACACGGTGGTGTGCGCCGACTTGCGCGGCTACGGCGACTCGTCCAAGCCGAAGGACGCGCCCGACCATTCCAACTACTCGTTCCGCGCCATGGCGCAGGACCAGGTCAAGCTGATGGGCGCGCTGGGATTCGAGCGCTATCACGTGGCCGGCCACGACCGCGGTGCGCGCGTGTCGCATCGCATGGCCCTCGACTGGCCGCAAAAAGTGCTCACCATGTCGGCGCTCGACGTGGTTCCCACCTGGGCCATGTACAACAAGGTAACGCGACAGCTCGCGGCGACTTTCTGGCAGTGGTATTTCTTTCCGATTCCCGAGCCGTTTCCCGAGCTCGCGATAGGTGCCAATCCCGACCTGTTCTTCGAGAACTGCCTGGTGGTCTGCGGCACTTCCGTGCTGGACAAGTTCGACGAGGAGATGGTGGCCGAATACCGTCGTTGCTGGCGCGACCCGGGAATGATCCACGGCACCTGCTCGGATTACCGCGCTGGCGCCTCGATCGATCTGGAGCACGATGCCGCCGACCTGCACAAGAAGGTGGAATGCCCGGTGCTCACGTTGTGGGCGGGGGAGGGGCTGGTTCGCACCTTCTTCGATTTCGAGAAGGAATGGCAGGCACGCGCAAGCGACGTGCGTTCTGTAGCCGCACCGGGGGGGCATTTTTTCCCCGAGCAGTATCCGCGGGAGACGGCTGATGCCTTGCTCGCGTTTCTCGCCGGCTGACCCGCCTGCGTTCATCCAACAAGGGAGATTCGAATGATCAAGGGCCT
>CANJXQ010000219.1 GCA_947478805.1 Betaproteobacteria bacterium | reverse complement strand
TCGAGAACCATAACCGTAATCCCAAGCCGTTCATCTGGACGGCGCGTGCCTCGGACATCCTCGCGAAGGTCGTCAAAGCACGTGCACGACTCAATAAGTTGCAATCTGTTTGACGCACTACACTAGTGCAATCAACTTGTTCACGCTCATCCCCTAGATTTGTGGAAGTGGGGTCGCTTCCGACCCGGTACCGATATTAACCAGGATAGCGGAGAAGAGATTTTGTGCGTGCAGGCACTAGTTCACAGACATTCGACAACAACAACATCAATATTCGCCTGCACACACGGCCACCCCTCCCAGGTCGTGTGTGTAAAAGCCCCGGTACAGCAATGCGCCGGGGCTTTTTTCATGCATGGTGCTTGTCCCACCCGGTTGCAGAACGCAGCGAAGATCGCTCCGGATGCTACCGAGACGACACTGCCCCCGCATTCCCGATGATCGCCTCCTCCACAAGGTACTTGCGGACAAATCCCTCGTCGAACTCCAATCCGAGTCCCGGCGCCTCGCCAGGCACGGCGCGCCCCTCCTTCAGTGCGGAGGGATTGGCAAACAATTCATGCGACCACTCTAGCGTCTCATGGTAGTAACCGTTATCCAGGCCGCACAGCAGGTGCGCGGAGATCTCGGGAAAGACGTGCGCGGAAATGCGCAATCCGTAGTGATCGGCAACCCCTGCGGACCTGATCCACCCGGTCACGCCGCCAACGCGCTGCAAGTCGAATAGAACATGGTCGTAGGCGTTGCATTCGGCGAATGCCGTGACCTCGGCTTCGGTATACAGCAACTCCCCGCCTGCAAGGGGAACTGCGCTGGCATTGCGCAGCCCCTTGAGGTCCTTGATCTGGTTGGTTGGGACAGGATCCTCCAGCCAGATCGGGGAGAAGGCCGCGAATTCACGCGCAGCGCGAATGGCCCCCGCCCGATCGAAGAAGCCCGCCGCATCGATCATGAGGTCCTTGCCGAATGCCTCCTTCAGTCGCCGCGCACGCTCGACATCGCGCCGCAGCTCGGGCAGGCCGACACGCATCTTGAACGCGGCACAACCTTGCTCGCGCACGGATTCGGCCTCCTGCACCAGTTCCGCATCCGAGATATTGAGGAACCCGCCGCTGTAATACGAGGGAACCGAGCTGCGCGCGGCACCCAGCAGGCGAAACAGCGGCAGGCCGCACAGGCGCGCTTTCAGATCCCACATCGCCGTGTCGAGCGCGGCCACCGGATAGGCTTGCACGCCAGATCGACCATGCAGCACGATTCTTCGCCACATGCCGTTCCAGGCTTTCACGGTCTCACTCGCGCGTGTTCCGATGAGGCCTTCGGCCAGCGGAACGAGCATTGCGTGTGCTGCCCTCACTACAGGCAGGTCGAACGACCGCACGTAGCCGATGCCGCGCTCCCCGTCCTCGGTGAAGATCTCGACCGCAACATAACCATGCGCACCGATGGAGCCCACCGCAGTGCCGATTGGCTTGTCGATGGCATGCAGCACCACGCGCGAACGAACCGCGGCGATCTTCCCGTCCTGGGGCGCCTGCATGACTACTGTCCCGCCGACTGGCCCGTGGCTGCGCGCGTGCGCTTGACGTCGATCTCCCAGCGCTGCACTTCCTGGCGAACGTAGTCGTCGAGTTCCCTGCCCGTCTTGACCAGCGGCTCGAACCCGCCGGCGCGCTGCCTGGCGACAAAATCTGCCGACACTGCGGTTTCGGAGAACAGCTGGCGCAGCGTTGCAACGACCGGGGCAGGCGTCGACTTGTGAACGAACGCGATGATCCACACCGTCACGAACATGTCCGGCATGCCCAACTCGCGGAAAGTCGGCACGTCGGGCAGCAGGAAAGAACGCGCGTCAGAAGTCACTGCAAGCGCCTTGATCTTCCCCGCCTGCACCTGTGGCGCGAGCAGAGGCGTGGTTTGCATGTAGATCTGGATGCGATCGGACACAAGATCCAGCAGGGCAGCGGGCGCGCTCTTGTAATCGATGGCCTGCACTCGAGTGCCGGTCATGGCGAGGAATCGCTCCGTGGACAAGCCGTTCAGGCTGGTGCTGCCGATGCTGCCGTAGTTGAGCTTTCCAGGATTGGCCTTGAGATGCGTCACCAGCTCCTGGATGCTCTTCACCGGAACCGCCGGTGACACGCCGAAGGTGAAGGAAATCTGTCCGATCGCGGAGATCGCGATGAAATCGTCCATCCGGTATCCGGCTGCCGGATCGGTCAGCATATTGGTGACCATGGCCGGGCCGTGCGTGAGCACCGTGTAGCCATCGGCCGGCGCGGCCATGAGCGTGCGTGTCGCGATGATGCCGCCGCCACCGGCGATGTTCTCGGCGACCAGCGGCTGCTTCACCCGCTTGACCGCCTCCACGATGAACGCCCGCACCAAGGCATCCGTGCCCGAACCAGCCGCAGCGGGAACGATGGTCCGGATCGGGCGCGACGGAAAATCGTCCGACGCGGGCAATGCAGCTCCCGAAAAACCGGCCAGCATGAAAAATACCAGTATTGATTTTCCGACACTCATGGCGCCCCCTCGATTCAGCGTGTGAATGCAATGACAAGAACAGCAGGCGGACTGTCCGCCCCGACCCCGCGAACAAGCCCGGTGCACATGGTAGCGCAGCTCACCGCCCGGAGCGACGCCCAGCGTTCCGCGCAGCGGCGATCATCACCGGCGCATGCCATAGAAATCCATCGCACTTTTTGCCATCACCTGCGCCCGCAGTTCCGCAGGCAATCGGTCGGAGATGGTCTTGGGGGCTCCAGGAAAGAATCCGTCATGGTGGGGATAGTCCGTCGCCCAGAGAATCTTGTCGGCGCCGAGGTACGCCGCGGCTGCGGCAATGGTGCCCTCGATCGGCTCGAAGGACACCCAGCACTGCCGCTTGAAGTAGTCGCTCGGCTTCATGCGCAGGTTCGAGTCGTTCATGGTGACGCGCTCGTAATGGCGGTCCATGCGATCGAGCCAGGATGGCATCCAGCCGCCGCCGGACTCGAGGAAGGCAAAGCGCACCTTGGGGAAGCGCTCGCACACGCCGCCCCAGATGATATTGAGGCTGGCGAGCATCATCTCGATGGTGTGCGATGCAATGTGCCGCGCACCGTAGGCATTGGGCACGCGGTCCGCGCCGGCCGAGGGCATGCCACCCGTGCCCTCGTGAATGCCGATGGGAAAATCCAGGTCCTGTGCCACCGCCCAGATCGGGTCGTAGGCCGGGTCGCTGAGCAGGCGATTGTTGTAGGGATTGGGCCGCACGAAGCCGCTGGTCATGCCCAAGGATTCGCGGGCGAATTTCAATTCCCCGACCGCATGCTCGACCGACTGCATGGGCAGCATGGCCACGCCAAACAGCCGCTCCGGGTATGCCTTGCAATAGTCGGCGAGCCAACGATTGTAGGCACGGCAGACTGCGGCTGCAAAAGCCGGCTCCTCGATGGCACCGCCAAGAAGCCCGAGCGTCGGGTAGATGAAGACTGCGTCAATGCCATCCAGGTCGAGGTCTTCGATACGCGCATGCGGGTCGTAGCTGCCCTTGCGTATCGTGGCATAGGTCAGTTTCGCCAGTTCATCCTTGTCAGTCATGCCGACCGCGCCACCCAGGGCAATGCCCTTCGGGCCGCCGAAGATCCGGCCGTCGATCAGGAAGCGCTCCTTGCCGTCGGTGTCGACGATGACCGATGGGGCGCGATCGCGGTACGCCGGGTCGATGTAGTTCTTCCACAAGTCCGCGGGCTCCATCACATGCCCGTCGGCATCGATAACGTCGTAGCTTCTTTTCATTGCCATCCTCCTTGCCATGCATCAGAGTGCTTCACAACGCGAGGGGAAACATCCCCTCGCGCTCCCCTACATCAGGCGCCCAACGGCAATTCTGTTGGGCGCTCTTAATCGAAAACAATGACACCGCGTGCGTTCAGCCCCGCCTCGAGATCGGCAAAGGCCTGCGGCGCCTCGTCGATTCCGTAGCGACGCGTGATGAGTTCATCGAGCTTGAGTTGCTTTGCATGGTACATGCCAATCAGGCGCGGAAAATCCTCGCGCGGGCGCGCGCCGCCGTAGTAACTGCCGGTCAGCGTTTTTTCCTCGAAGGTGAGCGAGGCAGTCTTCACCGACGTTGCGTCCTCGCCCCGCGCAACACCGACGACGATCGCCTTGCCGCCCTTGCGCAGCGCCCTGTAGGCCTGTTCGACCATCTTGCCCAGGCCGATGCATTCAAAGGCGTAGTCCGCGCCGCCACCGGTGAGCTTCTTTACCGCTTTGACAAGGTTCTCTTCGCGACTGGCGTTGATGACATGCGTCGCGCCGAATTGCCGCGCCAGTTCCAGCTTGTGATCGGCCGTGTCCACGGCGATGATGATGCCTGCACCGGCAATGCGCGCGCCCTGGATGACGTTCAGGCCGACACCGCCGGCGCCGATGACAAGCACACTGGCGCCCGCCTCGACCCTCGCGGTGTTGATCGCGGCACCCACGCCGGTCATCACGCCGCAGGAAATCAGCGCCGCCTGCGGCATGGGCATGCCTGGCTGGATCCTCACAGCATTGTTGACGCTCAGCGTGGCGTACTCAGCCATCACTCCGCAAGCCGAGAAAATATTGAGCGGCTGCCCCTGCGCGTCCTTCGTGCGCAGGCTGCCATCAGGCATCGCGGCGAATGCCCTGGCACCGACGTCGCACAGGTTCGGCCGGCCGGTAACGCAGTAGCGGCACTTGCCACACATTGAGACGAAGGAACTGATCACCGCATCGCCGACGGCGAAGTCTGTGACGCCCTCCCCCACCTCGACCACGGTGCCCGCCCCTTCATGGCCCAGTATCAGCGGCAGGGGCATCGCGATGGTGCCATTGGTTGCCGACAGATCACTGTGGCACACGCCACAGGCCGCCACCTTGACCATGATCTCGTCGCGCCTTGGCGATTCGACGTCGATCGTCTCCACCACCACCGGCCGGTTAGCCTCGCGGGCCAGCACCGCCTTGCCGCTACGTGCCATCTATGCCTCCCGAGCTAGTGTAGTGCGCCGTAAATATTAAAACTTAATTGCGATTGCCGTGTCTGTAGTATTAGGAGGGCACAGACATGCGAATCGCACCCACGATCACAATCACCGAGACGCAGGCACGCCAGCTTCAGGCTTGGGCGCGCGGGCGTAGCG
>CANJXQ010000218.1 GCA_947478805.1 Betaproteobacteria bacterium | reverse complement strand
TTGCGCGCGTCGATCGATGCTGCGGTGACCAAGCAGGTGCTGGAAGACCTGTACCTGCCCTACAAGCCCAGGCGCCGCACGCGCGCGCAGATTGCGCGCGAAGCGGGGCTCGAGCCGCTGGCCGACGCGCTGCTCGCCAACGCCATGCTCGACCCGCAGGCCGAGGCTGTGAAATACATCCGCGTGGAAGCGGAGGCAGAAGGCAAGGATGCGATCAACGTCCCCGACGTCAAGGCTGCGCTGGAGGGCGCGCGCGACATCCTGTGCGAGCGCTTCGCCGAAACCGCGGAGCTGCTGGCAAAGTTGCGCACGCGCATGCAGGAGCAGGGCATCCTCGCGTCCACGGTGGCGACGGGCAAGGAGGCCGCGGAGGAGGAGAAGTTCCGCGACTACTACGCGTACTCGGAGCCCATCCGCGACATCCCGTCGCATCGCGCGCTGGCATTGTTTCGCGGTCGCAGCCTCGGCGTGCTGCACCTCAACCTGGGCCTGGGCGAGGAGATCGAGCAGCAGGTGCCGCATCCCTGCGAGCGCATGGTGGCAGAGCATTTCGGCCTGGAGCGCGTGTACGAAAAGGCTCGCCCGGCCGATGCCTGGCTGGCCGATGTGTGTCGCTGGACCTGGCGCGTCAAGGCCCACCTGCACGTCTCCAGCGAGCTGATGCTCGCCCTGCGCGAGCGCGCGGAGGCGGAGGCGATCCGCATCTTCGGCCGCAACCTGCACGACCTGCTGCTGGCCGCGCCGGCCGGCCCCAAGGCAGTGCTCGGGCTCGATCCGGGCATTCGCACCGGCTGCAAGGTGGCGGTGGTGGATGCCACGGGCAAACTGCTGGAAACGGCCACCGTCTATCCGCACCAGCCGCGCAACGACTGGCAGGGCACGCTCGCGACGCTGGCGCGGCTGGCGGTGCAGCATGGTGTGGAACTCATCGCCATCGGCAACGGCACGGCCAGCCGCGAGACGGACAAGCTGGCCGCCGAACTGATCAAGCTGGTTGCCGCGAAGAAGCCCGGGCAAAAAATCGCCAAGATCGTGGTGAGCGAGGCGGGGGCTTCGGTGTATTCGGCGTCTGCGTTCGCCGCCGCCGAATTCCCCGAGCTCGATGTGAGCCTGCGCGGTGCGGTGTCCATCGCGCGGCGCTTGCAGGATCCGCTGGCCGAGCTGGTGAAGATCGACCCCAAGGCCATCGGCGTGGGCCAGTACCAGCACGACGTCAACCAGCGCGCTCTGGCGCGCTCGCTCGATGCCACGGTGGAGGACTGCGTCAACGCCGTGGGCGTGGACGTGAACACGGCCTCGGTGCCGTTGCTGTCGCGCGTGTCGGGATTGAACAGCGTGCTGGCGCGCAACATCGTGGAGTTTCGCGATGCCCACGGTGCCTTCGCCAGTCGCGCGGCGCTGCTGAAGGTGCCGCGCCTGGGTGACAAGACCTTCGAGCAGGCCGCGGGCTTCCTGCGCGTCAACGACGGTGACAACCCGCTCGACCGCACATCGGTGCATCCCGAGGCCTACCCGGTGGTCGAGCGCATCCTGAAACGCATCGGCAAGGGGCCGGGCGAAGTGGGGGAGGTGATGGGCAAGCCCGAGGCGCTCAAGGGCCTGCCGGCAGCCGACTTCACCGACGAAAAATTCGGCGTGCCCACGGTGCGCGACATCCTGCTGGAGCTGGAGAAGCCCGGCCGCGATCCGCGACCCGAGTTCACCACCGCCACCTTCCAGGAGGGCGTGGAGACCCTGGCCGACCTGCGGCCCGACATGGTGCTCGAGGGAGTCGTGACCAACGTGGCGGCCTTCGGTGCCTTCGTGGACATTGGCGTGCATCAGGACGGCCTGGTGCACGTGTCGGCGTTGTCGAATCGCTTCGTCAAGGATCCGCACGAAGTGGTGAAGCCCGGCCAGGTGGTGAAGGTGAAGGTGCTTGATGTGGATCTCAAGCGTCAGCGCGTCGCGCTCACCATGCGGCTCGACGATGTGCCGGGAGCGACGCGGGGCGGCGGCGCACGACCGGCCAACGGTGCGACTGGTGATGCGAACGCCAGGCCGCCTTCGCAGGGCAGGCCGCAAGGAAGGCCCCAGGGTGCGCCATCGGGCGGCGGTCGCGGCGACGCTGGCAATCGTGGCAACAATCGGCCGGGAGCGAGTTCGCCCCAGCCGGCGAGCGCAATGGCCCTGGCTTTTGCGAAGTTGAAGAAGTAACGCGGTTATCCGCGCGATCGCTCAAGCCCTCGCGGCCGCGCGAGGGGGCAGGCCTAGTGCTTATTTCACGATTGAGGGGATGTATCCCCTCATATTGAAACGGACTCTTAGTGAGCCCTCGTCGCGGCCATGGCGCGCTTGCGCGCCATGCCGAGCAGCACGATGGACGCCACCGACGGGATCACCAGCAACCCGAACACGAGGCTGTAGCTGTGCACCAGCGCGTAGGCGCCGGCGAACAGCACCGGGGTGATGATGGAACTCATGTGAATGACGATGAGCGAGCCGCCGGTGGCGGTGCTCACATTGTTCGCCGGCGCGAGCCTCGCCACCTCACCCAGGTAGGCGCCGTGCCATCCCGAGGCGGTGCAGCCGAAGAAAAAGAACAGCAGGTAAGTGGCGGGGAGCGGCCAGCCCAGGCCCAGGCTCATCGAGGCCAGCGCCGTGACGCTCATCAGCGCCGAGAGAATCATCATCACGCCCAGGCAATCGCGCGTGCGGTCGGCGAGCCAGCCCCAGAAGGGGCGCGCGAACACCGCGCCCACCTGCGCCACGGTGAGCATCAGCCCGGCCTGCACCAGCGGCATCGACAGCTGCTCGTAGAACATGGCGACGGTGTAGCTGTGGACGATGACCTGCCCGCAGGCGAGGGTGCCGCCCGCCAGCGCCAGCATGCGCAATGGCGGCACCGCCCACATCACCTTGAGCGGCGTGATGGGATTGGCCGCCAGGGGCAGCGTCGGTTCGCGATCGTCATCCCAGGTGTCGCGGCCGGTCTGCAGGATGAGGGCGAGGGCGAGGCTCATGCCGCCGCAGGCCCACAGCGCCGCCTGCCAGTCGATCGAGACCGTTATGGCCGGGCCTGCCGTGGCGGCGAGCAGCACCCCCAGCGGCACGCCCGCCTGCACCAGCGAGAACACCATGTTGCGATGCTTCTCCGGCGTGAAGCGGCGCAGGATGCGCGTGTTGGAAGGCGTGACGAAGCCGTAGCCGAAGCCCATCAAGAGCGAGCCCAGCACCAGCGTCACCACGTGGCCGGCGGTGGCGAGAGCCGCACCCAGCGCCATCAGCACCATGCCGACCTGCATGGCGCGACAGCCGCCCCAGCGCGGGCTCAGATTGGTGCCGAAGGTGAGGCAGATCGTCATGCCGGCGAACATCAGGGCCGTTTGCGATCCGATCACGATCACCGGCAGGCCGTGGCCCTGCGCGATGGCCGGGGCGATGGCGGGCGGCAGCAGCGCGCCCAGCGTGCCGATCAGCTGGGTGGCATTGAGCGCCACCACCAGGTGGATGAACTGCCAGCGGCTGAGGCGCGGCGTGTCCTCTTTCACTGGCGGGTCCCTCCCATGGTGCCGGGGGATGTTATGTCGAACGTAGGGCGCATCGGGGCTGCCAGGAAGGTGATTTTGATGGTCCGCGCATGGAGGTCAGGCGACGGCGCGGGGCCTCGCGGGGATATTACACGCCGCGGACAGGGGCACGGTTGATGAATCATGATGCGGTTGGCCTGCACTTCGCCGCGGATGGTGGCGTCCTTCGCCCTTATGGAGGCCTTTCGGTCCGTGGTGCGCGCAGCGGTGTCCGAAGCGGCGATAATTGCAAACTGCGCCCTGCGCTCCTTGAAAGCTGCCCTTGAAACAAGACGATCCGTCCCCCGGTGATGACCCCAAGCCCGTCGCGGCTCCTGCGCCCCGCCGTGCCGGGCCCCTGCAGGTTGCAAAGACGCTGGTGTTCGGCCTCTTCGCCATCGGCATGAAGGGCACCTGGGAGAAGGATGGCGTGCGGGTGACGCCCGGGCAGATCGTGGTCGGCGCGCTCATCGGCGGGGTGCTGCTGGTGGTGGCGATCATCAGCCTTGTTCGCCTCGTGCTGCGGATGGCGACTGCCTAGGCGGTCTTGGCGCCTCCGAACCCGCGAACCCCATGAGCGAAAACGCGACCACCAGCGCATTCACGCGCGCCATGCCGGTGCTGTTCGTGCTCCTTTGGTCCACCGGTTTCATCGGCGCGAAGTTCGGGCTGCCGTATGCGCCGCCGCTGAAGTTCCTGCTGTGGCGCTTCGTGTTCGTCATCAGCCTGATGGGCGCCATCGCGCTCGCCACGCGCGCCGCCTGGCCGCGCGGTGTGCAGTGGCTGCACGTGGCCGTGGCCGGCATCCTGCTGCAGGCGGGTTACCTCGGGGGCGTGTTCGCGGCCATCGGCCTGGGCATGACGGCCGGGCTCTCCGCCCTGATCGTGAGCCTGCAGCCCATCCTCACCGCCTTTGCCGGGCCGCTGGTGGGCGAGCGCGTGAGCCGGCGCCAGTGGCTGGGCCTCGTGCTCGGGCTGGGCGGCGTGGTGATGGTGGTGTGGAACAAGCTTGCCCTCGGCGTGATCGCACCGGATGCGCTCGCGCTCACCGTGCTGGCGCTGGTGTCGATCACGGCCGGCACGCTGTACCAGAAGCGCTACTGCGGGGCACAGGACCTGCGCACGCAATCGGTGGTGCAGTTCGTCGCCGCCGGCCTGGTGCTGTTGCCGTTGTCGCTGGCGTTCGAATCGCGCCCCGTGGTGTGGAGCGGCGAATTCATCTTCGCCATCGGCTGGCTGGTGGTGGTGCTGTCGCTGGGCGCGATCTCGCTGCTGCTCGTGCTGATCCGGCGCGGCGCGGCGACCTCGGTGTCGAGCCTGATGTACCTCGTGCCCGCGGTGACCGCCGTGATGGCCTGGCTGATGTTCGGCGAAACCCTGTCGCTGCTCGCGCTTGTCGGCATGGCGGTGGCTGTGGCGGGCGTGGCGCTGGTGGTGCGGCCCGCCCACTGATTCGCATCCGCGCCGGTGGCAGGGCTCGCGCGGGCCATTCGGCGATATCATCGCGCCATGTTCTACGGCATCACCGATATCACCACCTTCATCCTGGGCACCATCTTCATCGTGCTGCTGCCGGGGCCGAACTCGCTCTACGTGATGACCATTGCCTCGCGCCTGGGCG
>CANJXQ010000217.1 GCA_947478805.1 Betaproteobacteria bacterium | reverse complement strand
GGAGACTTCCAGCAGCACGGTGTCCGGCAGCGCGATGGCGACGCTGGGGGTGAACTGCGAGGCCCAGGCGGCGAGCCCGAGCACGGCTTCGGTCTCGGCGGCCGGGTCGCGCGCGCGCACCACCAGCCGCGCGGCCAGCGCCAGCGCCGCCGGCGCGGCCATGCCCGGTGCGACTCCCCTCAGCGCGGCCTTGCGGTCGCAGGCGAGGATGAACCCGCGGCTGTCGGCGACAGCGAAGGGCTCAGGCGCAGGCGTGCCGCGGAGGAAGATCTCCAGCGGCAGTTGCGGCAGGTGGATGGCAACCCAGAGCATGTGGGCGATTCACATTCAGGGCGTTGCGTGGTGCAGCGTTGTCTGTTTCAGGATCGGCTGGACTGGTTCAAGGATCGGCGCGCGGCCCGCCTTGAGGTTGGCCAGGCTCGTGCCAGGATCGGCTTGGCCGATGCCAGGATCGGCTCGACCGATGCTAGGATCTGCGCGGCCCGCTCCACGATCGGCGACGTCGATGGATGGGCGCAGCGCCGCAATGATGATGGGGCGTGCCAGCGGCGCCCCGCGACGCTTGGCGATGGTGATGGCAAGGCCGCCGCGGTCGGTGTCGAGCACGAGGCGCAACACGGCAGGCGAGGTGTGCTGCGCCGCCTTGGGCGAACGGAACAGGAAGGCGAGCGCGCGACTGCCTTCGGCCGCGACTTGCAGGCGCCGCAACGCGGTGTAGTCGATGCCGGCCCCGGGCCAGGAGAGCACCGCGCCGCAGGCGTTGGAGCGCAGTGCCTGTTCGGTGGCCCACAGCGTTTCCTGTGCCGTCTTGGTGTGCACGATGACCAGTTGCGCGAGCCGGATGCCGGCGGCGGCCAGCGCCGGCGCGTAGGGCCGGTGGGGCGGGGCGATCCAGGCGAGGTGCTGGCCCGCGCCGGACAGCCGGGCCAGCGCGCCGCCCAGGAGACGCAGCTCGCCGATGCCTTCATGCGCCGGCATCAGTTCGGTCAGGTTGGCCACCGGCCAGCCGCCGCCAGGCAGTTGTGCATCGAGCGCGGGAAGTCCGCTGGCCACGCCCGGCACCGCCATGCGCGCGAGGTCGCCGCCGCGCCACAGCGCCGGGTGCTGCGGCAGCGCGCGTGCCGGCGGGGGGGCGGTGAGCTGGATCTCAAGCATGCCGATTTTCAGTGAAATTCAAAGTGGAGATGTCCGACTGCCTTGGGTAAAAAGGCAGTTTGTATATCGGTACTGATATAACCGTCGGGGACGAAACGCCGGCTACAGTGCGCGCCCGCTGCGGATGACGCCCACGCCCAGGCCTTCGATGACGAGTTCCTCGCGGCGGGTGTCGACGACGATGGGCTCGAACTCGGGGTTCTCCGGCAGCAACTCCACTACGGAGCCCTTGCGCCGCAGGCGCTTCACCGTCACCTCGTCGTTGACGCGCGCCACCACCACCTGGCCGCTGCGCGCCTCGGACACGCGGTGCACGGCCAGGAGGTCGCCATCGAGGATGCCGGCATCGCGCATGCTCATGCCGCGCACACGCAAGAGGTAATCGGCCGACGGCTTGAAGAGGGAAGGGTCGACCTGGTAATGCCCCTGCACGTGCGCCTCGGCGAGGATGGGCGAGCCGGCGGCCACGCGGCCGATGAGCGGCAGTCCGCCGCCGTCCTTCAAGCGGATGCCGCGCGCCGAGCCCTTCAGGATCTCGATGGCGCCCTTCCGCTCGAGCGTGCGCAGGTGCTCCTCGGCGGCGTTGGGCGAGCGGAACTCCATGGCGTGGGCGATCTCGGCGCGCGTGGGCGGCAGGCCGGTGCTCTCCAGTGCCTTGCGGATGAACTGCAGGATGCGGTTCTGCTGCGGGGTGAGCTCTTCCATGCGTGCCTCCGGCGGGGTGGGGTTTTGTACAGGTTTCGGTTAACTGGGTTTATATACAGTTAACGACCCCATTGCAAGCGGAGGGGGCTAACCCCAAATGACGGGGTAGCGCAGGGCCTCAGTACACCTCGTCGTGATCGCCGACGTTGATCGGGACGATCTCGGACTCGGTGAGCAGCAGTTCGAGCGTGATCCGGTAGCTCAGGCTGATCGAAACGCTGTGCAGGCCTGAAAGTTTGCCTTTCAAGGCGTGCAGTCGAAGCGACGGGTGATGGGGGTTGGCCTCAAGCAGCTTGAGCGTCTTTGCGTACTGGCTGATTGCATCGGGGTGGCGTCGCAGGAAGCGCGCGGCACGACGGTTGTACTGCTCGGTAAAGACGAGCTGCCAGGCCACTCAAACCGCCAGTTTGGCGAGGCGCTTGATGTGTTTTTCGACGGATTCCTTGACGAAGCGACCGGCATCCAGATCGGCGCGTGATTCGGCCAGCGCAGCCTCCAGCTCGCACTCGCGCAGGTGCACATACTGCTCGCGGCTCATGACGACGTACTTGGCTTGTCCGCGCACGGTCACGGATGCCTCTGGCTGGTCGGCGAGCGCCTGCTCGATGGCACCGACCCCCTTGGTCTTGAGGTCGTTGGCGGAAATTGCATTCATGACGGGCGCACCATTGATAGAACGATGAATCGCATTGTAATCCATGCGATTCGGGCGGACAAGCTGTGAGAACACGCCGCTAGGGATGTTGCCGCGGCCAAGTGATGTCCAGGTAACTGCGGTCGAGCTCGTGGATGCTCTTCACGCCGAGGTAGGCCAGGCCGTCATCGATCTGCTGGCGGAAGAGGGCGAGGATGTGGTCGACGCCGGCTTCGCCCGCGGCCAGATGTGGCCAGACGTAGGCGCGGCCGAGCAGCACGGCGCGGGCGCCCAGCGCCATGGCGCGAATGACATCGATGCCGCGGCGGATGCCGCTGTCGAACAGCACTTCGGTCTTGTGGCCGACCGCGGCCACCACGTCGGGCAGGGCGCGCAGGGAGGGCATGCTGCCGTCCATGTAGTTGCCGCCGTGGTTGGATACGACGATGGCGTCCGCCCCTTCGTCCACGGCGCGCCGTGCATCGTCGGCGCGCAGGATGCCCTTGATGATCAGCGGCCCCTTCCAGCGCTCGCGGATCCAGGCGATGTCCTGCCACTGCGGCGTCTGCTCGTACATCTTCTTGATGCCGCCATCGAAGCGCGTGAGGGCGCGGCCCTGCTCATCCAGGCACATCGCCACTTCGGGGGCGCGCCAGCCGTCGCGCAGGTAGTCGATCAGCCAGGCCGGGCGCGTGAGGGCCTGGGGGGCGAATCGCAGCGCTTCCAGAAGGCCGATGCCCTGCGGCGCCCGCGCCCGCTCCCGGTAGGGCAGGTGGCGCGGTCCGCGCGAGGGGGCGGCCGAATCGACGGTGAGCACCAGGGCCTTGGCGCCGGCGCGTTGCACCCGCTCGATGATGGGCTCGGAGGCGTCGCGCCCTCCGAAGTAATACAGCTGGTAGAACACCGGCCCGCTGGCCGCCGCGATGACTTTTTCAATGGCGGTGGAGCTTGCGCCGCTCAGGATCATCAGCGTCTTGGCGCGGCCCGCGGCGCGCGCCACACCGCATTCGCCGTCGCGATGGCCGATGGCGAGCTGCCCGCACGATGAAATCACCACCGGCATCGAGATCTCGTGGCCGACCACGGTGGTGCGCAGTTCGCGGCTCGCGTACCAGGTCGCGGTGTGCGGCCGGAACAGCACCTGCTCGAAGGCCGCGAGGTTGGCGCGCGTGGTGACATCGGAGCCGCTGCCGCAGTCGTAATACTGGAAGATGCTTTTCGGCAGGCGTCGGCGCGCGAACTCGCGCGCGTCGTCCACTGTCTGTATGCGTGCTGCGATGTTGCCCATGTCTTACTCCTTCAGATGAATGGGTTCGCCGCGATGGGCGAGCTTCTAGGGATGCTGGTGCGGCCAGGTGATGTCGAGGTAGCTGCGATCGAGGTCGTGGATGCTCTTGACGCCGAGGTAGGCCAGGCCATCGTCCACCTGCTGGCGAAACAGCGCGAGGATGTGGTCCACGCCGGCTTCGCCCGCGGCGAGATGCGGCCAGACGTAGGCGCGGCCGAGCAGCACGGCGCGGGCGCCCAGCGCCATGGCGCGGATCACATCGATGCCGCGCCGCACCCCGCTGTCGAGGAGCACCTCGGTCTTGTGGCCGACCGCCGCCACCACGTCGGGCAGGGCGCGCAGGGAAGGCATGCTGCCGTCGAGGTGGTTGGCCCCGTGGTTGGAGACGATGACGGCGTCCGCCCCTTCATCGACGGCGCGCCGGGCGTCGTCCGCGCGCAGGACGCCCTTGATGACGAGCGGCCCCTTCCAGCGCTCGCGAACCCAGGCGATGTCCTCCCAGCGGGGTGTTTGCTGGTGCATCTTCTTGATCCCGCCATCGAAGCGCGTCATGGGCCGGCCCTGCGCGTCGAGGCACATCGCCACTTCGGGGGCGAGCGAGCCGCGGCGCAGGCCGTCGCGCAGGTAATCGATGAACCACGCCGGGCGCATCAGCGCCTGGGGGGCAAAGCGCAGCGCCTCCATGAGGCCGATGCCCTGCGGCAGGCGCGCCCGCTCGCGGTACGGCCGGTTGCGCGGCCCGCGCGAGGGGACGGGCGAGTCCACCGTGAGCACCAGCGCCTTGGCGCCCGCGCGCTGCGCCCGCTCGATGACGGGTTCGGAGGCATCGCGCCCGCCGAAGAAATACAGCTGGAAGAACACCGGCCCGCTGGCGGCGGCCATGACCTGCTCGATGGGCGTGGAGGTGGCACTGCTCAGGATCATCAGCGTCTTCGCTCGGCCGGCGGCGCGCGCCACGCCGCATTCGCCATCGCGATGGCCGATGGCGAGTTGCCCGCACGATGAAATGACCACCGGCATGGAAATCTCATGGCCGAGCACGGTGGTGCGCAGTTCACGGCTGGGATGCCAGGTCGCGACATGGGGCCGGAACAGCACCTGTTCGAAGGCTGCGAGGTTCGCGCGCGTGGTGACATCGGACCCGCTGCCGCACTCGTAGTATTGAAAGATGCTTTTCGGCAGGCGTTGGCGCGCGAACTCCCGTGCATCGTCCACTGTCTGTATGCGTGCCGCAATGTTGCGCATGGTCTAGCAGCCTGTCGGACTTAGCCGACACTTATTTATTGAACTTGTCATCTATGCCACAGAGTAAACGTTGTTTGATATGGGCACAGGATACACAGGCGAGGCGAACGAATGACAAGATTTGTGACGGTGAATAGAGACACGGCGTACCT
>CANJXQ010000216.1 GCA_947478805.1 Betaproteobacteria bacterium | reverse complement strand
GCGCAGGCGCCGCGCTACTTCACGCTGTCGGAGCCCGCAGTGCAGGGACTGGGCGCGGGAGAGGGGGCGCTGATGCTGCCGACCGTGCCGGCGCAGGTGCTCAACATCAAGTCCAAGGGTGCGCCCATCGAGTACGTCACGCCGGAACATACGACTGGCGTCGAGCTGCAGCTCCTGCTGACGGCACGCGCCAAGGTGAAGCGGCCGAATGCCGGACGCCTGTTCGCCAATTTCCTCATGTCGCAGGAGGGCAACAAGTTTTTCAACGGCGTTCCGGGAGCCGTGGGTCTTTACGATACCGCCGCACTGCCCAAGCAGTACGAGGCGCCGAAACCGCCGGATGAAGCGCGCCGGCTGCAGATCTACAAGCTCATGGGGATTGCGCCCTGAGCAAGGCACGCTAAGTTCCGCACGCTAGGTCGTTCCAGGTGGGATTCTGTGTAGAGGGATGCTGGGCAGGTGCAGTCAGTTTGCGCCAGCTCGTCCCTCAGGCCCAGGATTTGCCTGTTTCATCCACCCAGGACCCGGTCGATTCCAGCGTCAGCTCATCGATCTTAGAGAGCATCACTTGCGCTGCGCTCACCGGATCAGGCGACTGTTCGGGCGCGCGCGCCGATACGCGGCCGGTAGCATAGATGGCGCGCAGCAGGTCGGTGTTGACCGCGCCGGGGCTGATCATGCGCACGGCGATGCCGCGCGGTTGCAATTCCTTGGCCAGCAGGAAGCCGAAGGTGTTGATGCCGGCCTTGGACATGCGGTAGCCGTAGCTGCCGCCGCGCGGCGGATTGCGCCCCAGCACGTTGCCGGTGGTCGAGACGAAGATGATCTTCGATCCCTGGCGCAGGTTCGGCAGTGCGGCCTGCACGGTGCGCAGGGCGCCGAGCGCATTGACCTGGTACTCCTGGTTTACTGCCGCGAGGTCCAATGTCTCGATGCCATCGCAGTTGAACGAGGTGTTGATCCCGGCATTGCATACCACCAGATCAATGGCTTCCTTGCCGATGCCTTCGCGCAATTGTTGTATCACCTCATCGGAAGTCACTTCCACATCTTCGATGACGCGCACTTTCAGCGCGACCAACTCGGGGGACGCCTTGCGGCAGGCGGCGAATACCGTGTCGCCGCGTTTGGCCAGGACCGTGCACAGTCCAAGGCCCAGGCCCTTCGACGCGCCGGTGATCAAGGCATTCATGGCATGGGCCCCATCTGGTCGCTCCCCGGAGTAATGGATTCGGTGACGCAATCGTGATCGTCCTGCTTGGCGCGATCACTTCGGTGCACGGTTTTTACTTTACATGAGCGTGGTGTGGCAAGTGGATCCGGGCAGCCGCCGTTTCGGGTACGGGGCGCATCGAGCCATGACAATGGACCTCATCTCGTGCAATGATGCGTTCGGGAAGGTGTGCTGGTGCGGCGCCGGGATGATGTTCTTGCGGTCGAGATGATTGGGGGGCGGGTCATGTCTGGATGGATCGAAGCAACAAGCATCTGGTTGGGAGGGGATTCAAGCCGGTGGGTCCGTCTGTCGTGCCTGTCGGTCCTGCTGTGCTGCCTGGCTGCGCCCGCCATTGTTCGAGCGCAATCGGCGGCCGATGACGCTGCCTGGGCGCGCGTAGTGGCCGCGGCCAAGAAGGAGGGGCGCGTTACCTATTACTCCGCCGCGCCGCCAGCACCCATGGCGCGCATGATCGACGGTTTCAAGAAGGCCTACCCGGACATCACCATCGAGGCGCAGCGCATGCCGACAGGCCCCTTGATCTCGAAGATCGACCAGGAGCGCGCCGCCAAGGCCGAGGGGGCCGACGTTGCCAATTCCACCGAGATCAGCTGGTTTGTCGCGCGGGCGAAGGAGGGCGGACTGCTGAAGCCGGTCGGCCCGGCCGCACGCAGTTGGCCGGCGAAATATCTTCTCGACGGGGCCACCGTCATTGCTGCGCTCGAGCCTTTCATCGTGACCTACAACACCCGGTTGGTCCCCAATCCGCCGCGCAGCTACGCCGACCTGCTGCGCCCGGAATTCAAGGGCAAGATCGGATTGTCCGAACTGGCGTCGATGGCGGTGATCGCCTGGTATGACTGGGTGGAGAAGACCCAGGGCGCGGGTTACCTCGCAAAGCTGCGCGCGCAGAACCCGCGCCTCTATGTCGGGACCGTGCCGATCGGGCAGGCGGTGGCGTCCGGTGAGATCGCCATCGGGGGCTATGGCGTGCCGACCGCGACCAAGTCGTTGAAGGACAGCGGCGCGCCGATCGACTATTTCGTTCCCAGTCCCGGGCTGGGCATCCGCTACGGGCTGGCGGCGTTTTCCTGGGCGCGCAATCCGAACGCGGCGCTGGTGTTCCTCGATTACATGATGACGCGAGAAGGGCAGATGGCGTGGAATTCGAGCGGAGAGACCGCGAGCCCGCTGCCCAATATTCCGGGCTCGCTGGTAGCGGCCTCGATCGATGCCTATGATCCGTCGCTCTACCCGCCGGATGTGGAGAAGAAGTTTCGCGAGGACTGGAGCAAGCTGTTCAAGTAGCCGGGTGGCGCGCGATGCGTCTGCTCAGCGCATCCACAATTCGCATTCGCCCATCCCGTCGGCAGGCGAGCTCCGCGCGCCCGAGCCTGAATGGGTGCGTCGCTATAATCGGGAACCGACCGGATTGACGGTTCCCGCAGCGTACCCGAAGGCATTTGTGCCCCAGAAGTCTGCCGACCCACTCGACGACGCCGTGAATTTTCTCAGGCAGGGCAAGCCGGAGGCCGCGGTCGCGTTGCTGGTTCCAATGGCGGGGCCTGGCACCGAGAGCCATGGCGTTTGGCATAGCCTGGGCGAGGCGTATGGAATGCTCGATCGCCATGCCGATGCCGAGGCGGCATTTCGTTCGGCCATTCGACTGCGCCCGGATGCGGCAGAGTCGCACCATAACCTCGCTCTATCCGTGGCGTACCAGAACCGCCTGGACGAATCCATCGCGCACTTCCTTCGCTCGCGGCAAATCCAGCCTGACAATCCGGCGCTCGAGCAGACGCTGTTGACGATATTGCTGACCGTCCTTCAGTCCAGGGCGGAAATGCGGGATCACCCATTGCGGGTGCTCGATCCATTGAAGGCCGAACCCTTGGTGAGCGTGATCATGCCGACCAAGGATCGTCCGCGACTGCTTGAAACCGCGGTGAAGTCCGTGCTCGCGCAGTCGTATCGCCACTGGGAGATTGTCATCGTCAACGATGGCGGCGCCGATGCAACCGAGGCACTGCGCGCATCGGTGCTCGCGGCCGGCGACAGGATCCGCTACCTGAATTCTGCCCATTCGATCGGGCAGGCGGCGGCGCGCAATGCTGCGCTCGATGCGGCGCGGGGCGATGTGCTGGCGTTCCTGGACGACGACGACATTTTCCTGCCGCATCACCTCGCGATGCTCGTCGGGGGATTGAGGACTTCGAATGCCGGCTTTGCCTACGCGGCTTCGGAGCTCGTCAAGGAGGAGGTGTCGAATGCAACGCGCATGGAACTTGAGAGGACCCCGATGTTTCCGGGCCACCGCTATTCCCGGAACATTCTCCTTGTCCGCAATTTCATCCCGATCAATTCCTGGGCGGTGCGCCGCGAGTGCATCGACCAGGCGGGCGGATTCGACGAGGACCTGCGTTGCCTCGAGGATTGGGAACTCCTGTTGCGCCTTTCGGCGCATTTTTCATTTCACCAGATGACCGAGGTGACGTCGGAAGTGCGGTACCGCGGGGCAACGCGGGACAGCGTCAGCGGACGCAACGACCTCGCCCCGGTGTGCGCGCAGATCTACAGGCGTTTTGCGGCGAGAGGAGACGCACAGCTGGAGCTCGCCCGTGCCCTGTACATCGATACGCTGAAGACCCCGCCACAGGCTACTTGAGCGAAAAATTGTATTGCTTGACCAGGTCCGCGAAGAGCGCGGCCTGCTCGGAGAGCGCTTTCGCGGCAATGTCGGGGCTCTCGTTCGTCACCACGTAATTGCCCTTCTCGAAGAGAGCCCTGGTGTCGGCCTGTTGCAGGCTTTGCGAAGCCGCCGCATGGAGTCTTTGCACGACGGGTGCAGGGGTGCCGGCACGGATGTTGACCGAATAGGGCAGGCCGGGGAAATTCGGGAAGCCCAGTTCTCCCAGCGTGGGCGCGCCCGGGATCTTGGCACTGCGCTTGTTTCCCGTCACCGCCAGCACCCGGAACTTCTCGTTCAGGCCAAGTGCGATCGGCTCGCTGATCGAGCCCAGGTGAATGTCGGTCCCCGCAGCGAGTGCCTGGATATAGGCGGCGCCACCGGTGTAGGGAATATGCACGACCTCGATGCCCGATTTGCGCACGATCATCTCGATCAGGAGGTGGATGCTGGGACTGGAGGCGCCATAGTTCAGCTTGCCCGGGTTGGCCTTTGCATGGGCAATCAGTTCGGCGAAAGTCTTCCATGGAACAACGGATGACGAGCCCACCACGAGCCGCGTTTCCACCACGCCGACCACCGGCGGCAGGTCGTTCAGGGGGTCGAAGCGCAGGTCCTTGGCATTGAGCGACAGCATGGCGAGGTTGGTCGACGAGGCGGTGACCAGCGTGTATCCGTCGGCCGGCATCTGCTTGGCGACGTAATCGAAGGCATTGGTCATTTCTGCGCCGGCCTTGTTCTCGACGACGATGGCCTGGCCGAGGATCTTCGACATCGGCGCCGCCAGCACGCGAGCCACGACGTCGGATGAGGTTCCCGGGGTGCTCGGCACGATGATTCGGATCGGCCTGGTGGGAAAGTTCTGCGCGCGAGCCGGCATTGTCCCCAGTGCAATGGCGATCGCCGTGCCCATCCACGCGAGTGTCAGTATTCTGCCCATTGTTCCCCCTGTTTCAGTCGTCGACACGGCGGCGGTCTCGCGTGATGCGCTTCCTCGAAATGTTCCGGGGAAGCGCGCACGGGTGCCGCATACGGAACAGATGATAATCTCTCGCGGGCGGTGTGGATTGATGGCCATAGGCTGGCCGCAGCACGTCATTGCGCGACTATCGACCGAATGAGGAGTTTCCGTGTCCCTGACCCATGTACTGACGCCGATCAAGGTCGGCCCCATCGAGCTTCGCAACCGGGTGGCGCGCACGGCGCACGGCACGCGCCTCGCGCTCCATTCGTTCGAGGACCTGACGGCATTCCATGCCCTGCGCGCCGAAGGCGGCGTCGGGCTGGCCATCCTCGAGATCATGGGCGTGCACCCGACATCGCCGATGTCGCTCAATGTCTTCAATGCCGCGCATGGCGAGGGCCTGAGCCGGAT
>CANJXQ010000215.1 GCA_947478805.1 Betaproteobacteria bacterium | reverse complement strand
GATGCGAAACTGATCGGCACAACTCAAGGTTCGTATTCGGAGATTTCCGCGGTGTCGATCCACGATGCGATGGAAGGTCTTCCAGGGCAGGAAGTCCATGACCTGCGCGAACAAAGTCTTGCCAGTGTTCATTGGTGCGAGCCCTTAACGAAAGCTCGCAGGCTAGCGAAAACAGGCAATCACCGTTCAAATCGGGGACACCCCCAATTGCCTCGAAACCCGCGTCAGTATTGGCTTTCAAGCCGATACCCCTCTCGTTAACCGGACAGTACTGAATTGACATATTTGCTCTGCGTACGAAAACTGCTCGCTGCGCTCCTTGCTATCGGGGGATAATTCGGACGGAAATTTATTGACCCTCATTCGACCTCCCGATGTCGATTACTTTGGAACCTGACCCATGCGCTCGGCGATCATTTCTTTGCTTCTGATTATTGTTGTTGGACTTCTGGGCGGCGCTTACTACCTGTGGCCGCGCTTCGAGCGGGATGCGCCGCAAATCACCTTCACATCGGATTCTGATGCGCTTGGCATGGCGCCCATGGAAATCAAGGTCACCGACCAGGGCGCTGGCTTGAAATCATTGACTGCGACGCTGTCGGTGAATGGCGCGGAACATGCCGTGTTCTCCGAGCAGTACACCCAGACAGCGGGCGAGAAGACCATCTCGGTCGCTTTGTCAAAGATTCCCGGAATCAAAGAAGGGCCAGCAATCCTGCGTGTGGTCGCGCGAGATGACTCGCTGTGGCAGTTCTTCCGCGGCAATGAGACCACAATCCAGAGAAATCTCACCATCGACATCACTCCGCCCACCGTCGAACTCATCGCGGACGACCGCTACGTCAATTTCGGCGGCGTGGGGGTCATCGTCTACAAGGCATCTGCAGATACTGCAAAGAGCGGAGTCAGGATCGGCGACTATTTCTTTCCGGGGTTTCAGGGGCAAATAAAAGACCACCCTGATTACTTCATCGCGCTTTTTGCACATCCCTATAACGTGGCGCCGGATGCCAAAGCAATGCTCGTCGTCACCGACAAAGCCGGTAATGCCAAGGACATGCCCGTTGTTTACGAACTTAAAAACGTCAAGTACAAAAAAAGCACCATTGCAGTATCCGACAATTTTCTTCAGGGCAAAGTTGCGCCGTTGCTGACTGACGTCAATGCTCGCCAGGGAAGTCCGAAAGATGTTTTTACCGCGGTCAACAAACGGCTCAGAAAAGAGAACGAAGACAAGATCACCGCTGTCACGAAAAAACTCACCGCCTCAATGCTCTGGAAAGGCGCGTTCGCCCAGTTGAGCAACTCCAAGGTCGAAGCCAACTTTGCGGATGAGCGAACCTATACATACAACGGCGAGGCCATCGACACTGCCTTGCACCTTGGCTACGACCTGTCCGTCACCAAGCACTATCCCGTCGAGGCTTCCAACAGTGGCACCGTGGCTTTCACCGGCGACCTGGGGATTTACGGCAATACCGTCATTCTGGACCATGGTCTTGGCCTCTTTACGCTATATGGCCACTTGAGTTCAATCGACGTCAAGGCCGGCGATTCGATCACTCAGCGGCAGATGCTCGGCAAGACTGGAGAGACCGGGCTGGCTGCGGGCGATCACCTGCACTTCGGGGTCTACTTGAACGGCGTTGCTGTGCTGCCGGTGGAGTGGTGGGACCCGAAGTGGATCGCCGACAACATCGACCCCAAGCTCGAAGGTCGGGGCAGTGAAGAGATCGCTCAATCCCAGCAGCTGAAGTCGCCGCGCAAAGCCGCAAAGAAGCGACGCCGTTGACAGCGCGGCCAGGATCAAGGAGGGACGACCGTGAAACCAATTGAGGAGTCGAGGGCATGAACTGGTCGCCATTGTTGAACCATCTTCGGGAGAGGTTCGCAATCGATTGGCATGGCGCACACGGGGCTGCTCACTGGGTGAGGGTGCGTAAGAACGGGATGATGTTGGCAAAAACGACAGGTGCAAATATCACCGTGATCGAACTCTTTTCCTTCTTCCACGATTCATGTCGCATAAACGAATACGTAGATGATGGCCACGGAAAGCGCGGGGCGGAACTGGCCACGCAGCTGCGGGGGCGCCTGTTCGACGCGACGGACGCGGAGATGGTGCTGCTGATTGAGGCTTGTGTGGGACATAGCGATGGCGAGGTCGAAGCTGACATCACTGTTCAGACCTGCTGGGATGCCGATCGGTTGGATCTCGGCCGGGTAGGCATCAAGCCCGACGCAAAGTATCTCTGTACCGCTGCAGCGAAAGACCCGATGACGATGGAGGCGGCTTACCAGAGCAGCCTTGGCCAACAGGCCCGCACGGGCAGGCAATGAATGCAGTTCTGACTACCTCGGTTGCAGCAGTTCGATATGACAAAGCGGGTGTATCCGGCTATCTGCACCAGCCTCAAAACGCGCAGTCGGGACTGGTCCTCACCCATGGAGCTGGCGCAAATTGCGATGCTCCCTTGCTGGTTGCCGTGGCCAGCGCCTTTGCAAATGCCGGCGTGTGCGTTCTGCGTTGCGATTTACCCTTTCGACAGGCACGCCGTTCTGGCCCTCCCCATCCATCCAAGGCCGCCGCAGATCGAGCCGGGCTGAAAGCGGCGGTGGAGGTCCTGCGAAGCAATTCATTGGGCACTGTGTATCTGGGGGGGCATTCCTACGGCGGGCGGCAGGGCAGCATGCTGGCAGCGGAAGAACCTGATCTCGCGGACGCACTTTTGCTGCTTTCCTACCCCCTGCACCCGCCACGCAAACCGGGTCAGTTGCGCACGGATCATTTTCCTGTTTTGAGGACAAGAACTGTTTTTGTTCATGGGACCTCCGACCCGTTTGGCACGATCTCGGAGATGGAAACGGCAAGGACGATAATTCCGGCTCAAACGACATTGATGGCGATTGAAAAAGCTGGCCATGACCTGCGCCGCGGACGGTTTGACTTGGGGCCCGTAGTGACTGCCCTCACAAGGTAGAGGCTCCCATGGAAATCAGCGAGAAATGCGCAGGATTTGGAGCATAGCGAAGAAGGTGGCGGCATGCCGCAGGCTTGGTCCGGGGGGGCGTTTCTGGCGCATCCGGACGCTGACACGGCAGCGGACTATGTGCGTTGGGACACAGTCAAGTGCTGGGTGGGGCGGCGATACTTTCGGTACCCGACCTCACCGGATTTCCCATGAACCTGAACGCAGGCGAGATCCCTTCCGAGACAAGCGGGCCGGCCCGGATCGGCCTGCTCACCGCCGTTAAGCCTTACATTGCTGTAGCTGCCGTGATCATTACAGGCAGCATCCTTGTCGTGGCCATCTACTACACGCTGCTGGACCTCGCGTGGATTGCGTTCCTTGGCGGCATACTTGTCGCTTCGATCCTTGCCATGTCGACGCAGGCAGCCCGCGTCGAGCTCACTTCGACTGAACGCGCCGCTAAGCTCATCCTTGCCGAGTACCTTCTTCGGAAGGCGACGGCCCTGCGCGAGGCTTCCGAATCGAAGCTCGCCGCCGTGGAGGAACATCTCCAATATTCTGAGGAAATGCTGCCGGCCATGCTCGCTTTCGTGGATACCAGCACGCGATACCAGTACCACAACCGCTCCTTCCGGAACTGGTTGGGGCTGCCTAACGACCGCATCGACGGTCAGCACATGCGCGATGTGCTTGGCCGGACCGTATTCGCGGAGATCGAGCCGTACATACTCGAAGCAGCCTCTGGGCGCATGGTCTGCTACGAGCGTACCCAGGTGAAGCCCGACGGCCGGCGGGTCAAGCTCTCGGTGCAGTACCTTCCGCAGGCGGGCAGCGGAGGGAAATCCGGGGGCTTTCATGTGGTCACGACTGACATTACCACCTGCGAGAATGACGCACGCCCCGAAGTTGCAGAGGTCCTTTTGAGCGCCAATCCCGAAGAATCCTCGGCGGCTGCCTGGAACAAAGCGAGCAAACGGGTGCTCGCAGCGATTGACGGCGACGAATTCGTGCTGTTTTGCCAGCGCATTGTCGCCGTTGCGAATGGCGGGCCGCTACCCGCGCACCACGAAGTCCTCGTCCGCCTGCAAGAGGAGGAAAGCGGCCATGCTCTGCCGGGGGCCTTCTTCTCGCTCGCCGAGGAATACGGCCTGATGCCGAAACTCGACCGCTGGGTGTTCGAGCATATGCTCCAGTGGTTGGCCAGTCCGGTCGGCGCGCAAACCGTGCTCGCTGGCGAGATGTATTTCATCAACGTGGACGCTGAGACGCTCAGCGATCCTGGGTTTCCCGATTTCGTCGAACTCCATCTCCGCATGACCGGCGCCCCCGGCGGCGCCGTCTGCATCGAGATCGCCGAAGCGGACCTGGTTCAGCACCAGGGCGACGCAGTGGCCTTTGCGCGCAAGATCCGGGCGTGCGGATGCAAAATCGCCATCAGCGGCTTCGGCCACAATCGGCTGGCAATGCGAATCCTGAGCCTCATGACGGTGGACTTTCTCAAGATCGACGGCAGCATCGTGCGTCATGTCGCCACCTACCCGGTGCAGCTCGGCAAGATGGTCGCCATCACCCGGATCGCCAGAAGCATCGGTGTGCGCACCATCGCCGAGATGGTCGAGGATCCGCAGACGCTGAACATGCTGGGCGATGCAGGCGTGGATTACGCGCAGGGATTTGGCATCGCGCGACCCAAGCCACTGGAAGAGGTCGTGCCGTTCAGTACGGTATCCGCGGAACTATCGACCTCGTAACGCAGCATGAATAACAGCGTCCGCGGCCGGTTATAGCGGGCCAACGATAGGGGCATGATCAAAGTCGGCTCTTGTGATGACCCCGAGCCGGCTTTGACGCAGGGCGTCCCCTGCGAGGGTATCAGGGACGTGCCACCGACCGTCTTTTTACCCTTTGGGTTTCGGACCAGGTGCCTTGGGTGGAATGGTCCCTGCAATCCGGCAAAGAATTCCTTCCAGGGGTTTCCCGTTGGCGAACCGCGTGACGCTGCACTTGGACACTTCTCCGCGCGCAGACAGATCGTGCAGGGACGTGCGTATCGTGTGGAGCGGGATGCCGGTTGCGGTGGCGATCTCGGAGTCGAGGCGTTGGCCGTGCTTTCTCAGGTACTGGAGGATGGGCGTATCGTGCATCGAAGTGCTCCTGGGGAAGATTCAAATGCTATATGGGGGCAAGACCCTGACGTTCAATGCTTTGGCATCGTGAAAACTGCGTACAAGGCTGCCTACGTATTATTCTTATGTCGCTAAATGAAAGAGCCAATCCTTTTCAGGATTGGCTCTGGTATTGGCTCCCCGACCAGGGCTCGAACCTGGGACCTGCGGATTAACAGTCCGTCGCTCTACCAGCTGAGCTATC
>CANJXQ010000214.1 GCA_947478805.1 Betaproteobacteria bacterium | reverse complement strand
GTTGGTGGAGACCTGCGCCTTCCTCGTCGCAGCCACCCAGACCACGGTGCTCGGCTTCACCAACATGGTGCTCCGGATGCAACAGTGGTTCGAGCGCCACCCGGAGGACCGCGCACTGATGGATACCGACCCGGAGTTCCTGCGCCGCGCGGCGTTCGAATCGTTGCGCATGACCATCTCGACGCCGGTGCGCCAACGCACGGCGCTGGTGGACGTCACGCTTGCCAGCGGCCGCAGGATCCAGGCGGGACAAGTCGTGTCGCTGCACTTCATCCCGGCCAACGCCGATCCCAAGCATTTCGGCTCACACGGCGAGGAATTCAATCCGCATCGCACCGTGGAGAACACCACCCCCTGGGGACTCGCCTTTGGCGGCGGCGCGCACACTTGCCCGGGACGCCCGTTGGTTACCGGAAGCCGCAATCCGACCGGTACCACCGGCGTGGATGGGACGCTGGTCACGCTGGCCCGCCGTTACTACGCCGCCGGTCTCGAACTCGACCCCGAACACCCGCCAGTGCGCGACGAATCCACGCACTACGCGCTGTATTCCAGCATCCCGGTGCGGTTCACGAAGATCTGATCGGTGATCGCCGGTTCACTTCATGACATTCAGCCACCAGAGTGCCGCATTCAACACGGTAGCAAACGACACCCACGCAAGGTAGGGAAGAAACAACAGGCCTGCTGCCCGGTCATGCCGCCAGAAGAGGCGCATCGTGGTCGCGATGGCCGCAAGCAGGACGATGATCTCCACCAGTGCCGCCCCGATGGCGTGCAGTCCGAAGAACACCACCGACCAACAGACATTGAGCACCAGTTGGACAGCGAATGCCGTCAAGGCCAGCGCTGCATTGCGCGTGCCCGCCGCGCGCCACACCCGCCAGGCCGCCACCGCCATCGCTGCATAAAGCAAGGTCCACACCGGCGCGAATACCCAGTTGGGCGGGTTGAAGAAAGGCTTGACGAGCGTCGGGTACCAGGATCGCACGCTCTCAGCCGTCACCGCGCCGCCGATGCCCGCCGCACCGAAGCAGAGCACGAGAAAAGCGATGAGCGCCAGCGCCCGGGTCGCCGGCGTGGCAGGTTGGCTTTTGTTGGTCATCATTTGTCCATCGTCAGTGCTGCACTCGCTCGCGCATACGCGCAATAGCGTTCCGCCCCCTCCCTTCACTGTACATCCTCACCCGGGAATCAGGTACCCAATCATGAAATTGACCAACGCACGAAACGGCTACGGCATGATGTCATTGGCCTTGCACTGGCTGATGCTGTTGTTACTGGTCGCGGTGTACGCCAGCATGGAACTGAAGGGCATTTACCCGCGCGGCAGCGCCGGGCGCGCAGGCATCATGGGCTGGCATTACATGCTGGGATTGGCTGCGTTCGCGCTGGTCTAGGTTCGATTGGTGTTTCGCCATCTGGGCACGAAGCCGGTCATCGAGCCAACGCCCCCGGCGTGGCAGAACCATCTCGCCGCCCTCGTGCACCTACTTCTTTACGCCCTCATGATCGCGCTGCCCTTGCTCGGCTGGCTGGTGTTGAGCGCCAAGGGTGAATCCATTCCCTTTTTCGGCATGCAACTGCCGCCGCTGATCGGTGAAAACGTGTCGCTGGGAAAACAGCTCAAGGAAGTCCATGAGACCATCGCGACGGTGGGATATTTCATCATTGGCCTGCATGCGCTCGCGGCACTCTTCCATCACTACGTTGTTCGCGACAACACCCTGAAGTTGATGATGCCGCGGCGTTGACGCTGACGCGCGCGATCCCCCGCCGCCCCACGAACCGCCCGGGATTGAGATAAAGTTCCCGCAAATTCCACAACGAATCGAGGGGAGATTGCGATGAAGCGATTACTGCTGGGGACGGGTGTTGCCGTGGCGTGCATGGCGATGGCACCGATGCTGTTGCATGCGCAGGCATTTCCAACCAAGCCCATCCGCATCATCATCCCCTTCACGCCGGGCGGCGGGGCCGATGCATCCGGGCGCCTGGTGGCGCGGGTGCTTGCGCCGCGCTTCAACCAGCCGATCGTGGTCGAGAACCGTCCCGGGGCAAACGGGGCCATCGGCACCGACGCGGTGGCAAAGGGCGCGCCCGACGGCCACACGCTGGCCGTAGTGAGCAACGGGTTCCCGATCAGCGCTGCCACCGAAAAGGGCCTGCCCTATGATCCGAAGAAAGACCTCACGCCGGCACTCATCTACGGAGAGCAGGCGCTGGTGCTAGTCGTCAATCCCAAGGTGCCCGCCAACAACGCGCAGGAATTCCTGCAGCTCGCGCGCGCCAAACCGGGCGCGCTGACCTTCGCGGGGTCCGATCCCTCGACCATACTCGCCACCGACATGCTCAGGAAGGGCATGAAGGCGGACATCGTCACGGTGCCCTACAAGGGGGCGGGGCAGGCGCTGATCGACGTCATCGGCGGCCAGATCACCGGCGTGCTGACGAGCTTCGGCTCCTCCATCTCGCATATCAAATCGGGCAATGTGCGCGCGCTCGCAGTGACGACCACGACACGCTCGCCCATTGCACCAGATATCCCCACGCTCAACGAAACCATTTCTCCAGGCTACGATTTCGCATCCTGGTACGTGCTTCTTGCCAACGGCCAGACCCCGCGCGAAACCATGCTGATACTCAATCGCGAACTGGTGGCGGCACTACAGGCGCAGGAGGCGAAGGACCAGTTCATGACGCTGGGTCTGTCGGTGAACCTCGATTCGCTCGATCGCGCGCGCGATCGCCTGGCGCGCGAATTCACCAAATGGGAAGCGGTGGCCAAGGCGGCAGGGATATCGGCGCAGTAGCGCGGCACTTTCGAACCATTGTCCTGCCCCGCGATGAACGCGAGCCGATTGACCGCAATGACCAAGTCACTCGATACGTCTTGCGCGCGCACTTTGACCACGGGGACGCTCTGGCATAATCCCTGACGATGCATCCTCGTCGCCTAGCGCGCTGCCGGCGCGCCCCGCTGTAGCTGCATATCCGTTACTGAGCGATCCAACCAGGAGGTTCCATGAAATTCGGCACCAACGCCTACATGTTCACCAACTACGGTCCCAAGGTGCCGGAACTGGTCAAGTACTTCCAGGCCGCCGACACGCTCGGCTACAACCACGTGCGTTACCTCGATCATGTGATCGGCATCGTTGCCGAGAAACACGGCGGCATCGCGCAGACTCCATACACAGCCAATAGTTACATTCACGAAGTGTTCACGCTGTTCGCCTATATCGCGGCATTGACCAAGCGCGTGGAGCTCGTGACGGGGGTGCTGGTGCTGACGCAGCGCGAGACCTGCCTCGTGGCCAAGCAGGCGGCCGAGATCGATATCCTGTCCGGTGGCCGCATCCGCCTGGGCGTGGGGGTGGGCTACAACCCGATCGAGTTCGAGGCGCTCAACGCCGAATTCAAGACGCGCGGCAAGCGCTTTGAGGAGCAGATCGCCGTGATGCGCGCCTTCTGGACACAGGAGGAAGTCACCTACAAGGGCCAATGGCACAACATCCGCGATGCGAGCCTCTCGCCGTCGCTCGGCCGCACGATTCCGCTGTGGTTCGGCCTGGGCCGGCGCATTGCCCCGTACCCGCCGGACGCTGTGCTCAATCGCATCGGACGCCTGGCCGATGGCTGGATGCCGCTGTTCCGGCCCGGCCCCGAAGGCGAGGCTTGCAAGCAGAAAGTGCATGCCGCCGCCCGCGCCGCCGGCCGCGACCCCTCCAAGCTCGGCATGGAAATGACGCTGATGGTGGACCCGAAGAACATGGGCAAGGCGCTCGACGATGCCAAGCGCTACCAGGACTTCGGTGCCACGCATGCCATGCTGCGCTGGGAAAGCGTGTCGGTGGAGGACGACATGGACATGCTCAAGCGTGTCGCTGACGGCGTGATCGCCAAGTTCAAATAATGCTGCGGCGTCACGACATCATGCTGGCGCGCACAAGCATCGAGCAAAGAAAGGATCCCTCCTGATGACAGGGCGTGTAGCGGGCAAGGTGGTGCTGATCTCGGGTGGCGCCCAGGGCATGGGGGCTTCGCACGCGCAGTTGCTGGCGCGCGAAGGCGCGAATGTGGTCATCGGCGACCTGAAGCATGAGCAGGGTCGGGAACTGGCGCGGGCCATCAGTGCAGGGGGTGGTGGCCGCGCGATCTACGTGCCGCTCGATGTCACCGTGGAGACCGACTGGCAGAGCGCCTACAACACCACCATGCTCGCCTTCGGCCGGCTCGACGTGCTGGTCAACAACGCGGGCATCGCCCCGCAGCACGGACCGCTCGACCAGTTGCCGCTGGAAAAATGGAACCTCGTGCTCGGCATCAACCTCACCGGGGCCTTCCTCGGCATCAAGCATGCCGTCCCCCACATGCGCCATGGCGGCGGCGGCTCCATCATCAATATCTGCTCCTCCGCCGCCATCGTCGGCTACGCGGGCGTGCCCGCTTATACCGCGAGCAAGGGCGGGCTGCGCGCCCTCACCAAGCAGGTGGCCAACGAATATGCGAAGGACCTGATTCGCGCCAATGCCATCTTCCCCGGCCTCATCGCCACGCCCATGAACGATGGTTCCACGCCCGAGCGCATGAAAATGCTCGAGGAAAAGGTCCCTTTCGGCAAGCGCCGCGGCCGCCCCGAGGAAGTGTCGCAATGCGTGCTGCACCTCGCCTCGGACGAATCGTCGTTCACCACGGGCGGCGAATTCGTCATCGATGGCGGCTTCACTTCGCAATAGAGGCAGCGAACAAAATGAGCGAACAAACATTCCTCGGCATCCCGCAGCACATTCCGTTCGCGGACTGGTTCGCCGTGCAGCAATTGCACGCCGCCTACGCGCTGGCGGTGGACAGCATGGACTTCGACGCACTGGGAACGCTGTTTACCGATGACGCAGTGATTGACCTCGACATGCAGGCACCTGACCTGCCGGCCCGCGGCCGCACCGCCGTCGTCGGCGCACTGCGCAGCCGGCGCGAGGGCGCCGCGCTCACGGGTGGCGCGCTGCGCCGTCACATCATCAGCAACCTGCTGATTCGCGCCATCTCAGGCGACCGCATCGACGCCTGCGTCGTGATGCAGTTGATGGAGACACGCAACGAGGGCCCGAAAGTCCTGCAGACTTCCATGTACACCGATGTCTTCAGGCGCCAGGGTGCGAACGGCCGCTGGCTGTTTGCCTCGCGCAGCCTGAAGCGCGACCTTGCCCCGAAAACGACCTGAAGGCCCAATGACCGCAACTCGCAAAACCGCAAGGAAGACCACCCGCTCGCCCCGCTGGCGTCATGTCATCGTCGAGAACAGGGACGGCGTCGGTCGCATCGTGCTCAACCGGCCCAAGGTGAAGAACCCGCTCGATCGCATCACCGCCGAGGAGATCCTCGCTGCGAT
>CANJXQ010000213.1 GCA_947478805.1 Betaproteobacteria bacterium | reverse complement strand
GTTGTCTTGGGCACGCCGGCGGGCGAGTGGATCGAGAAGTAGTTGATGACCAGTTCCGGATAGCCCAGCTCGCTGGTGCTGGGCACATCGGGCAGGCTGGGCAGGCGCTTGCTGCTGACGGCGGCCAGGACGCGGAAGCGGTTGGTGGCGCCTTTCTCGGCGACGCCGTGGCCCTCGACCAGCCCGGTGGAGAATTGCGCCTCGTTGGTGGAGAGCGCGCGCAGCACATCGGGCGAGCCGCCCTTGTAGGGAATGTTGACGACCGACAGGCCGGCCTTGGACTTCAAGACTTCCAGGTTCATGGTGGTCGCGCCATTGAGGCCGGTGGAGGCGTAATTCACCTTGCCCGGATTGGCCTTCAGGTAGGCGATCATTTCGTTGAAGTCCTTCCACGGCGCTTGCGCGGACGATGAGATCAGCGAAATCAATTCGGTGACGATGGTGACCGGCGGCAGGTCGCGTACCGGATCGAGCTTGAGGTCCTTGACGAAGACCGGCAACAGCACGAGGTTATTGCTGCCATAGAGCAGCGTGTAGCCGTCGCCGGGCTGCTTGGCGACATATTCGGAGGCGATCAGGCCGCTCGCGCCGGGCATGGCCTCCACCACGACCGCCTGGCCGAGCGCCCGGCCCATTGCGGGGGACATCAGGCGCGCCGCGATGTCGGTGATGGAACCCGCGCCATTGGCGACCACAAGTCGCACGGGCTTGTTTGGAAAATTCTGCGCCATGGCGAGGGCGCAGGACAGGCTGAAGGCGAGCAGCGTGGCGATGGCGCCCAACGCGCGATGCCAGGCGAAAGTTGCTTGCGGAAACTTCATTTGCACTCTCCTGCTATTGAAGACGCTCAGCCCCTGCCCAGAAAAGGCATGCTCACCGGCAATATGATGCTCTCGTACAGGTTGGCCTCCGCCGGCAACGAGGCCATGAGCACGGCGACGCGGGCCACGTTCGATGCATCCATCAGCCCCTCGTGCTTTACCTTGTCTTCCTGCCCGCTCCACACGCCCGGCACCGTGTTGCCCGGATGGATGATGCTGACTGCGACGCCGAATTCGCGGGCCTCGATGGCGAGCATGCGCGTGAGGCCGTCGAGGCCCCATTTCGAGGCTGCGTAGGCCGCGGACTTGGGCCGCGGCACCTTGGCCGAGGTGCTGCCGATGTTGATGATGCGTCCGGCCCGCTTGGCCTTCATCACGCGATACGCCTCGCGGCAGCACAGGAACGCGCCCGTGAGGTTGGAGTCGATCATGTCCTTCCACATCTGCAGCGGAAATTCGTCGGTGGGCGCGCCGGCGAATCCCCCGGCGTTGTTGACCAGGATGTCGAGTCGGCCCCAGGCGGACTGCGTTGCCGCGAAGAGGCGGGTTACCTGGTCCTCGCTCGCGACGTCGGTGGTGACGGCGAGCGCGGTACCGCCGGCTTTGGCGATCTCGGCCACCGTTTCGTCCAGTTTCTCGCGTCGCCGGCCGGCGATGGCCACCTTGGCGCCTTCGGCGGCAAACGCCGTGGCGATGGCCCGACCGATGCCGCTGCCGCCGCCGGTGACGATGGCCACTTTCCCGTCCAGCGCTCCCGCCGGGTTGCTCTGTGAAACCGGCATGCTCAGGTCATCCAGATCAGGCCCATCACCAGCGCGGTGGCGAAGACCGTGACGCCGAAGATGCCCATCACGCGCTGCCGGTCGGTGGGTGTGAAGCCTTCCTTTTTCCGCTTGGCGACCATGATTTCAATGATGATCAGGATGATGCCTGCGCCGAAGGTAATGAGTCCCCACTTGATCACGATGCGACCTCCAAGGCATGAGAAGGACCGAAGTGTAACCGCTAGCGCGCGCGGCGTGCGCGGGGCGGCGTGACGGTCTCCTGTTCGAGGCCTTGCCCGAGCGCCGGCAGGCATATGTAATTATTATCAAGATAAATAGATAGCCCATTCGCTATAGGCATTGGAATAAATATTATGATCAATGCCTCGGGGAGGTAGTGGGCTTTTTCGACATTGGATATTGGCTCGTGCAAGCTTTTGACGCTGCGGTATGATGGACGAAATCAAAGGGCGAGATTGGATCATGGAAACCTACTTGTTCTGGCTGCTGGCGGGGTTTGCGCTGATCATTGCCGAGCTCCTGACCGGTACGTTTTTCCTGCTGGTGTTGGGCGTCGCGGCGTTCGCGGGTGCAGCCATGGCCTGGGTGGGCCAGGGTTTCTGGCCGCAGGCGCTGGTGTCGGCCGCCCTCGCGGTAGCGGGCGTGGTCTGGGTGCAGCGCCACCCGCGCAGCAGCCGCGGCAAGCCGATGGCATCGCTCGATGTCGGGCAGCAGGTCACGGTGGACCGCTGGACCGATCGCGCCGCGGGACGTGCGCGGGTGCGCTACCGCGATACGTTGTGGGATGCCATCGTCGATGGCCCGACGGAAGGCGAGACCTATTACATCAGTGGCGTGGACGGCAATACGCTCAAGGTATCGTCCGGGGCGAAGCACTGAACGAGCGACCACGGTTGCCCGCGATTGCGGATCCGATTCACAGATAGAGGAGGACACATGATTCCAAAACTCGTCGGCGTGTTGGTGCTGACTTTCTTTGCCGCCAGCACCGAAATGACCCGCCCCTGGGCGATCCCGATCTTCATCATCCTGCTCGCCATCGTGTTCGTGATCGAGGGCGTGCGCGTGGTGCCGCAGCAGAATGCCTGGGTGGTGGAGCGGCTGGGAAAATTTCACGCGATCCTGGAGCCGGGACTGAACGTCATCGTGCCCTTCTTCGATCGCGTTGCCTACAAGCATTCGCTCAAGGAAGTGCCGCTCGATGTTCCGGAGCAGGTGTGCATTTCGCGCGACAACACCCAGTTGGCGGTCGATGGCGTCATTTATTTCCAGGTAACCGACCCGCGCCTGGCGTCCTACGGGTCGTCCAACTATATCGCTGCGATCACGCAGTTGGCGCAGACCGCGCTGCGCTCGGAGATCGGCAAGATGGAGCTCGACAAGACCTTCGAGAGCCGCGACGAGATGAACCGCCAGGTGGTGTCGGTGCTCGATGAGGCGGGGCGCAGCTGGGGGGTGAAGGTCCTGCGTTACGAGATCAAGAACATCACGCCGCCCGAGGCCATCCTGCGTTCGATGCAGCAGCAGATCACCGCCGAGCGTGAAAAGCGCGCGCTGATCGCCAAGTCGGAGGGCGAGAAGCAGCAGGAGATCAATGTCGCCGAAGGCGAAAAACAGGCCGCGGTGCTGAAATCCGAGGGCGAGAAGACTTCGGCCATCAACCGCGCGCAGGGCGAGGCGACCGCGCTGCGCCTGGTGGCCGAGGCCACCGCCTCGGCCGTAGAGTCGGTCGCTGCTGCCATCGGCAAGGACGGCGGCGCGCAGGCGGCCAACCTCAAGATTGCGGAGCTGTACATCACCGCCTTTGCGCACCTGGCCAAGACGAACAATACGATGATAGTGCCCACCAACGTGGCAGACATCGCCGGCGTCGTTGCGACTGCCATGACAGTGCTCGACAAGGTCAAGCCGGCGCCCAAGGCCTGACCGTCGGCCGACGGCGCGCGCCCGCGATTATTTTTTTTGCCGGCGGCATCGCGGCGGCTTTTGCGCGAGAATGAGTTCACTCGATTCGCTGCAGGCTGATTCGGCGTTTTGATCAGGCGTTGTGTTGGAGTACGTTGTTACCGGGAGTTTTGCATGCATACCGAAGTCCATGTTCACGGCCTCGTGCCGCTCAAGAGCGGCGTGACCCAAGCGGAAGTCGAGCAGGCGCTGCGAGCGTGGCTCGATTACGTGGATCTCGACGGGCTCGCCGATGCCACCAGCGCGCACCAGGACGAACCCGGCGTGGTGTTTGATCGGCGGCGTCGCGTGCTCGACATCTGCTGGACCGGCTGGGTCGGCCGCAATTTCCAGCGCGCGCTCGAAGCCTCGTTCGAGGCGCTGTGCGCGCATGCCGAGCAGGCCGCGGGTGTCGAGGTGACGTACTACCACGAGGACGGGCGCGATGAGCACTCCATGGCATTCGTGGGCCCGTCCGCGGAGGCGATTCAGGAAGAGCAGCGTCGCAGCATGATTGAAGATGTATCGGCGTTGTTGTCCCGGCATTTCGCTGAAGGCGAAATCAGCGAAGTGCTGCAGCATGTGCATCAGCTGTTCGAACGTCGCTGGACTTCCAGCGGCGCAACCTCGGCCGCAAGCACTGGCCGTGCCGCGGCACCGACAAGCCCGCGCTCGTCTGCGAGCAAGAAGCACCTTCACTGACTCGCGACGTGCGATGAGCCGCGCCCAAGGGTGCGTGGGCGCCGCGCAGGCGCTGTAACGACCGGACTGCCTGTTCTGGCAACGGTATGAATTGAAGATTTGCTGCTGTCGCGTGGGCCCTTGACGTCCACGTTCGCGGCTCACCCCACTGGCCGCCGCGCTAGACATCTTCTCCAGCCGGCAGCAAAGGCGGTTCCCCACCTAAAAACCACCCGTACTTGATAAAGTACTTGCAGTTACGGAGATATCCCTTTAATATCTGTGACTATTATTCTTCTAGATCGTTTCTGAGCTTGTTCACATAAGTCCCTGTCAACGCAGCAATTTCTTGTATTTTTGGCTTGACCCCTGAAAAACTTTCCTCTAAAGTGGGAAGAAGTAGAAATTGGTGGGAAATTAGGGAAATCGGCGGCCGATTTCTCTGCAGCCCATCGCTTTTCGGGGGAATTGCGTGTTCCAAGGGGCGACAGAGCTCAGCGTAGATGCCAAGGGGCGGCTGGCCGTTCCTACCCGGCATCGTGACGCGCTCGTTTCGGGCGGTGCCGCCGTTGTCCTGACCGCTCACCCTGACGGCTGCGTCCTTCTCTATCCGCGCCTTGCCTGGGAGCCGATCGGCGCGCGCATACAGTCGCTTTCCAGTTTTAACGAGCAGGCGCGCTGGTGGCAGCGCCTCCTTGTCGGCTTTGCCGAGGAAACCAGCCTGGACGGCCAGGGCCGCATCCTGTTGTCGCCGGCCTTGCGCAAATTCGCCAACCTCAAGAAAGACGTGATCCTGGTGGGCCAGGGCAGCCATTTCGAGCTCTGGGATGTCTCCGCCTGGGACGAAAAGCTTGCTCGCGCGATGAGCCAGGCGAGCAGCTCGCCTCCCCCCGGCACTGAAAATTTTTCGCTGTGACCGAGCATGCATCTTCACCCGCTCCCGTCCCTGCCAATAAAAGCGCTCACATTCCCGTCCTCGCAATCGAGGCGGTGCGGGCGCTGGAGATTGACGGTGGCGAGGGCATGCGCAGGCACGGGACCTTTGTCGACGCGACTTTCGGACGTGGCGGGCACGCGAGGCTGATCCTCGACGCGCTTGCGCCTGACGGCCGGTTGATCGCACTCGACCGCGACGCGGATGCCATTGCGGCAGGCGGCGCGCTCAAGGATCCGCGCCTGGTGCTGGT
>CANJXQ010000212.1 GCA_947478805.1 Betaproteobacteria bacterium | reverse complement strand
TCGCCGCAGGCGACCGATGCATCGGGGGTGTGCTTTTCTTTGAGTACTTTCTTTTGCACAAGCAAAAGAAAGTAGTTCGCCGTCAGGCGAAACCCCGACCGCCAAGTAACTCGCCGTCAGGCGAAACCCCGACCGCCAAGTAACTCGCCGTCAGGCGAAACCCTGACCGCCAAGTAAGTCGCCGTCAGGCAAAATGATTTCGTTAAGCGAACAGAAGTTCCAATCCACAAGGAGCAACAAAATGTCCAACCCCAAAATCGACCCCCAATTCCTCCTCGACTACGCCGCCATCCGCGATATTCAGGAGCGCTACTTCATGGCCGTGGACCGCGGCGACGTGCAGGGCGTGCGCGACTGCTTCACCGACGACGTGCATGCGACCTACCACATGAAACCGGTGATGCTCGGCCTGGATGCCATGATGGACCAGACCATCCTGCCGTTCTTCGGGCGGCTCAAGAGCGGCGAGGTGAAGGTCTCCACCCATTTCATGGGCAACTTCCGCATCGAGCGGCTGGAGGGCGATGTGGCCGAGTGCGAGGTGTACGCCATTGCGACGCATGTGCTGCCGGATGCCGAGGGCAAGGCGCACAGTAAATTGCGCACCATTAGCCTGCGCTACCTGGACCGCCTCAAGCGAACGGGGGCGGGTTGGAAAATCTCCATGCGCGTGCAGACCCTGGATTGGGGTTGCGAGATGGCCGGCAATAATGCCACGCCGTTTGCGCAGCGGGTGTTCTCGCTCGGCAAGTAGGCCTGCCGCATGCCGTTGGCCGAAATGCGGAGATAATGCGGGCATCGGACCGGGCGGGACCTGCGTCAATCCCGGTATCTGTCGCGAGGTGGCAATGAAAAAAATCATCCTCTCACTGGTGGCGCTGGTGCTTGTTCTTGTCGCTGCGGCGGGAATCTGGCTGTACTCGTCGCTCGATTCGCTGGTGCTGGCCGCCATAGAGAAGCTGGGTTCTGAAATGACCCAGACCACGGTCAAGGTCGGCCGGGTCAAACTCTCGCCCACGGACGGCGTCGGCGAGATCGGCGGTCTTTTCATCGGCAACCCCAAGGGCTTCAAGACCGGCCATGCGCTCACTGCGGCGAAAACCGAGCTGTCGGTCGACCTGGCCAGCGTGACGCGCGACGTGGTCGTGATCCGCAAGATCGCCGTGCAGGCCCCTGACATCAACTATGAAACCTCGGATGCTGGCACCAATTTCGATGTCATCCAGAGCAATGTGCAGGGCTACGTCAAGCGCATGCTCGGGACACCCGATGCGGCGGCAAAGGACAAGGCGCCGGCAAAGAAACTGATCGTCGACGTCCTGTCGATCCGCGATGCCAAGGTCAGCTACGCACCCGCGCTGCTGAAGGGGAAGACCATTACCCTGCCGCTGCCCAATATCGAACTGCGCAATATCGGGCGGGCCAGGGGCGGCGTGACCCCGGGGGAACTGGTGTCGGAAATCATCACCGCGCTGAAGGGACAGCTGGTGCATGCCGTGGCCGAGTCGGTGAAGGGCGCGGCGGGGGCCGCGGTCGATGCCACCAAGAGCGTGGGCAGCAAGATCAAGGGCCTGTTCAAGTAGCCGGGAAAATAATTATCAATTCCGTGATTGATCGGTCATCTGTCTTGAAACAATCAATGAAATGTGATCATCCGCCCGCGCCATTCACCGCGGGCGGATGAGCACGCTGCCGGTCTCGTCCAGCCGCGCGTCGAAGCCCGGCGGCACCACAATGGTGGATTCCGATTCCTCGATCAGCAGCGGCCCGGACCGGGGCGTGGCGTTGAGCTGGTAGCGCGCGATGACGGGCGTCATCCGCGAACCCAGGGCAGGTCCGAAGTACATGTCGCGCGAACGCTCGGGCACCGCGCCGGTGGCGGGCGCGGTAACGAAGCTGCGGGCCAGCTCGCGAAAGCGCAGCGGCGGCGCGCGCAGGGCCACCCGCACGCGCAGGCCCGTGACCTCGATCGGCTCGTTGTCGGCGGCGTGTCCGCGCGCCAGTTGGTGCGCGCAGTGAAACGCGTTGGCGAGCTCCGCGGCCCGAGCGCTTGAACTGCCGATGCGTGCGCGATCGGGCATGGCAATGCTGAGCGTGGCCGACTGCCCGATGTATTGCACGCTGGCGAAGGCTTCCACGACGGGCGTCGCCTGCGAAGGGTGATGCCGGTGCAACTCCGCCGTGGCCTCGGCGGCGAGCGCTGCGACGTCCCGCTCCAGGGCCTCGATGGATTGCCCAGGGGACGTTGCGTCAATGGCAACGCGGCTGCTGGCAATGCGCGTCACCGCGACATCCGAGAACAGCAGGCCCAGGCTGCTGAAGAGGCCGGGGGCGATGGGAACGGCGACCTCCGGCATTTCCAGTTCCGTGGCCAGTGCCGCTGCGTGCAGGCCGCCGGCGCCGCCGAATGACACCAGCGTGAACTGGCGCGGATCGTAGCCGCGCTCGACCGACACGGCGCGCACGGCGCGACGCATGGTGGCCGTGGCAACGGTGAAGATGCCGTAGGCCGCGTCGCGCTCGGAGACCTTGAGCCTTGCCGCCAGTGTGGAAACCGCCTTGTGCGCGAGATCGCGGTGAATGCGCTTCTTGCCGCCGGCGATGGCATCCGGGTTGAGGTAGCCGAGCACGACGTGCGCGTCGGTGACGGTGGCCTCGGTCCCCCCCAGCCCGTAGCAGGCAGGGCCCGGGTTGGCGCCGGTGCTCTTGGGGCCGACCCGCAGCGCGCCGCCGCCATCGATCCAGGCGATGGATCCGCCGCCCGAGCCCACTTCGGTGAGGTCCACGCAGGCGGCGCGCACCACATGGCCCGCGCCGCGCATGAAGCCCGAGCCGCGATTGATCGCGGCGCCTACTTCCAACTCATCGTTAAGCGCCACGCGGTGGTCGTTGACGAGGCAGGCCTTGGCGGTGGTGCCGCCCATGTCGAAGGCGATGATGGCCGGGCGCCCCATTTGCTCGGCGAGGCGCGCTGCGGCCACCACGCCCGCAGCGGGGCCCGACTCGATGATCAGGAACGGTCGCTCGCGCACCATGGCGGCGCTGGCGGTGGTGCCGTCCGATTGCATCACCTGCGGCTGCGGCGTGACGCCGATGGCGGCAAGCGAGGTTTCCAGTTGCGTGAGGTAGTCGTGCACGATGGGCAGGAGGAAGGCATTGACCACTGTCGTGCTGGTGCGCTCGAACTCCTTGGGCTCGGGGGCGAGATCGGAGGAGCAGGTGAGCCGCAGGCCTGGCAGGGCGGCGGCAATGCGTTGGGCCACATGCGCTTCGTGCGCCGGGTTGGCATAGGCGTTGATCAGGCAGATGGCCACGGCGGCAACACCGGCGCCGCGCAGCGTGGCGATGCAGGCATCGATGTCGGCCTCATTCAGGGGTTCGACCACGGCGCCGGCGGCGTCCAAGCGGCCGCCGACCTCCAGCCGCAGTTCGCGGTCCACCAGCGGTGCCGGCGGCTCCCAGTTCAGTTCGTACAGGTGCGGCCGGCGCGCGCGGCGCAATTCGAGCACGTCGCGAAAGCCGCGCGTCGTGATAAGGGCGATCTTCTGCGAGGTTTCCTCGAGGATGGCGTTGGTGGCCACCGTGGTGCCGTGCACGAAGGCGCTGACGCCCGCGCGCGCGGCATCCGAGAGGCTGTCGCGCAGGCCGCTGGTGATGGCGCGCGAGTAATCGTCTGGCGTGGAGAGAAGCTTGATCCGCTCGAGCTTGTCGTCGGGGGTGAGTATGACGAAGTCGGTGAAGGTCCCGCCGATGTCGACGCCGATGCGCCAGGTCTTGGCGCCCGGTTTTGAAGCCTTGGGGTCTGCCATCTCAGGCGCCTCTTGCCGGCGAGCTGGCCGCGGCGTGCGTGGTACGGCCTGCGGGAATGCCCGCTGCGCCTTTTGCAGGAACGCCTGCTGGTTCCCCCGCTTGTTCCCCCGCTTGTTCCCCATACCCGCCGCCAGTCGAGAGCTGGCAGCGCAACGTATCGCCGGCGTCGAGCTTGAATAGCCCAATGGCGGGAACCGTCTCCCATGACGTGCTGCCGGAGCGACGCACCTGCGCCAGCGCAGGCGTGCCGGCGTGTCCGCCGACCACGCCGGGCGCCGTGTGCACGTCGCGAATGAGTTCCTGGTTGACCGTGGTGTTGTCGTTCAGCGCGACGTACTCGCGCACCACGCCGGCGGCACTGGCATGCAGGCCCGTGCCGCGCACGTCATCGGCCAGCGCGTATTCGCTGACGCGCAGCGGAAACTGCTGCTCGATCGTTTCCACCGGAATGTTGGCGGCGTTGACCAGCGGGTGCGACAGGCCGGGCACGCCTTCGCCCATGGGCCGCCCGCCCCAGCCGGGACCGAGGTAATCGAGGAACACCCAGGCCTTGCCGCCATCCTTCTGAGCGCGCTGACCGGAAAAGAAGATCGCGCCGCGCCCGCCGGGAGCGGCGGGCAATTGGCCCGGCACGAGGTTCGCCATCGCCGCCATGGCCACATCGTTGAGCCGGCACACCGTGGAGCCGCGCGCGCTCACCCCGGCCGGGTGCTGCGCGTTGATCAGCGAGCCCTCGGGCACAACGAACTCCAGGCAGCGATAGAAGCCGTCATTCACCGGGATGTCCTCGGAAAGCACCGAGCGCGCGGCAAAGGCCGCCACCGACATCACATCGGCGATGGTGCAGTTGAAGCCGCCCGCCACCTGCGGCGAGGTTCCTGCGAAATCGAAGCGGATGCGATCGCCTTTCTTCACCACCGTGCAGGCGATCTTCGGGTTGGGGTTGTCGGGCGCCTTGCTGTCGAGGAAATCCTCTGCCGAGGCGGTGCCGTCGGGGATGTCGCGACGAAAGGCTGCGCGGGTGGCGCGCTCGGTGGCATCGAGCAGCCGTTCGATCTGCCCGGCCAAGGCTTCAGGGCCAGTGCGCCGCGCAAAATCCTGGAACTGCGTCGCGCCAGTTTCCAGCGCGCCCAGGGCCGAACGGATGTCGCCGAGCACGGACGAGGGATCGCGCACGTTGGCGGCGATGAGGTCGAGGATGGGCTGGTTCACCACGCCGGATTTAACCAGTGGCACCAGCGGAATCATCAGGCCTTCCTCGAAGATGTTCGCCGCCGCTGGCGAGATGCTGCCGGCGTAGCGCCCGCCCATGTCGACCATGTGGCTCACGATGACCGTGTAGGCCACCGGGGCATCGCCAGTTTCGAGAAACACCGGTTTGACGAAGAACACGTCGGGCACGTGCACGCCGCCCTGCCAGGGGTGGTTGACGAAATACACGTCGCCGCGCCCGGGCACGCCGACCCGTTCGATCATCATCTTCATCAATCGCGGAATGGCGCCCAGCTGGATGGCCAGCGACAGGCCCTGCGCCACCACGCGGCCCCGGCTGTCGCACACGGCGGTGGAAAAATCGAGCATGTCGCGCGCCACGGACGAATTGGCGGAGCGCACATGGCTGATCGCCATTTCATCGGCAATG
>CANJXQ010000211.1 GCA_947478805.1 Betaproteobacteria bacterium | reverse complement strand
TGAATGCGCGAGCCAGGCCATCAAAGCGCGGGGCGTCGATGTTGCCCTGTTTTGCACTCTTCTGTCGAATTTGGATGGCCTCGCGCATCGGTGTTATCGGGACGTGCAGCGCTATTATCGAAATCGCCCCTGACGCTGATTGCCGACAAGTCAGTCATGGAACGGAGATCCGAAAATTCGCAGTGCGTACAAATGTCGGGCTGGCATCGTGTTCGATGTTTTTCGCCGCTGTGTTTTTTTTGGCATGACCATGTCATAGGGTGAAAAGTATTTGCCCAATAAAACAATCGCTTAGAGTGCATTTCTGAGAGGGGCGCTGGGACGGGGTAAGGGAGATGGTCGAATAGACTAGAAAATGATGTGTTTATTACTGTTGCTTGCCTACAACAGACTGGAATATTCTCTCGCAATATGAATAAGTTGAGGTAGCATTCAACGATCCCTACTGAAATGTGCTTGGACGATGTTCGCTCCGGGGGAAGTGTCACCGAATTAATTAGTCGGCAAGGTTGTTGCTGTGCGGCGGGGTGGTTTATGCTCTGACCGGATGGATGGATGGGAATGGCGAGGCGCGGTTCCCACTGCATTGAACCACTGGGTATCGAAGCCACAACGAATTGAATCATTAAGCGTTCGGTCGGCGTTCGCAGCTTGAAGTGAATACGAATTTGCAAGGTTTGAGTAACCGAATCATTCAGGAGAATTGCATCATGAACAAGATGACGAAGAAGATGCTGGCGATGGCGGTGGCGGGTGTGTTTGGCGCGGTGACGTTTGCTAGCGCCGTGTACGTGCCGGATGTGCTGGCGCAGACAGGTGGCGCTGGCGGTGGTGCCGGTGGCGGCGGCGGTTCCGGCGGCGCGGCTGGCGGCGGCGGTGCCGGCGGCGGTGCGGCCGGTGGTGCTGGTGGTACGGCAGGTGGTGCGGCCGGTGGTGCAGGCGCGGGCGCAGGTGTGGGTGCCGGTGCGGGCGCAGCGAGTGCGGGCGCAGCCGGCGCGGCTGGCGGCATCGCCGGGGCGGTGGGTGGCCTCGGCGGCGTGGTAGGCATCGGCGCGGCGGTTGCGGCGGCGGCCATCGCGGCGGCCACCACGACCACCACGCAGTCCACGTCGAGTGGTTCGGGCTCGGGCACGCGCTAGTTCGCGCACGTTTCAGCGTTTCAGACGCGGCCTTGACGATTCGTCAAGGCCGTTTTCATTGGTGGCGCAGTTACAAGATCTTGGTAACCGGATCGTGGTAACTTCGGCGGTCAATGAACCGCCCCGGGAGCACCATTCGGCGGGCGATATTTCGGTCCCTTTTACTTGCGATTTCGATTCCTTCCTGTCCATTGGCTGGCGGCCTGCGTGGCAAGCATCGCGGCCGGCTGCGCCGTCGTCCCCGATCCCGTCCAGCCGACTTTCCGGGGCATCTGGCAGTCGCTCTGGAGCAAGGACTATTCCGTCGGCGCCACGCTGAACCCGGCATTGCGTTACCTGCGGGTGACGATCGACGGGCAGGTGTCGCTGTTCGTGCTGGGCGAGCTGGATGCCAGCACCGATTCCAGCACCAGGGCGCCGACGGAAGCATGGTACGGGGGCACGCGCGAGGTGGTGCGCCTGAGAGACGGGCGCGTCACGGGCGTGGCGGGGTTCACGCCGGAGTGGCGAAACGTCGAGCTGCGCGGGGTGCCGGCGTGGGCGCAACTGGCCGGGCGCAACGATGCCGTGATGTATTCGCGCCTGCGCGACGTGATGCCGGGTTATCGCTACGGCATTGACGATGCGCTTTCGATCCGCAGGACACCGCCGCCTGCGCGCAGCCAGCTTGCGGGCGTCGACGCGAACAGCCTCGCGTGGTTCGCAGAGACCATGGCAGGCAAGGCTTCGTCGAATGCGGGTGACACGGTGCTGCCGCCCGCGCGTTATGCCGTCGAGCTACGCGCCGGGCAGGCCGCCGTGGTGTATGGCGAGCAATGCCTGGCGACGAATGTCTGCTTCACCTGGCAGCGCTGGCCGCCGGATGCGGCGCGCACGCCATGATGCGGGTGGCCGGAGGACTTTCCGCCATAGGTCCGGCGCGCATCGCATGGTGCCCGATGCCAGTGGGCGTTGTGGCACTGATGCTGCTGCTGGGCAACGCCGTTGCAATGGCACAGCCAGCTCCCCGACGATTGAGCGACTGGCTGCTGCAGGAGCCGGCCGCGTTGAAGGCCGATGCCTATGCGCTGGGCCTGTCCTGGCGCGTGCCGGCGGAGATGCCGGCGCAGGCTGCGGCGAAAAGCGCCTTGTTGCGCGATCTTGCGGCAGGCCCCGGCGCGCTGAAGGCCGATGCCGAAGCGATGCGGCGGCTGGCGGAACTCATCGGCACATTGTCACCGACCGGCCGCGTTCGCGTGGCCATGGCCGATGCGCGCTGGCTGCAGGGCAACCCGGACCGTGATCCCGTACTTCAGCCCGGCCACACGGTGGTGATGCCCGTGCGCCCGCGCACGGTGACGGTGGTGACGGCGCGCGGCACGCGCTGCGCCGTCGCGCACGCCCCGGGCCGTGGCGCCATGGCGTATGTGTCTACCTGCAGCCCGAGCGGCTCGCGGCGCGTGGACTGGGTGTGGGTGGTGCAGCCCGACGGCCGCGTGCAGCGATCCGGTGTCGCGCTGTGGAACGCCGAGGCGCAGGACGAACCCGCGCCCGGCGCGTGGATCTGGGCGCCGCCGCGCGACCGTGGCTGGACGGAGGCGTTCTCGGCGAGCCTCGCCCAGTTCCTCGCCACGCAGGGCCCAGCGCCGGACGTCAATGCCGGGTTGCGGATAGCCGAAGGTGCGTCGCGTGTGGGAGATGCGGGGGCGGAGCGCGTTGTGGCGAACGCGGCGGACGACGGCCTGCGCAGCAACGGCCCGCGCGTCACCATGGGCGACTGGGGTTCGGCAGGCTTGCTGCAATCGCCCACCGCGCGCATGGCACCCGAGGGGCGGCTGTCGAGTTCCATCAGTAATACGTCGCCCTATACGCGTCTGAATGTTTTCGCGCAGCCCTTCCCGTGGCTGGAGGCGGGTTTTCGCTATACCAGCGTTGACAACCGTTTGTACGACCCGACGGGCGTCATCGCCGTTTCCCAGAGCTACAAGGACAAGAGCGTGGATTTCAAGTTGCGCCTGAGCACGGAATCCGCGTGGTGGCCGGAATTGTCCGTGGGCGCGCGCGATATCACGGGTACCGGTTTCTTCACGGGCGAGTATCTCGTGGCGAGCAAGCGCACGGGCCCCTTCGATTGGAGCGCGGGCATCGGCTGGGGTTACCTCGGGGCGCGCGGCAACATCCGCAATCCGCTCAGGTTCCTGGGTCGCGCTGAAACCCGTAACACCGTCGTGGTCGGACCGGGTGGGAACTTTTCATTCAGTAATTATTTCAGCGGCCCGGCCAGCCTGTTTGGCGGCGTGCAATACCAGACGCCCTGGGAAAACCTCATCCTTAAACTCGAGTACGACGGCAACGACTACCAGCACGAGCCGCAGGCGAACAATCAGCCTGTGAAGAGCCCCTGGAATTTCGGAGCGGTATATCGCCTGGGCAGCGGTGCCGACCTGAATGTCGCCTTCGAGCGCGGCAACCGCCTGATGCTGGGCCTGACGCTCACCACGCAACTCGATCGCCTGGGCTTTCCCAAGATCGCCGATCCGCCGCGCGTTCCGGTGAGTCCCGCGCGGCCGACGCGCGAGGCCGACTGGACGGCCACGGTGAAGGACCTCGGTACACAGACGCAATGGGACGTGCGGCGTGTCGAGCGGCGCGGCTCGGATGTGGCCGTGCAGTTCGAGGGCGCCACCGCCGGCTATTGGCAGGACCGCATCGATCGCGCGGCGAGGGTGCTGCACCGTGACGCCCCGGCGGATGTGCGCACCTTCACGCTGCAGCACGCGCAGCACGGCCTGCCCATGACCGAGCAGCGCATCGACCGGGAGACCTGGGTGCAGAAACGATTCGAGGCCCTGCCGCCGACGGAGCAGCGTGACTCGGTGATCGTGCAGGCGCCGGGCGGCGGGGTGCGCGCCGACGTGAATGCGCCTGAGCCGAAGATCCTGGCCACACTCGACAAGCCGCGTCTGGAGGTCAAGCCCGGCATGGACTACCAGCAGATCCTCGGCGGCCCGGACGGGTTCCTGCTCTACCAGATCTCTGTCACCGGGCAGGCGAAGTTCCGCTTCACTGAGCAGACCTGGCTGCAGGGTACGTTGGACCTCGGCCTCGTCAACAATTTCGACAAGTTCAAGTTCACGGCGCCGAGCAACGTGCCGCGCGTGCGCACCTTCGTGCGCGAGTACATCACCTCGACCCCGCTGCAGATGAGGAACCTGCAGGCCACGCATGTCGGGCAGTTGTCGGATAACCAGTATTACTCGGTGTACGGCGGCTATCTTGAAATGATGTATGCCGGCGTGGGCGGCGAATGGCTGTACCGGCCGCATGCCGGTTCCGTGGCTTTGGGCGTGGATGTCAATTACGTGCAGCAGCGCGACTTCAAGCAGGACCTGGCCCTGCGCGACTACAAGGTAGCCACGGGCCATGCGACGTTGTACTGGGACACCGGCTGGAACGGCGTGCGCACCATCCTCAGCGCAGGTCGTTACCTCGCCAAGGACATCGGTGCCACGGTGCAGCTGGAGCGTACCTTTGACAACGGCGTAACCCTGGGCGGCTTTTTCTCGCGCACCAACATGTCGGCGGCGGAGTTCGGCGAAGGCAGCTTCGACAAGGGTCTTTACGTGCGCATACCGTTCGATGCGCTGCTGCTCCGGTCGAGCGGCACAACGGGCAGCATGTTCTACCACCCGCTCCTGCGCGATGGCGGCGCCAAGCTCGATCGCAACATGACGCTATACAACGAAATGTCATCGAGGGGCAGCGACGTGCTGCGCCGCCGCCCGGCGCCGCTATCCGACGACAAAGTCATTCCTTCCGATCGTGCCGACCCCGAACGTGTGAAGTTCGAGCGTCCGCAGGCTTTCGCGCAGGTGCTGCCGCGCGCGGAATCCACGCAACAGGCGTTCCACGGCGTAGCGGTGACGCCGGATGCGAGGCCCCAGCCGATCAATGTTGATCCATCAATGCGCCTCACGCAGGCGTTGCACGCGCAGGGGTATCGCAACATCGCAGTGGATTTCGATGCGTCGCGCCGCTTGTCAGTGACGGCGTCGAACGAATTCATCGTGGAGCGCTCGCGCGCGGTTGGGCGAGCGGCGCGCGCGGCGCTGCGGCACGCGCCGCTCGATGCGCGCGAGATCCGTGTGCGGCTGATGGAGAGTGGCGCGCCCGTCGTGACCTATGAATTCCTCGATATCAACGTGCTGTCGCAGTTCCTCGACGGCACGCTCAACCGTGCGGCGCTGGCGCCGACGGTGAAGATCACGCCGGAGAGCGGTGTCGCAGGTGAGCCCGAGCCGCTGGCAATGCTGGACGATATATCCCCGATTGGGACTAAGCGCTTCGTCGATCTCGCCCGTCCCGTTGTCGACCTGTCGCGCCGTGTGGCGGGTGACGTGCGCGG
>CANJXQ010000210.1 GCA_947478805.1 Betaproteobacteria bacterium | reverse complement strand
GGAGCGCTGTGTCACGCGCACGAACACGATGTCGCGCAACTCGGCGAACAGCGTCGTGGAAAATCGCAACAGGCCATAGGCGCCCAGCAGCGCCAGCGGCAGGACCAGCACCGCTGTAGCCGCATCCAGCGAATCCACCACATCCTTCATGATCAGCGGCACGCCGACGTTGGCCAGCTTGGCAGTCACCAGGAACACCAGCGCCAGCGCGACGCGTCCCTTGTATTCCCAGAGATAGGGCAACAGCCCGATGACCCGCCCCCATTCGCGGCGCCGATTGGCTCGGCTGGTGGCTTCGGCGGGGGGACGGGCGGCGTGTCGGTGATCGTGTGCCATGGCTGCTTGTCTGGATTGGGGCGCCCCGGCGTTCCCGGGTGGCGCAGGATTGGATGGCTCGGCCGCGGAGCGAAACGGTACGTTGACGCAGCGCTCTGCCCTTGGTTCCGGCGGAGCCTGCGCTTGTTGCTCGGGTGTCCGCGAGTGACCGCGGGTGATCGCAGGTGACCTCAGGCAACCGCAGGCAACCGCAGGTAACTAAGGGCGCCATTATCCGCCAAATCCGGCACCAACCGTGCAGCCCCGTTTCCCGGGCCACACGGCCGGGAAACGGGCAGCCTTGACATCCTGCCGCCAAAACGTATGATTCAAACGGCTGTTTGAATTCCTTCAGATTCCGCGCTTGGGGCCGAATACCTGCCATGCACCCGAAAAAGCAACTGCCGTCCGGCGACAGCCTGAACACCCGCGAGCGCATCCTCAACAGCGCCGAAGTGCTGTTTGCCGAGCACGGCTTCGAGCGCGCCAGCCTGCGCGCGCTGACCACGGCCGCGCAGGTCAATCTCGCCGCCGTGCATTACCACTTCGGCTCGAAGGCCGCGCTGATCAGCGCCGTTTTCGAGCGGCGCCTGGCACCGCTCAACGCCGAACGTCTGGGCGAACTCGATGCGCTGGAGAAGGCGGCGCGCGGCCGCCCCCTGACACCGGCGGGCATCATCGAAGCTTTCTTCGGCCCCGTCCTGCGCATGAGCATGGACCAAGGATCGGGCGGCCACCGCTTCATCCGCCTGCTCGGCCGCGCCCACGCCGAGTCGCGCCCGGCCATCCGGGAATTGCTGGAATCGGCCTATGTCGAGGTCGTCGAACGCTTCAGGGCTGCGCTTTACCGGGCCTTGCCCCAGATGCCGGAAAAGGAACTCGCATGGCGCATGCACTTCATGCTGGGCGCCATGTCATACGTCATTGCCGGCACCGACGCCGTGCAGCTCATCGCCAGTTACGAGGTGCGCAAAAGCGAGCACCCCGAAAGCGTGATGAAGCGGATCGTGCCCTTTCTGGTGGCCGGCCTGACTGCACCGCTGCCGGATGCGGGCGCTGCGAAGACGCGTCGCATCGAGCCGCACATACGGTCACGCGGCGAGCCACGGAGCGCCCGCGGCGCCGAACGAAGAATTGAACGAAAGGCGGCCTGAAGACCGCACACCCCGAGGAGTTATCACCATGATTGCCTACTTCATCGTCTCGCTGGGTTTGATCGTCGCCCTTGCCTATGTCCGCGCCGCGGGCTGGCTGTGGACCGTCGTGCTCGCCAGCATGCTTTACCGGTTCACCACGGACAGCGGGTATGCCACCGCCATGCTGGCGATCGATGTGGTGTTCGTCATCGGCGCGATCATCCTCAATATTCCCGCCCTGCGGCGCGCCGTCGTCAGCAACGCGCTGCTCGCCTGGTACCGGCGCATCCTGCCGGCCATGTCGCAGACGGAAAAAGAAGCCATCGATGCCGGCACCGTGTGGTGGGACGGCGAATTGTTTTCCGGGCGCCCGGACTGGGAAAAGCTGCTCGCATTGCCCGAGCCCAAGCTGACCGCCGAGGAGCAGGCGTTCCTCGACAACGAAACCGAGGAACTGTGCCGCATCTCCAACGACTGGGACACCACGCACGTCTACCATGACCTGCCGCCGCATGTCTGGCAGTTCATCAAGGACAAGGGCTTCCTCGGCATGATCATTCCGAAACAATACGGCGGCAAGCAGTTCTCCGCCTACATGCACTCGCAGGTGGTGGCGAAACTCGCCAGTCGCTGCAGCGCGACCTGCGTGTCGGTCATGGTCCCCAACTCGCTGGGGCCCGCCGAACTGCTGCTGCACTACGGCACCGAGGATCAGAAGGACCATTACCTGCCGCGCCTGGCAAAGGGATTGGAGATTCCCTGCTTCGGCCTGACCAACCCGAACGCCGGATCCGACGCCGCGGCCATCCCCGACGTCGGCATCGTGTGCAAGGGTCTCTGGGAAGGGCGCGAGGTCCTCGGCATGCGCGTCACCTGGGAGAAACGCTATATCACCCTGGGTCCGGTGTCATCGCTGCTGGGCCTCGCCTTCCGCCTGCGCGACCCTGAGCGCTTGCTGGGCGGCAATGAGGATGTCGGCATCACCTGCGCCCTGGTACCCACGCACACCCCCGGGGTGAACATCGGCCGGCGCCACAATCCGCTCGATTCTGTGTTCCAGAACGGGCCGAACTGGGGCAAGGACGTGTTCATGCCGCTCGACTGGATCATCGGCGGGCCGGCCATGGCAGGCCAGGGCTGGCGCATGCTGATGGAGTGCCTCGCTGCAGGGCGCTCAATCTCCCTGCCATCATCCGCCGTCGGCTATACCAAGCTCGCCGCCCGCGCCGTCGGCGCCTATGCCCGCGTGCGCAGCCAGTTCAAGACCCCCATCGGCAAGTTCGAGGGAATCGAGGAGGCGATGGCGCGCATCGGCGGCAATCTCTATGTGATGGATGCCGCGCGCAAGATGACCGCCGGTGCAGTCGATCTCGGCGAGAAACCCTCGGTGGTGTCCGCCGTCGTGAAATACCACCTGACCGAACGCGGCCGCGCCGTGGTGAACGATGCGATGGACGTCCTCGGCGGCAAAGGCATTTGCCTCGGCCCCAACAATTTCATGGGCCGCGCCTACCAGCAACTGCCCATCGCAATCACCGTCGAAGGCGCGAACATCCTCACGCGCAGCCTGATCATCTTCGGCCAGGGCGCCATCCGCTGCCACCCCTACGTGCTCGCGGAAATGCAGGCCACCCGGCAGGCCGATCGCGGCGTCGCCTCCCGCGCGTTCGATGCCGCGCTGTTTGGCCACGTCCGTTTTTCCCTCTCCAACATGGCGCGGGCTTTTGTCATGGGCCTGACCGGCGCGTTCTTCGCCGCCGCACCGTCAAACGCGGCACCGGAAACACGGCACTACTACCGGCAACTCACGCGCGTGTCGGCGGCCTTTGCATTCCTCTCCGACGTGTCGATGCTGGTGCTCGGCGGATCCCTGAAGCGGCGTGAAAAACTGTCGGCGCGCCTGGGCGACGTGTTGTCGCAGATGTACCTGGCATCGTGCGCGCTGAAGCGCTTCGAGGAAGACGGCCGCAAGGCGGAAGACCTGCCCTTCGTGCACTGGGCGCTGCAGGATGCGCTGGCGAGGATCCAGGGAGCATTCGACGGCGTGCTCGCAAACTATCCTGGGGCGATCCTCGGTTGGGGCCTCAAACGATTGCTCTTCCCGCTGGGCATGCATTTCAATCCGCCGTCCGACGCCCTGGGCCACGACATCACGCGCGTGCTCATCCAACCATCGGCGCAACGCAATCGCCTCACCACCGGCATGTACCTGCCGACCTCGGAGACGGAACCCATCGGCATGCTGGAGGCTGCGCTCGATGCAACCATGAAGGCCGAAGCCATCGAAGCCAGGATCCGCGCGGCGCAAAAATCAGGCGCCATCAACGGTAGCGGTGCGTCTGAGCTGGCGGCAGCGGCCCGCAACGCAGGCATCATCGATGCAGATGACGCGGCACACCTCGTGCGAACGGGAGCACTGCGCGACGAGGTTGTCCGCGTCGATCATTTCCCGCAGGACATGGGCACCGCCGAAGCGGCCGACCTGCTTGCGCAGGCATCGGGCGCCCGGCAACCCGTCGTAGAAGCGCAGCGCGCCGCAGCCTAGGTGATCGAAATTCGTTGACAATCGGTTTTTAAGATGCCCGTCTGCCGGGCCTCCACAGGCCATTGATATACCAGTATCAATATAGTCTCGGCGTCAAATGGATGTCATGCGGTGCGTTCCGGCATCGCACAATCGGGGGATCAGGATGCACAAAGCCATATACATCATCGACGGCGCGCGAACGCCGTTCCTGAAATCACGCAACCGGCCGGGGCCGTTTTCCGCCAGCGACCTCGCCGCGGCTGCCGGCAAAGTGCTGCTCGCGCGCCAGCCCTTCGCACCCACCGAACTCGACGAAGTCATCCTCGGCTGCGCGGCGCCGTCGGTCGATGAAGTGAACATCGGGCGCGTTGCCGCGCTCAGGATGGGCTGCGGCCTGAAGGTGCCGGGCTGGACGGTGATGCGCAACTGCGCATCCGGCATGCAATCGATCGATTCGGGCATGGCCAACATGCTCTCGGGACGCTCCGAGCTGGTGCTGGCGGGCGGTGTTGACGCGCTGTCGCGGGCACCGCTGCAATACGACGACACCATGGTGAACTGGTTCTCCGACATGGCGGCGACCCGCACCCTGGGTCAGCGGCTGGGTCTCTTCGCCCGCCTGCCGCTGAAACATGTGCTCTCGCCGGTCATCAGCATCATGCGCGGCCTCACCGACCCGATCTGCGGCCTGTTGATGGGGCAGACGGCGGAGAACCTCGCCTACCGCTTCGGCATCAATCGCCGCCAGATGGACGAATACGCGGCGCGCAGCCACCAGCGCGTCACGCGCGCCCAGAAAGCCAACTGGCTGAACGAGCCGCACGATGGCCTGCACGCGGAGATCGTGCCGGTGTACGACGCCAAAGGAAAACTCTACGCCGCAGACGACGGCGTGCGCGAGGACTCCACCGCGGACAACCTCGCAAAACTGAAGCCGTTTTTCGACCGCAAGTATGGAAACGTCACGGCCGGCAATTCCTCGCAGATTACCGATGGCGGCGTGTGGACCGTGCTCGCCACGGAAGAGGCGGTCAAGCGCCACGACCTGAAGCCCATCGGGCGCATCATCGATGCGCAATGGGCAGGCCTCGACCCGGCGCAGATGGGTCTGGGGCCTGTGCACGCGACCACGCCGATCCTGCAGCGTCAGGGACTTGCTTTGAACGACCTCGACCTGTGGGAGATCAACGAAGCCTTCGCCGCACAGGTGCTGGGGTGTCTCGGCGCATGGAAGAGCGACGACTACTGCCGCACTGAGCTCGGGCTCGACGGCGCGCTGGGTGAACTGGATGTCGAGAAGCTCAATATCGATGGCGGTGCCATCGCGCTGGGACATCCGGTGGGGGCGTCGGGCACGCGCATCGTGCTGCATCTGCTGCATGCGCTGAAGCGAACCGGCGGGAAACGCGGGATGGCATCGATTTGCATTGGTGGCGGGTTGGGGGGGGCGATGTTGGTGGAGGCGCTGTGATGCTGTCTTCCCGACATGGGGAGAAGCCATGTCGCATGGCGGCGAGTTCTTTGAAGTCAGGGTTTCGCCTGACGGCGAGTGACTTTCTTTTGCTTCGCCAAAAGAAAGTCACCAAAGAAAAGGCGACCCCGGAGGG
>CANJXQ010000209.1 GCA_947478805.1 Betaproteobacteria bacterium | reverse complement strand
CTGCAGGTTGTAGCCGACCTTGATCTCTTCCTTGTACTCGTGGGTGGCCTGGTTCACCTGGTCGTAATCCTTGGGCTCGAAAAAGAAGTGCCCGACCTGGCGCGCCACCATGGCCACCAGCCAGCCCACCAGCGCCGCCAGGGCCGGATCCGACAGCAGCAGCAGGTAGGCGCAGAGGAAGCTCACTGCGCTCAACAGGTGCAGCGACTGGTTGATGCGGCTGTGGTGGTAGTAGCGATGGTCGTCCCAACGCTGCGTCTTGAGCTGGCCGAGGAAGTCGCGCATGCGGTGTCCTTTTTGTGATTGATATATGAAACCCCAAGAAGGCTTTTACCGCGCCAATGTGAAGGGAAGATGACGGTGGGGATGAAACCGGGCGGTGATCGTCTGGCTGCGGGCCTGGCTGCGACCGGAACACAGCTGTCAGTATTCACTCCGATGGCGTATGACGGACCATGAATATGTCCGGAAGATGGCAACATTACGCCTTACTCCTGCAACGACCGGCAATGGCACTACAAAATCCGCCGACCCTCGCGCAGCACCTCATGCACCACCGGTATCCCGTGCGATTCCTGAACCCGGATGACATCGGCCCTGAGGCCCGCGCGGATCTCGCCGCGGTCGGGCAGGGTGGCCAATGCGGCCGGCGTCGCCGACACGCTGGCCACCGCGCGCGGCAGGGTCCAGCCGGCGTCGCGCGTCAGGAGAAATGCTGCGTGCAGGAGGCTGGAGGGCACGTAGTCGGATGACAGGCAGTCGAGGAAGCCGGCGCTGGCGAGTTCGTGGGCGGAGATGTTCCCCGAGTGCGAGCCGCCGCGCACCACGTTGGGGGCACCCATCATGACGGCGATCCCCCGCTGCTGGGCCGAGCGCGCGGCGACCATGGTGGTGGGGAATTCCGACAGCGTAATGCCCTCGGCGGCGGCTTCGGCCACGTGCTCCGGCGTCGCATCGTCATGGCTGGCGAGCGAGAGCATCTTCCCGCGGCAGCGCTCCACGATGGCGCGGCGGTTGGCGGCGCTGAACTTTTCCTGGTTCTCGATCTGGCGCGCGGTGAAGTCGGCCATCTCCGTGTCGTTCAGGCCGTACTTGCCCTGGTAGTACTCGCGGTACTTGGCGAGCTCCACGAACTGGCGCTGGCCCGGCGTGTGGTCCATCAGCGACACCAGGCGCAGGCTGGGGTCCTGTGCCAGCCGGTCGAAGAGCTCGACGATGCCCTCGGTGGAGATTTCGCAGCGCAGGTGCAGCAGGTGTTCGGTGCGCAGCAGCCTCCTTTCGCGCGCCGTATTGATCGCCGCCAGCATGCCATCGAGCTGGCCGGCGCGGATGCCGCCGGGTTTGACTTCGCCCAGCGCCAGCGAATCGAACACCGTGGTGATGCCGGCCGCCGCCACCTGGGCATCGTGCGCCAGCACCGCCGGCAATCCCGGCCAGTGCACGCCGGGCCGCGGGCTGAAGTGCTTCTCCAGGTTGTCGGTGTGCAGCTCGACGAGGCCCGGCAGCAGCCAGTGGCCGTCCCAGTCCTCGGCGCCCTTGATTGCGGTGTTGCCGCTGTCCACCGCGGCGATGCGGCCGCGGGCGAGCTTCACCGTGCCGTGGACGACCTCGTTGCGCAGCACGATGCGCGCGTTGGCGATGATGCGTTCGGGGGCGTGGGACGCTTTCATGCCGCCTCCGGCAGCGCGGCGAGCGGATGGAGGCGCGTAGCGACCCGGCCGCGCACTTCGTCGTCATGGAAGATGCCTACGATGGCGGCGCCTTCCCGCCTGGCATCGTCGATCATGTCCGCCACGACCGCGCGATTGGCGGCGTCGAGCGCGGCTGTCGGTTCATCGAGCAAAAGGACCGGGAAACGGCTGATGAAGCCGCGCGCGATGTTGACGCGCTGCTGCTCTCCTCCCGAGAAGGTGGCGGGGGGCAGCGACCAGAGCTTTTCCGGCACGTTCATGCGCGCCAGCAGCGCGCCCGCACGCGACTCGGCATCCCGGCGCGCGACGCCTGCGCCGAGCAGGGGCTGGGCGACCAGCTCGAGTGCCGGCACGCGCGGTATCACGCGCAGGAACTGGCTGACATAGCCGACGGTCTGGGCGCGCACGGCCAGCAGTTCCCGCGGGGCTGCGTCCGCCAGGTTCACCCACTCTCCGGCATGGCGGATTTCAACGCTGCCTTGCTGGATGCGATAGTTGGCGTACAGCGAGCGCAGCAATGTGCTCTTGCCCGCGCCTGAGGGGCCGTGCAGGACCACGCACTCACCGCGCCGCACGTCGAGGTCGACGCCGTCGAGCACCGGCAGCCTGGCGCCGTTCTGGTGGTGCAGGACGAATGTCTTGCGCAGGCCTCGCACGCGCACCATGAGGTCTGCAGTCATCGGTCTTCCTTCATGCCTGCAGCACCGATGAGACCAGCAGCTGCGTATAGGGGTGTTGCGGATCGTCCAGCACCTGGTCGGTGAGGCCGGACTCCACGACTTCGCCGGATTTCATGATGAGCAGGCGATGGGCGAGCAGCCGCGCCACTGCCAGGTCGTGGGTCACCACGATGGCCGCCAGTCCCAGCTCGCTGGCGAGACCGCGCAGGAGATCCAGCAGACGCGCCTGCACGGACACATCGAGGCTGGCAGTGGGCTCGTCCATGAACATCAGGCGCGGGTGGGTGACGAGGTTTCGGGCGATCTGCAGGCGTTGCTGCATGCCGCCGGAGAAGGTCGCCGGCGCGTCGTCGATGCGCGAGGTGTCGAGCTCGACGCGGCGCATCCAGTCCCCGGTGGTGTCGCGAATTCGCCCGTAGTGCCGGTCGCCGATGGCCATGAGCCGCTCGCCCACGTTGGCGCCAGCGCTCACGTCGATGCGCAGGCCGTCGCGCGGGTTCTGGTGGACGAAGCCCCAGTCGGTGCGGGCGAGGAGGCGCAGCCGCGCCTCTGACAGCCGGTAGATGTCGCGCAGGCCTTCGTGGCGCAGGTTGTACTCGACGGTGCCCGCGGTGGGCCGGCTGCGGCCGGCGATGCAATTGAGTAGTGTGGTCTTGCCGGAACCCGACTCGCCGGCAATGGCGAGCACTTCTCCCTGGTGCAAGTCGAAGCTGACGTTCCGGCAGCCGGTGCGTTCGCCGTACAGCCGCGTCACGGCATTGACGCGCAGCAATGGGCCATGGGTGGATGAAAACTCAGGGGCTGACGCGGAAGCTGTAGCCATGTCGATCGAATCCGAGGTCGTCGTAGAACTGGTGTGCGCGCTCGCGCCTGAGGTTGCTGGAGAGCGCCAGCTTGTAGCAGCCGCGCTCGGCGCAGCGCGCGCGCGCAAATTCCATCATCCGTCGCCCGATGCCCTGGCTGCGGCACTCGGCGGCAACGACCACGTCCTCGACAACGCCCGACGGCGTGCCCAGGTGCGCGAGGTTGTCCATGATGAGCAGCGCGAAGGTGCCGACGACGATGCCGTCCAGCGTGGCCACGTAGAGGTGGTAGTCGGGATACAGCGAGAAGCGCGCGAACACGCGCTGCGCCTCCTCGATGCCGAGCACCTTCCCGTCGTCGAGCCCGGGCTGCGCGTACAGCGCGAGCACGGCGGCGAGGTCCGATTCGCCGGCTTCGCGGATGGTGACGGCGTTCGGCATTGCGGCGGCTTGGGTCAAGTCAGCGGCCTCATGAGGAAGCGGTTTCAGCCGGTTGCGCAGGGGGCCTGTCGGACACGCCGGGCACGCCTGGCACCCCTGTCACGTTGGGGGACTGCTGCGACTGCTGGGACTGCTGCGCTGCGACCGCATCGCCCCCATTGGCCTGACCTGCGCGTCGCTGGCTGCAGTAGTCGGAATCCGAGCAGACGAACATGCGGCCGCCGGCGTCGTCGATGACGATTTCGTCGAGGAAGCTGCCTTTGGAACCGCAGAATTCGCAGCACTCGTCCCAGGTCTGGATCTCGAAGGGGTGATCCTCGAAGTCCAGGCTCTCGACCCGAGTATAAGGAGGGACGGCATAGATGCGCTTCTCGCGCCCGGCGCCGAAGAGCTGCAGCGCCGGGTTCATGTCCATTTTCGGATTGTCGAATTTGGGGATGGGCGATGGCCGCATCAGGTAGCGGCCGTTGACCCGCACCGGATAGTCGTAGGTGGTGGCGATATGCCCGTAGTGGGCGATGTCTTCGTACAGCTTCACGTGCATCAGGCCGTATTCCTCGAGGGCGTGCATGCGCCGGGTTTCCGTTTCGCTGGGCTCCAGCCAGCGCAGCGGCTCCGGGATGGGCACCTGGTACACCAGGACTTGTCCTTCGGCCAGCGGCGTTTCGGGGATGCGGTGGCGCGTCTGGATGATGCTGGCTTGGGTGGTGCGCTCGGTGGTGGCCACGCCGGTGGTGGCGGCGAAGAAGCGCCGGATGTTGACCGCATTGGTGGTGTCGTCGGAACCCTGGTCGATGACTTTCAGGACGTCATTCGGGCCGATGATGGCGGCGGTGACCTGGATGCCGCCGGTGCCCCAGCCGTAGGGCAGTGGCATCTCGCGCGATCCGAAGGGCACCTGGTAGCCGGGAATGGCCACGGCCTTGAGGATGGCGCGCCGGATCATGCGCTTGGTCTGCTCGTCGAGGTAGGCGAAGTTGTAGCCTTGCGCGGTCGCTGCCATTCCGGTTCCTTGGAAGCTCGTCGTGCCGGCCGCGGTAGCCGGCGCCGAGTCGCCGGCATGCACGCCGACAACCTGGGCAGCGTGATCGGGTGAGTTCATGCGGCCTTGTCCTTTTTGGCATGTTCGGTGCGCAGTTTGCGGATCAGTTCCAGTTCCGACTGGAAATCCACGTAATGCGGCAGCTTGAGGTGTTGTACGAACCCGGAAGCCTCGACGTTGTCGCTGTGATAGAGCACGAACTCCTCGTCCTGCGACGGCGACTTGACGGGCTCGCCCAGTTCGCGCGCGCGCAGGGACCGGTCGACCAGCGCCATTGCCATGGCCTTGCGCTCGCTGCCGCCGAACACCAGGCCATAGCCGCGCGTGAATTGCGGCGGAGAGTCTTCCGATCCGATGAACTTGTTCACCATCTGGCATTCGGTGACGGTGATGTCGCCGATGTCGATGGCAAAGCCCAGTTCCTCGGGCACCAGTTCGACCGCAACATCGCCCTGCCGGATCTCGCCGGCGAAGGGGTGGGAATTGGAATAGCCGCGCTGGGAGGAATAGCCCAGGGCAAGAAGGAAGCCTTCGTCGCCGCGGGCAAGGTTCTGCAGACGGGAGTCGCGTCCCGCGGGGAAGTCGAGCGGCTCTCGCGTGAGATCGAACGGATCGGGATCCCCCGCGGCAGGACTCTCGGGCTGCATCAGGCCTTCGTGGCCGAGCAGGTCGGTGACGCGGGGCATGCTGGCCGACACCGGTTCGGCAGCAACCGCCGCTTCCGGGCGTACGCCGTCGGCTGCCAGCGAGAAGTCCAGCAGGCGTTGCGTGTAGTCGTAGGTCGGTCCCAGCACCTGCCCGCCGGGCAGGTCCTTGAATGCGGCCGATATGCGCCGCTGCAACTGCATGCGCGAGGTATCGATCGGCTGTGTGACAGCCAGGCGCGGCAGGGTGGTGCGGTAGGCGCGCAGCAGGAAGATGGCCTCCACCAGGTCGCCTGCGGCCTGTTTGATGGCGAGTGCCGCCAGTTCCGGGTCATACAGCGATCCTTCGCCCATCACGCGGGCGACGGCCAGCGGCATCTG
>CANJXQ010000208.1 GCA_947478805.1 Betaproteobacteria bacterium | reverse complement strand
TAACTGCGGTACTGGCGTGCCTTCTTCCGCGAGCTTGAGGATCGCCATGATCTGGCTCTCGGTGAATCGTGATTGCTTCATTTTCGAATTTCCTTTCAGGTGGAAATTCTACTTCTGATTGCTGCGGATCTATGGGGGGATTACCGGGGCGCCTGAGCGTCCCTGGCTTTCCGGGGGGATCGATACATATAAATCTCTTTGATAGACGAAAGAATTTTGTATTGGATTCTTGCCAATGTCTAGGCTAGAGTGCCACTATAAATCTTGAATTGCTTGCATGTGCCGTTCAAAAATCCGACGACCCGGACTGTGCCGATGAAGCCTGTTCCACCAGGCGTGCCTCTGGCGCGTCTTCACCCGTGGGCGCCCCGCTTGGCGGCGATGGGTACCGTCAAAAGCTGCGTTTTCGCGACGGCGTCGCCAGAGGGCGCTCCAACGTGAACGTCCTGATCCTGATGTCCGACGAGCACGCCGCGGGTGTGGCTGGTTTTGCGGGCCACAAGACTGCGCACACGCCATGCCTGGACCAACTCAGCACGCAGGGCACCTGCTTTACGGCGGCATACACCTCGTCGCCGCTTTGCGTTCCAGCCCGTGCGTCGTTCGCCACCGGACAATACGTTCACGAACTCGGCGCCTGGGACAACGCACATGCCTATGACGGGTCAACCCCAGGCTGGGGTCACCGCCTGCAGGCCGCCGGAGTCCGCTGCGAGTCCATCGGAAAGCTGCATTTCCGCAACGCGAATGCGCCGACCGGGTTTGATCGGCAGATCAGGCCCATGCACATCCATGAAGGGATCGGCTCTGTCTGGATGCTGGACCGGAGCGCCAGTGCCGCCCAACCCGAGCGTGCCCGAAACCTGCTCAGACCCATTGGTGCCGGTGAAAGCAAGTACAACACCTATGACCGACTGGTGGCTGAAGAGGCCGTCCGATGGTTGTCAGATCCAGCGAAGACCGCACGCCCCTGGGTGCTTTATGTCGGGTTGGTTGCGCCTCACTACCCGATGACCGTGCCCCGCGAATACCTGGACCTGTACGATCCCGATGCCATCGAACTACCCCGCCTGCACCCACGCAACGGTCACGCGCGCCACCCGTGGGTGGACGCGATGGCGGCCTACATGCCGATCGACGAAAGCCTGTCCGATCCCGAACGGCAACTGGCACAACAGTGCTACCTGGGATTGGTCAGCTTCATGGACGAGCAGATCGGAAAGGTGGTTCGAGCACTCGACGCGTCCGGGCAACGAACGCAAACCCTGGTGATCTACACGTCAGATCATGGTGACAACCTCGGCACCCGGGGCTTGTGGGCCAAAGGATCTCTTTACAAGGAATCCGTCGGCATACCGCTGATTCTCAGTGGCCCGAGCGTTCCGATGGGCAAGAAGTGCCAGACACCGGTGTCGATCATGGACCTTGGCACCACGATCCTGGAGGCAAGCGGGATAGGCGGCACTTCAGGCCATGGCCAGTCCTTGCTGCCCATCGCCACATCATCCGACGATCTTGATCGGGTCGTGTTTTCCGAGTTCCACGCCGTGGGCTCTCCCAGTGGGGGTTTCATGGTGTGCGACGGCCGATTCAAGTACCACTACTACGTGGGATACGAACCCGAACTGTTCGACGTGCTGGCCGACCCTGACGAGCAGGAAGACCTTGCGGGTCGCCAGTCACACCGCGGAGTCCTCCAAAGCTTCGAACGCCGGTTGCGCGCCATCTGCGACCCGGAGCAGATGGATGCCCAGGCAAAACTTGCGCAGCAGCGTGCAATGGAATCCTTTGGCGGTGCAAGCGCGGTCCGCGGCCTGGGTACGCCTGGATACACGCCTGTTCCCGACGCGCTATTGACGCAATTGCCAAGATCAACCGACAGTGATTGACACAGGAGCACCTGACAATGAAGCGACGCACCTTCTGTTCGGCAGCCACGGCCGTGGCTGCCCTGACACCGTTCACCGCCGCCCGTTCCCAAGCGTGGCCATCTGCGCCCGTTCGCATCGTTGTGCCCGGTGGGGCCGGGTCAGGAACCGACGTCATCGCCCGATTGCTGGCGGGCTTTCTGACCCCCGAACTTGGCAAACAGGTCATCGTCGAAAACAAGGCCGGGGCCTCGGGAATCATTGCGCATGAATACGTGGCCCAAGCCGCCCCGGATGGAAACACGTTCATCTTTTCTGCGACTGCTTCGCTGATGATCGTGCCTACCTTGACGCCGTCCGCCAAGTTCCGCTTTTCGGATTTTGTCCCGGTCGCTTCGGTGCTGCGTACGCCCTACATGGTGTTGGTGCGTGAAGCTGCGGGTGCCCCGGCGACATTTGCCGAGCTTGCTGCAAACCTCAAGAAGAACAGCCTGAACTACGCTGCCACGGGCAACGGGACGATGACACACCTGGCAGCTGCACTCATGTTGCGAACCATGGGTGCGACGGCGGTCCAGGTGCCCTACAGGGGCAGCGGTGACTCTCTTACCGCGTTGATGAGCGGGCAAGTTGACTTCACCTGTGAGTCCACCACCAGTGCATTGAACTTTGTCCGGCAAAAGAAGGTCCGCGCTCTCGCCACGACAGGCAGAGAACGCATTGCCTCGCTTCCCGACGTGCCGACCCTGATCGAACTGGGACTGCCGGATGCAGACGTTGATGTGATAGCGGGTCTGTTTGCCCGCAAGGGCACGCCAGAGCCGATCTTGAAGCGGATGGCGGCAGAAATCACCAAAGGTCTGGCGCGTCCCAATGTGATCGAGCAGTTCGAGACCTTGGACACCCCGATATTCCAGGTCGCTCCCTCCGAGTTCTCGCAACTGCTGGCGCGTGAGGCAGCTCGCTGGGACAAGCGGTTGAAGGATCTCAACATCAAGATCACCTGACTGGGTGCCCTGTCGGGCTGTCTGACGGACAGCCAGGATGCAAGCCACCGGTATTGCCGACGACCGCCTGAATCTGGAGAAAACACGTGACACCTACCGATGAGCTTCCCACAGTGGCATTGCTGGGTGGACCCACTGGGCCACTGCAGGGCCTTCGGGTTGTCGATCTCTCGCGTCTGGTGGCCGGGAACATGCTGACCTTGCAACTCGGCGACTTTGGCGCAGACGTGATCAAGGTCGAGGCCGCCGGTGCGGGCGATACCTTGCGCGAATGGCGTGAAGCGCATCCCGACTACCCGCAAGGGTTTGACGGCTGGTGGCGCGTCTATGGACGCAACAAGCGCAGCCTGGCGCTGAACCTGCGGGATCCACAGGCGATGGAATGGCTGCACAAGCTGTTGTCGACGGCCCATGTCATGGTGGAGAGCTTTCGTCCAGGGAAGCTGGAAGAGATGGGGCTGGACCCGATCCAGCTGCAGAAGGTGAACCCGCGCCTGGTCGTGGTTCGGCTGTCGGGTTGGGGGCAGTCCGGGCCGTCCCGCGAGTTGCCCGGGTTCGGCAGCCTGATCGAAGGTTTTTGCGGCTACGCCCATAAGCACCGCGATTCCAACGGGAACCCGGTCTTGCCCAATCTCGCATTGGCAGACATGGTGACAGGCCTGACCGGCGCTTTCGCGGTGCTTGCGGCGGTGCGTGAAGTCGAAGTTCGCGGGGGCGCGGGACAGGTGGTTGACCTGTCTTTGCTGGAGCCGATGCTGGCCATCATGGGTCCGGAGGTGACCAACTTCGCGGCCACGGGCAGAACATCTGAACCGGGGCGCAAGATCGCATCACCGCGTGGGGCCTACCGCTGCAGCGACGGCCGCTGGGTGTCATTGTCCGGGTCGACCGAATCAATGGCCCGGCGTGTCTTCGAGGCCATCGGACAGGGAGCTGCTTTTGACGACCCGCGATATTCCACCAATGCCGCTCGATTGACGCATGACGACGAGGTCGATGCCATGGTGGCGCGGTTCGTGGGTGGGTTGACGCAGGTGGAGGCATTGCACCGGTTCCGCGAAAAAGGTGTCACGGTCGGCCCCATCCATGACATCGCCGAGCTGCTGGACGATGACCATGTGAAGTCTCGTGGCACCTACGTTCGGTTGGACGTTGGCGATGGCACACAGCCCACCGTCATGCACGCCGTGACTCCGCGCATGCTGGGTACGCCAGGCGGCTTGCACCGAAAGGCACCCCGTTTGGGTGAGCACGGAGTGGAACTGCTGACCGAATTGGGTGCCAGCGCCGCACAAGTCCAGGCGATGTCCGACCGGCAGTCGTTGACCATCCCATGAGGCTGTTGAGATCACTTCTGTTCGTACCCGCAACTGCCACAGCCATGGTGGCCAAGGCCCACGAGCGGGGCGCCGATGCGTTGATCGTCGACCTGGAAGACTCCATACCCATGGATCTCAAGGCGCGAGCGCGACCACTTGCTGCTGCGGCGGTGTTGTCACTTGCGAAGCATGGTGGCATGGTCCTGTTGCGCGTCAACGCCGACCCAGGCGGGTGGCAGGCAGACCTGAACGCGTTGCCAAGCGGGGTATTGGGTGCACTGGGTGCGGTGATGCTGCCAAAGGTCGAAACCCGTGCGCAGATCGATGCTCTGGCGGCGGTACTCGATGCGTCCGATGTCAACGCTCCGCGCATTGCCGCATTGATCGAATCACCACGCGGGGTGCTTGCAGCGCCCGACATTGCGTCGCATCCGGCGCTTTGCGCCCTGGGCTTTGGTGCCGAGGACTACGCCGCGGCGATCGGGGTTCCGCCTGAACCGGCGGCGCTTCGATGGCCGGCGCAGCAAGTTCTGACCTGCGCCCATGCCTACGGTTTGCAGTGCTGGGGCATGGCCGGCAGCATTGCCGATGTAGCCAATCTGGAGAGATTTTCCGGTTTTGCGAGGGAGGCCCGAGCCATGGGATTCAGCGGCTCGGTCTGCATCCATCCACGCCAGGTCGCCATCGTGAATCAGGCGTTCTCGCCCAGCAAGGCTGAATTGCAATGGGCTGCCCGGGTCATCGAAGCGGACGTCGCTGCGCAGGCGACTGGAACGGGTGCGGTGTTGCTGGATGGTCGAATGATCGACCGGCCCATTGTCATCCGCGCCCGGACCTGGTTGGGGCAGCAGCGGTGATGGACCTGCCCCATGCATTGGTTCAATTGGTTCGCAGCCTTCGAGGCGCCAGGGTCTTCCGCCCGAATCCAGCGTGTACTGGCCATTCCGGGCGCGCGGTTCACTCGGAATTAACGCGCCTTCGGGCGGAGGGCCTGCGCGTTGACGGCTGTGCCCACGTCCGGGTCATCGGCATGGGACGCAAGGGGCGGAGCAGCCCGAGCTCGTCGACATGGTATGCGGTGGACAATGGCATCCATGAACACCCATTGGCCTCATGAATGACCCCGAATTGACGGCGCAGCCAAAGATTATGCATTGCGAGCGCGCACTTGGCGGTTCGAATAGATGAACACGGCGTTATCTGCCCGCCGCAGTTGATCAAACTCGCGCTCGAACTCGGCCATCAAGACCGCGTCGACCGCTCCGCACCCCATCAAGCTGTCGCGGGCACTGACAAAGCAGGCATACCAGTGATCAAGGTAGCGCGCCCGCTCGGCCACATCAGTCATGCGCTGGTCGAGCATGTACGAGGCGTCCTTAGAGGTGGCTCAGCAAAACAAGACTAACCTATAAGTGAAGAACCTGCTTAGACTGGGCGAGGCAATCGCCCGACGAGGAGCAGAGCAGTGAGAAGACCAAGACGTAATCACACAGCGGCATTCAAGGCCAAGGTGGCTGTTGCCGCG
>CANJXQ010000207.1 GCA_947478805.1 Betaproteobacteria bacterium | reverse complement strand
GCCTTCTTGGGGAACGGGTTCTGCTTCATGCCGACCACGACGATGTCGTTGGCGGCGATGGCGGCTTTCACCTCGCCGATGATGTCCGCGCCGAAGCTGGCCACGGTGTCGCGGATGGCGGGGTGGAGGTGGGCTTCGTCGAGCGGGGTGCGTGGCATGGCGGGCTCCGTGGGGGATGGTTAGTGGTCACTAATTATGTGATTATATTTCTTATGGCTATGTCCGGATGGCGTGGGGATACTATACGTTCTTGATCACAATGACTGGACAGATGGTGGCGGGGTGTTCTGGCTATGCTACAGCACGGGGGCGCCACCCGCCACGACGCTGGCAATGGCGGCATAATGGCAACCGGAGCCAGAAATGATCAGCGAAATCGACAATAACCGCGACGCCATCAGCCGCCTCTGCCAGAAGTTTGGCGTGAGGCGACTTGAGGTATTTGGTTCTGCGGCAACCGGCGCTTTTGAGTCAGCGCGAAGCGACGTCGATTTCGTCGTCGATTTCGACGATCAGCAGGTTCAGGGCCTGTTCAAGCGCTATTTCGGGTTCAAGGAGGCACTTGAAGGCCTTTTTGGCAGGCCAGTGGACCTGGTGATGCCCGACGCCATGAAGAATCCCTTCTTCATCGCGTCCGTCAATGCAACACGCCAGCCGGTATATGCAGCCGAAATCCCCAAAGCTGCTTGAAGATATTCGCGACGCGGCGAGCTTCATCGGCGAAGTCACTCTAGGGCGCACGCTTTCGGACTATTCGACAGACCGACTGCTTCGACAAGCGGTGGAAAGAAATTTCGAGATCGTCGGCGAGTCGGTCCGCAGGCTCGCACAGCACGACGCTGACACCGCGGCCAAGCTTGGCGACTATCGACAGATCATCGCTTTTCGAAACCTCCTCATTCACGGCTACGATCTGGTGAACCACGCGCTCGTTTGGGACACCATCCAGACGGAACTGGTGCCCTTGCTCCGCAAAATCGAAGATCTCCTGGCCGAGCGCCGATCAACCGGAAACTGAAATCAAGAAATCAGACAAGACTCCGCCGCGGGAGAGGCAAGTTGCCGAGTCGCGGATGAAAGAGGTCAAACATGAAAACCCATGATCAGTTGGTGAAGACGCTGATGCGTCGTCCCGGCGTGCGTGCCGAGGTTCAGCGCATCGAAAAGGATGAATCCGCATTGCTCGATGCACTCTTGAAGGCCAGGCAGGACGCCGGCCTTACCCAGGCCGAGGTGGCCAGGCGCATGGGTACGCAGGCGCCTGCAGTCGCGAGGCTTGAGCGTTCCCTGGCGACCGGCAAGCACTCCCCCTCGGTAACTACGCTGCGCAAATACCTGAAGGCATGTGGAAGACGGCTGGTGCTTGAGGTTGCCTGAGGGTCGCCTGGCTGCTTCAATTCCCCCTTCTTCACCAACAAGCTCGCACGAAGGCGATGTCGTTGGCGGCCGCATTGGTCGATTCAACCGGCTTTCACCTCGCCGATGATGTCCGCACCGAAGCTGGCCACGGTGTCGCGGTAGCGGGGTAGAGGTGGGCTTCGTCGAGCGGGGTGCGTGGCATGGCGGGCTCCCGGGTTCTGTGGTTGATGGTGGTGATCAGATTGATGGTATTGATGCCCGTGTTGCATGGCCTGTCAAAAGCCGTTCGCGAGTCACATAGACCTGGGGTTGCGCAACGCTCGTTCAAAATTGACGAATATACGTAACGTATATACACTTGGCTTGTGATCGACTGGGACCAACGAAAGCGTCAATCAAATCTCAAGAAGCACGGCTTCGACCTTGCCGATGCAGACCAAGTTTTCGATGGTGTCACGTTTACCTATGAAGACGATCGAATTGCTTACGGGGAGCAAAGATTTGTTACTCTTGGCTTGCTTGCTGGCATTCTCGTTTCCATCGTTCACACGGAGCAAGCCGATCACATCCGTGTCATTTCCATGCGCAAGGCGACAAGACATGAGCGTGAAATCTACATCCAAAACATCTCTTACTGACTGGTCGCGGGTATCGGCCATGAAGGACCGGGACATTGGGCTTTCTCGTGCTCACCCCGAAGGTGATCCAGCACATATCGTGCAAGGCATCGTACGCAAGGGGTTAAAGCCCTTCTCTCCGAAGGAGGCCATTTCTCTTCGCATTGACCCATCCGTATTGGATTGGTTTCGCGCCCAAGGCGCGGGCTGGCAAACCCGGATGAACTCCGTGCTAAAGGCTTATGTCGAGGCCGCTTCACAGGCGCAGGGACTGACTGCACGCTCGACTCGGACGCGTACTAAACCGGCGCGCGTCGGCTAGCCGCCGACGTTACGAAGCGTGCGCTCGATGACTTTCCTGAATGCCGCTGTAATCGGTCCATAATTGCGGCCCATGGCCGCCTGAATTGCAGCGATGTAGCGTTGCCGGGCTTGTCCCCTGCAATCCGCCAAAGTCGAGTGCGGGCAGCCCTGCCTGTTGTCGTTTCGTCGATCAGCCGATTGGTGGCTACAAGCAGCGCCTCGTACTCCAGGCGGTTCATTTCGCGCGCGGACCGGATGCCAAGGAGTTTCCTCGGCAACCGCCTGCGAGAACCGGGCTCTGCTTCGGCCTGGACACCCTGCGCTACGTAGCGATCGCCCTGCGAATCAGCTTCCCGCTGCGAGAAGGGTGAGAAAGGCCTCCGCGGAGACGATGGGCGGCTTGTCCTTGGCGGCGAGTTCGAGAAGGTGACGGTCGCCGGTCACCAGATAGTTCGCCTTGCCGGCCACAGCCAGTTGCAGGAACGGCACGTCACCAGGGTCACGGCAATGAGGCACCTTGGGCAGCTTCTTTGGCAGGGCCACGGTGGTGCACCAGGGCAGGTATTCGCCGAGCAGGTCGCGCATCTCGTCGGCGTGCAGGCCGAATTTCGGGTAATGGAGAACGCGCATCAGTTCCGCGGCGGTAGCAGGCGACACCAGCGGCGTGCAATGCCCCTGCTGCCACGCGCCACGCAGCCGGGCGAGCCGTCCCCGGGGAAAGAGCAGCGCCGACACCGCCACATTGGTGTCGAACACGACGCGGGGAGGCGCCTTCATTTGCGTGATTTGCGCGCGGCCTTCGGTGCTTGCTTTCGGGACCAGGCCACGGCGTCGGCGACGTCCTGCTCGTCGATGCCCATTTCAGCGAGCTTGGCGCGCACGGCGTCCGCGCGCTGGATGCGCACCGGCGTGAGGATGATCTGCCCTCCCTTGGCCTGCACGTCGAAGTATTCGGTCGCGCCGACGGCGTTGGTGACGGCCTTGGGCAGCGTGAGCTGGTTCTTGGAGGTGATCTTGGCGAGCATGGCTGGCCCTGGAGATGAAAGGATAAGGGAAAGTAAGGATCCCTTACTTTAGCACAACAAGGCTGGCGCCTTCCCAGTGGCTCCAGTGGCTCAGGGCAAGGCGGGTGCTGGCGCAATGGGGAGCCCGTCCGGGTGGTGGCGGGCGTCGTCAAGCGACGCACACGGCATGGCGGGCTCCCTGGGCGATGGTTAGTGGTCGCTAATGGTGTGATTATATTTAGTCGGATGACGTCGGACCCACGGTTGGTATATTGGATTCTTGATAATAATTATCGCCCTGCCCGAAGGTTTCGAACTCGGCTTATCCTACGGCACATGGCGCGCCTTCATTGGCCGTGCGGGCGGGTGCCGGTGCGCCCCGCCCGGCGGGGCGGGCGTGCACACTGGCGAGGGGGAAGTTCATGTTCTTGACGAGGCATTCCGTTGTTGGTGCAGCCGTTCGCACTGTTGTGCGAGTGGCAGTGATGCTGGCGCTCGCCCAAGGGTGGATGGCGGGCGCGCTGGCGCAGGACTACCCATCGCGGCTCATCCGCGTGGTCGTGCCGCAGTCGCCGGGCTCGGCGCCGGATCTCGTGGCGCGCATCGCCGCGCCCGAGATGGGCCGGGCGCTCGGACAGGCGCTGGTGGTGGAGAACCGCCCGGGCGCCGACTACACCATCGGCTATGAGCTGGTGGCGAAGCAGTCGCCCGCTGATGGCTACACGCTGGCGCTGGTGAACGTGGAGGTGCTGGCGCTGATGCCGATGACGGCGAAGGACCTGCGCTTCGACCCGCTCGCCGACCTCGCGCCGGTGGCGGGGTTGGTGGAGGGGCGCTACATCCTCTCGACGTCGTCGCGCCAGCCGTGGAAGTCGTTCGCGGAGCTCGTGGCGCACGCGCGCGCCAACCCGGGCAAGCTCAGCTTCGGCTCGCCCAGCCACCAGGGGCGGCTTTCGGCGCTCGCCATCACGCAGGCCTTCGGGCTGGAGATGCTCTACGTGCCGTACTCGGCGGCGGGGGCGTTCTTCCAGGGCGTGGCCTCGGGCGACGTGGACATGGGCTTCGTGGCCGAGGCCACCGCGGTGGGCATGGGCGAGCGCATGCGCGTGCTGGCGGTGACCGGGCGCGAGCGCACGCCGGTGTTCCGCGACGCGCCCACCTTCGCCGAGGTCGGCCTGCCGCGGCTGCGCGGAATCAGCTTCTCCTTGAACGTGCGCGCGGGCACGCAGCGCGCTGTGATCGAGCGCCTGCAGTCGGCCGCCTCGCGCACGCTGCAGCAACCGGAGGTGAAGTCGCAGTACGCCAAGATCGGCATGGACATCATCAACGACGGCGCCGAGGCCGCGGCAGCGCGGTTCGCGGAGACAGCGAAGGGATATGCGGAGATTGCGAAGAAGGCGGGGCTGCAATGAGCATCGCGGTCCGTCGACTCGCCTACGGCCTGGGCGCCGAAGTGCTGGGCGTGGACCCCTCGCGCGCGCAGGATCGGGCCACGGTGGCGGCGATTCGCGCGGCGTGGCTGGAGCACCCGGTGCTGGTGTTCCCCGGCATGGACATGACGGTGGCGCAGCATGTTGAATTCAGCCGCCAGTTCGGCGAGCTGGAGGCGCACCCGGTGGCCGGGCTGCGCGACGAGGACCACCCGGAGATGTTCCGCGTCACCAATCGCATCACCAACGGCAAGCGCTCCGAGACGGCCGAGGCCGGGCGCGTGTGGCACTCCGACGGCGCCTACACGCTGCGACCGCCCACGGGCGCGCTACTGCACTGCCGCGCGCGGCCCGACGTGGGTGGCGACACCTGGTTCACCAACATGTACCGCGCCTACGACACGCTGTCGGACACCCTGAAGGGCATCGTGGACAAGCTCTCGGTGGTGAACGACCTCGGCGCGATTCCCGCCACGAAGCGCCGCGACCCGGTGAAGCTCGCGCAGGCCCTGCAGGAGAACCCGCCGGTGGTGCAGCCGATGGTGCGCGTGCACCCGGAAACCGGCCGCAAGGCGCTGTATCTCAGCGAGGCGGTGACGCGCCGCATCGACGGCATGACGGAAGAAGAGAGCCGCGGGCTGCTGCAGTACCTGTTCGCGCACTCGGTGCGGCCGGAGTTCATCTTCCGCCACACCTGGCGCCTGCACGATCTGGTGCTGTGGGACAACCGCTGCGCCATGCACCTCGCCCCGCCCGACTTCGACCCGACGCAACTGCGCGAGATGTTTCGCACCACGCTGGTGGGGGAGCCGATGGGGCGGGCGTTGGCGCGGTGACGGTTGCGTGATATTCGCGTCGGGCTCGACGCTTCCGCGGTTGCACAGCGAGCTCCGCTGAAATCGATAACGCCTGGTTCAGCGCGATATTTCAGTTGCGATGCTTCAACCTGCTAGTGTAGTGCGTCAAACAGATTGCAACTTATTGAGTCGTGCACGTGCTTTGACGACCTTCGCGAGGATGTCCGAGGCACGCGCCGTCCAGATGAACGGCTTGGGATTACGGTTATGGTTCTCG
>CANJXQ010000206.1 GCA_947478805.1 Betaproteobacteria bacterium | reverse complement strand
GGTACGCCGTGTCTCTATTCACCGTCACAAATCTTGTCATTCGTTCGCCTCGCCTGTGTATCCTGTGCCCATATCAAACAACGTTTACTCTGTGGCATAGATGACAAGTTCAATAAATAAGTGTCGGCTAAGTCCGACAGGCTGCTAGGCAGCGCGAGAAAAACTCAATGAAAAAAAACCGATGAAGAAAAATTCAGGTCCGCTTGCCGGCATCCGAATCGTCGACATGTCTTCGGTCCTGATGGGGCCGTATGCCACGCAGATCCTGGCCGACTATGGCGCCGACGTCATCAAGATCGAGGACGCCAACGGCGACCTGCTGCGCCTGGCCGGCGCCATGCGCAGCCCGAAGATGGGCTCGGTGTTTCTTCATTGCAATCGCAACAAGCGAAGCGTGGTGATCGACGCCAAGTCGGAGGCCGGGCATGCGGCGCTGATGAAGCTGTGCAAGGACGCGGACATCTTCGTCAGCAACGTCCGCCCCGCGGCGTTGAAGCGCCTGAAGATGGGCTATCAGGATCTCAAGGCGCATAACCCGGACATCATTTACGTATCCCTCGTTGGTTACGGCCAGCGCGGGCCATACAAGGACCGGCCGGCCTTCGATGACCTGATGCAGGGCATTTCCGGCATTCCGGCGCTGGCCAGCCGGGCCAATGGCGGCAAGCCGCAGTACGCGCCGATCAACCTCGCCGACAAGGTCGCGGGCATTTCGGCGGTGCACGCCATCCTCGCGGCGCTGGTGCACAAGGTGCGCACCGGCCGCGGCCAGAGCGTCGAGGTGCCGATGTTCGAAGTATTGACGCAGTTCGTGTTGAGCGATCACATGGGCGGCTACTCGTTCGAGCCGGCGCTGGGGCCTATCGGCTACAACCGCCTGCTGTCGCCGGATCGCCGGCCCTACGAGACGAAGGATGGGTTCCTGTCGATCCTCGTCTATACCGACGGACACTGGAAGCGCTTCTTCCAGTTGCTCGGCCGCTCGAAAGAGTTCGAGCGTACGCCGATGTTCCATGACCACGCCACGCGCACGCGCAGCTACGACGAGGTGTACCGATTCCTGGCCGCGGAGATCCGGAAGAAGACCAGCGCCGAATGGATGGAGGGGCTCCAGGCGAGCGACATTCCCTACGCGCCGATGCACTCGGCCGAGGAGCTTATCAACGACCCTCACATCAAGGCCGTAGACCTGATCCAGACGATCGACCATCCGACCGAAGGCAAGATGCGAATGTTTGCGCCGCCGATCATCTTCAGCGAAACGCCATCGTCGATCCGTCGCCATCCTCCCCGCCTGGGTGAGCACACCCGGGAAGTGTTCGAGGAATTCGGCATCCCGACCGAGCCTGCAGCCGCGAAGAAGTAACCCGCATCGGCGGATAGGCGGTTGCAACGGAAGGCACGTGACGGGCGATATCGTCTGATGTCGCCCGAATTTCACTGCACGTTAGAGCGTCTCTGCCGTCCCCAGGATGGCCGTAACCTGGCTCGACAGTGTGCCGCCGTTGCCATGCGCGAGGGCGAGTTTGGCGTTGGCAATCTGCCGCTCGCCGGCGAGCCCCATGAGCTGCTGCGTGGATTCCACCAGCGTGAAGAGGCCGTACATTCCGGGGTGAACGCAGGAGAGACCGCCGCCATTGGTGTTCACCGGCAGCGTCCCGCCCGGAGCGATGCGTCCGCCGGACACGAAGCGTCCTCCCTCGCCCTTGGGGCAGAAGCCCAGGTCTTCGAGGAAGAGGATGGTGTTGATCGTGAAGGCGTCATACAACTCAACCAAGTCGATGTCGGCCGGGCCATAGCCCGACTGCGCAAACGCCCGCTGCCCGGATTCCCGCGCGGCGGTGACGGTGAGGTCTTCCATGGCGACGATGGACGAATGCGTGGTTGCGGCGGCCGCTCCCAGCACATGCACCGGGCGCTTCGCGTGGTCGCGCGCTCGATCGGCCCGCGTGAGGACGATGGCAGCAGCGCCATCCGTGACGAGGCAGCAGTCGCGCACGCTGAGCGGGTCGGCGACCATGCGCGCGGCGAGCACGTCATCGATGCTGAGCGGGCCGCGCATGAAGGCTTCGGGGTTCTTGTTGGCCCACTGGCGCGCGGACACCGCCACCTCGGCCAGTTGCTCGCGCGTGGTGCCGTACTGGTGCATGTGGCGCGATGCGGCCAGTGCGTATGCGGCCACCGGCATCATCGGCCGGTACATCGCCTCGAAGTAGGGGGCCTTCTGCGCGCTGACGAGCTTGCCCGCGCCGCTGCGCTGGTTGCTGCCGTAGGCAATGAGCGCCACCTCGCACTGGCCGGTGGCGAGGGCCACCGACGCCCAGAACAGGTGGGTGAGAAAGGCCGAACCGCCGGTGCGGTTGTTGTCGGTCACCTTCGGGTGGATGCCCAGATACTCCGACAGTGACAGCCCCGAGAGGAAGTCCTGAGGCAGGCACACGAAAAGCCCGTCGACGTCGGCGGGATTCAGCCCGGCCTGCGCAAGGGCCTTGACGCTGGCGTGCACGGCCAGGTCAATCGATTCAAGGCCGGGCGACTCGCCGATGCCGTAAGTGGCGGCGCCGACGATGGCAGCCTGGCCGCGCGGGAAGCCATCCTTCATTTTGTGTCTCCCGCTTGCGCGGCGTTCTGTCCCTCGACGGGGTGGAAGACGACGATGCACGCCTCGCCGTTGCGCTCGATGCGCGCTTTCACCGCCATGCCGATGCGCACGGCCTCGGGATCGATGCCCTCAACCCGGCTCATCATGCGCGGGCCTTCGGCGACATCGATGAGCGCCACGTTGTAGTTCGGTGTCGGCGGGCGCTGGCGCATGACGGTGGTGGCATATACCGTGCCCATGCCAGAGGCCTCAACCCACTCCAGATCCGTGGCGCCGGTGCGCGGTTCGGCAACGCGCGGATAGAACACGTACTGTCCGCTGCTCCGGCTGCGCTGGAGCATGAAGCGTCCTTCGGAGAGGAAGCGAAGGTAGTCCCGCTCCGGGAGCGTCGGGGGGCTTGTTGTGGTGTCGGTCATCGTGTCGGCCTTGATCGATTTCTTTCGATGGAATTCATGCCAATTTGTCTGCAGTGATTCTAGCGGACACCGCGTGTGCCAATGGGCGATCGGTGGTACGTATTGAACAAATCAGGCCGCCTTGAATTCATTGACATCGATGTCGAACTCGCCGCGATGCGGGGGCAAAAGATTCCTGATGACAAATAGGCGCCGCTCGGGTTACTTTCGAGCAAGCGGGCTTTCAAGCCCATCGGGATTCATGCTCATCGGGAGGAGAACTGATCGTGGCTATTCTGCGGATTGTTGTCATTGCAGCGGGCATCCTGCTATGCCCCCTTGTGGCCCTGGCCGATTACCCCGAGAAGCCCGTCAAGGTGGTGGTGCCGTTCGCACCGGGTTCGGGGTCGGACACGCTGATGCGCCTGATGGCGCAGAAGCTCTCCGATGGCAGCCGCTCGTTCGTGGTCGAGAACAAGCCGGGTGCCGGCGGCAACATCGGCGTGCAGTCGGTGGCGACGTCGCCGGCGGACGGCTACACGGTGGTGATGGCGTCGCCCAGCACCGTGATCAACCCGCTGCTCAGCCCCAACACGGGCTATGCCATGGCCGATCTCGCGCCGGTGGCCTCCTGGGCTCGCACGCCGCTCCTGCTGCTGGCGAATCCGGCCACGGGGATCACTTCGCTGAAGGGGCTGATCGACAACGCGCGCGCCAACCCCGGCAAGCTGAACTATGGCAGCGGCGGCATCGGCCTGCCGCAGTTCATGGTGATGGAACTCCTGAAGCAGAAGGAAAAGCTCAACATCGTGCACGTGGCCTACAAGGGCTCGGCCCCGGCCATGACGGCGATTCTCGGCGGGCAGGTGCAGGTGGCCGCCGATACCATCGTGACGGCGCTGCCGCAGGTGCAGGCCGGCAAGCTGACGGCGCTGGCCATCACCACGCTGGAGCGCTCGCCGCTCGCGCCCAACATTCCCACGGTGGCCGAGCTCGGGTTCCCGAGCATCGAGTCGGTGGCATTCATCTCGGTGCTGGCGCCGGCCAAGACACCGGCGGACATCCTCGACAAGCTGAACGGGATGATTAGTGCGGCGCTGAAGGATGCGGACACGGTGAAGAGGATTCGTGATCTTGGGGCAGACCCGTTCATCACCACCCGCAGCCAGTTTGCGACCTATCTTGCTGCCGAGACGGCCAAGTGGGGCGCCGTCATCAAGGAACAGAATATCAAGGCGGAGTAACCCCGGTCGCGCAAGTCTTCAAGCCTTCAATTTGTGAAAACCTCAGGAGTCCTCATGCCGAACATGCGCCCCGTCGCCACGGGATTGTTGTTTCCCGAAGGCCCCGTCGTCACCAGTGACGGCACCAAGTACATGTGCGAGATCCGCGGCAGCCGCATCACGCGCGTCACGCCCGACGGCAAACAGGCCGTCTTTGCCCAGACGGGCGGTGGCCCGAACGGGCTCGCCTTCGGCCCCGATGGCTTTCTGTATGCCTGCGACAACGGCGGCGGCGAGTACCGCGAGGGGCAGTTGTCTTCCATCGGGCCGGCGCGCGACTACGCGGGCGGCTGCATCCGGCGCGTGAACCCGAAGACGGGCGAGTCCACCAAGCTCTATACGGAGTACGGCGGCAATCGGCTGTCCTCGCCGAATGACATCGTGTTCGACAAACAGGGCGGCTTCTACTTCACCGATTCCGGCAAGCGGCATGCGCGCTTCAAGGACCACGGGGGGCTTTACTACGCGAAGCCCGATGGGTCGAGCATCATCGAGATCGCCTACCAGCTCGGCCACCCGAACGGGATCGCGCTGTCGCCCGACGAGAAGGTCCTGTATGTCGCCGACACGCAGACCTCGCGCCTGATCGCCTTCGACCTCGTCGGCCCCGGCAAGATCAAGGACAACGGCGTGTTCAACCTGCGCGGCGGCCGCATCGTCGCCGGGCTGCCCGGCTACCAGTGGTTCGACGGCATGGCGGTGGCGGCGGGCGGCAACATCGCGGTCGCCACGCTGGTGACCGGCCTCATCACCGTTTTCGCGCCGACGGGCGAGGTGCTGCGCACCGTCGATGTCGGCGACTACTACGTCACCAACCTCTGCTTCGGCGGCCCGGGCCTGCGCAAGGTGTACGTCACCATGGTTGCGTCGGGCCAGATGGTGGAAATCGACTGGGATGAACCGGGCCTCGCGCTGAACTTCAATCCCTGAGGCGCTGCTTGTCACCGAAGCGGTGAGCGCTTCGCGGGGCGCTCAGTTGCGGGGTGCGGATGTCGACCGCGCGGCATTTCCGGGTATTTCCGAGCGAGGGCGTGCACAATGAGCGCCTGGCCTAGCTGGCGCTGCTGCGCATCCTCATGGCGGCGCACCCCGAACTGCTCACGCTGGTGCTGCGGATCATCCACCGGGTCATCGCTAGCTTTCTGCTCAAGCAGGCGGGCCTGAAACGTGCCTCTGCCGACACCGGCGCGGTCACCCTCATCCAGAGATTCGGCTCGGCCGCCAACTTGAACATCCATCTGCATTGCCTAGTGCTCGACGGCGTGTATCGGCGCACCGGGGGCGAACCGGTCTTCCAGGCAGCGCGCGCCCCCAGCCGTGATGAGTTGGCGGGTCTGCTCGACAAGATCATCGCGCGCCTCATGAAATTGCTGACCCGCCAGGGCTATCTGGTCAAAGAGGATGGTGTGACCTACCTGGCCGACAGGGATGCGGACAGTCCGTTGGCGTCATTACAGACGGCCTCCTGCAGCTATCGCATCGCGCTGGGGCCGCGCGCCGGTCAGAAGGTGCTGAGCCT
>CANJXQ010000205.1 GCA_947478805.1 Betaproteobacteria bacterium | reverse complement strand
TGCTCATTCTCATTGCACGCCGCTTCAGCTACGAATAATTGAGAGAACGATCATGGACCGATTCCTCAGCATCTCCGACGTGGGCATGGTGTTCGAAACCAAGAAGGGGCCGTTCACCGCCCTGCAGGACATCAATCTCGAAATCAAGCAGGGCGAGTTCGTCACCCTGATCGGGCACTCCGGTTGCGGCAAGTCCACCCTGCTCAACCTGGTGACCGGCCTGCTCAAGGCCACCTCGGGCGCCATGATCCTCGCCGGGCGCGAGATCTCCGGCCCGGGCCCCGATCGCGGCGTGGTGTTCCAGAACCATTCGCTGCTGCCCTGGCTCACCTGGTTCGAGAACGTGCACCTTGCGGTGGAGCGGGTGTTCTCCTCGCAGGAACCCAAGGCGCGCCTGAAGGAGCGCACGCAAAAGGCGCTGGAGCTGGTCGATCTCGCCCACGCCATGCACAAGTACCCGCACGAGATCTCCGGCGGCATGAAGCAGCGCGTCGGCATCGCGCGCGCCCTGTCGATGGAACCGAAGATCCTGCTCATGGACGAGCCCTTCGGCGCACTCGATGCGCTCACGCGCGCCCACCTGCAGGACGAGCTGACGCGCATCGTCGCGAGCACCGGCAGCACCGTGGTGATGGTCACGCACGACGTCGATGAAGCGGTGCTGCTCTCGGACCGCGTGGTGATGATGACCAACGGGCCGGCGGCCACCATCGGCGAGATACTGGAGGTCGACCTGCCGCGCCCGCGCGAACGACTCGCCTTGGCGACCAACCCGCGCTACATGGCCCTGCGCACGGCAGTGCTGCAGTTCCTCTACCAGAAGCAGATGCGGCAAGCGGCGTAAAGCATCGCGAAAAGCACAGGCCGGCACCATGCCATCCGCAGCCCCTTCGCTCAGCGCCATCGGACCTTTCGAAGTCCGCTCCACGTGCTGTTATTGCGGTGTCGGGTGCGGCGTCGTGATCGAGACAGAGGACACGGCCTCAGGGCGCGTGATCACGGGCGTGCGCGGCGCCCCGGACCATCCGGCCAATTTCGGCCGGCTGTGCACCAAGGGCACGACGTTGCACCTGACCGCCGGTGCAAGCACGCGCCTGCTGCAACCGCAGCTGCGCGAGCGTGACGCCAAGGGTGCTCGCACCGCTTCGCTGAAAGACACCGGTTGGGACCAGGCGCTGGACATCGCCGCTCGCCGCTTCGCCGCCATCATCCGCGAGCATGGCCCGGATGCCGTGGCCTTCTACATTTCCGGGCAACTGCTGACCGAGGACTATTACGTCTTCAACAAGCTCGCCAAGGGTCTCATCGGCACCAACAACGTCGACACCAACTCGCGTCTTTGCATGTCCTCGGCAGTGGCGGGCTACAAGGCGACGCTGGGCGCCGATGCGCCGCCCGCCTGCTACGAAGACATCGACCACGCAGAATGCCTCTTCATCTCGGGATCGAATACCGCCTTCGCCCATCCCATCCTGTACCGCCGCATCGAGGCGGCACGCGAGAAGAACCCGGCGCTCAAGACCATCGTCGTCGATCCGCGCCGCACCGACACCGCGCGCGACGCCGACCTGCACCTGGCCATCCTCCCCGGCACCGATGTGGCTCTCGCCAACGGCATGCTGCATGTGCTGTTGTGGGAAGGCCTGTGCAACCTCGACTACATCCGCGATCACACCGAGGGCTTCGAGACGCTGAAGGAACTGGTGCGCGAATACACGCCGGCATCGGTGGCCGCGATCTGCGGCATCGGGGAAGAAGACCTGATCACCGCCGCCAAGTGGTTCGGGGGCAGCCGCGCGACGCTCTCCCTTTACTGCCAGGGGCTGAACCAATCGTCGAACGGCACGCAGAACAATGCCTCGGTCATCAACCTGCACCTGGCCACCGGGCAGATCGGCCGGCCCGGTGCCGGCCCCTTTTCCCTTACCGGCCAGCCCAACGCCATGGGCGGCCGCGAAGTCGGCGGCATGGCCAACCTGCTCTCTGCCCATCGCGATCTCGCCAATCCCGAGCATCGCGCTGAAGTCGCCGCGCTGTGGGGCATCGATGCCGTGCCGGCCAAGCCGGGGAAGACCGCCGTGGAACTGTTCAACGCCGTGCGCACCGGCGAGATCAAGGCGGTGTGGATCGCCTGCACCAATCCCGCGCAGTCGATGCCGGACGCGGGGCTGGTGCGCGAGGCGCTGTCGCGGGCCGAGTTCGTGGTGCTGCAGGAAGCCTTCGCCAACACCGATACCGCGCCCTATGCCGACCTGCTGCTGCCGGCCAGCACCTGGGGCGAGAAGGAGGGCACGGTCACCAATTCCGAGCGGCGCATCACGCGCGTGCGCAGCGCCATCGCGCCGCCCGGTGCGGCGCGTCACGACTGGGTGATTGCACGCGACTTTGCCTTGCGCCTCGGAAATGAATTAGGCAACACCGACGCGCCGCGACTGTTCGCATACACCACGCCCGAGGAGGTGTTCAACGAGCACCGCGAGACCACGCGCGGCCGCGACCTTGACATCACGGGCATGAGCTACGCAATGCTGGAAGCCCGGGGGCCGCAGCAATGGCCGCTGCGCGAAGGGGAAACCACGGGCGCCGTCCGGCTGTATGGGGACGGACGCTTCCCGACCGCCTCGGGCCGAGCGCGTTTCGCCCCGACGCACCACAAGCCCACCGCCGAGAAGACCGACGCGCGCTATCCACTTCATTTCAATACCGGGCGCCTGCGCGACCACTGGCATGGCATGAGCCGCACCGGCCGCGTGGCGCGGCTGTACAGCCACGTCGAGGAGCCGGTGCTCGCGATGAACGCCATCGACATGGCCAAGCGAAAGTTCAAGGATGGCGACATCGTGCAGGTCGCCAGCCGCCGCGGGGAGTTCGTGGCACGCGTCGAGGCCAGCGACGACATGCGCTCGGGACAAAGCTACCTGCCCATGCACTGGGGCAGCCAGTTCATGAATTCGGCCGGCGCCAATGCCGTGACCAGCCCTGCCGTCGACCCCGTATCGCGGCAACCCGAGCTCAAGCACGCCGCGGTGCGCGTCGAAAAACTGGAACTGCCCTGGGAGCTGGTTGTCATGCGCACGGTCAGCGAGGCGGCGGCGCCTGAGCTGATGTCGGCGGCACAGCCCCTGCTGGCCGAATTTGGCTACGCGACCCTCGCCCTGTTCGGCCGCGAGCAGCCGGCGGTGATCCTGCGCGCCGCAAACAAGGTTCCAGTGGGTGAGACGCTGCTCGCCGACATCGACCGCATCTTCGCCTTCGATGCGACGACCAGCCTGAACTACATGGACGCGCGGCGCGGCATCGCCAAGCGCGTCATGGTGACCGGTGGCCGCGTGACAGGCGTGAGGCTTACCGGGGAGACCGCTGCGCGCGAATGGCTGAAGGACGCCATGGCCGAGGGCCTGGCCGTGGAGCCGGTGCGCCGCTGGGTGCTGGCACCGCTGTCTGCGCCGCCGGCGGGCAACGTCGGTCGCGGCCGCATCGTGTGCAATTGCCTGAATGTGGCGGAATCCGAGATCCGCACCGCGGTCGAGCAAGGTGCCGACCTCGCCGCGCTGCAGGAAACGCTCAAGTACGGGACGCAGTGCGGCTCCTGCGTTCCCGAATTGAAACAACTGGTGCGGATCAGAAAGGCGGCGTGATGGAGATCAAGCCCGGGAAAGTCTATTTGGTAGGTGCCGGACCTGGCGACGTGGAATTGCTGACCCTCAAGGCAGTGCGCGCGCTTCGCGAATCGGATGTCGCGCTCATCGATGACCTGGTCAATCGCGAAGTGCTGCAATTCCTGCGCCCCGGTGCGCGCGTGATCGAAGTGGGCAAGCGCGGGGGCTGCAAGTCGACGCCGCAGGCTTTCATCGAGCGGCAGATGGTCAAGCTCGCGCAGGAGGGCCACATCGTCTCCCGCATCAAGGGCGGCGACCCCTTCGTGTTCGGCCGCGGAGGCGAGGAAGTCGAAACGCTGCTGGCTGCCGGCATCGCCGTCGAGGTGGTGAGCGGCATCACCGCCGGCATCGGCGCGCCGGCCGCGATGGGAATTCCGGTCACGCATCGTGATTGCAGCCGCGGCGTGACCCTGGTGACCGGCCACGCCCGGACCGGCGCGGGCGATGGTGACGGCCCGAACTGGGAAGCGCTCGCGCAAAGTGGCACCACCTTGGTGATCTACATGGGCATGAAGAACCTGCCCGACATCGCGACGCGCCTGGTGGCCGGCGGGCTCGCTTCGACAACACCCGTGGCCGTGATCCAGAACGGCACCCTGGCCAATGAGCAACGGCTGGTCTCGACGCTGGCGACCGCCGCTCGCGACGCCGTGGCGTCCGGAATCGGCAGTCCGGCCATCGTAGTGGTGGGTGACGTGGTGCGGTACGGCCGGTCGTCGATGATCACAATGCCGCTATTGAAGTCCGCCTGATATAGCTTTTAAAGCATATTTGATAGTAATTACATCCGCCCAGAAGAGGGACGCAACATGATTATGAAAAAGATGAAACTCGTCATGGTCGGTAATGGCATGGCCGGCGTGCGCACGCTCGAAGAGCTGCTGAAGATCGCCCCCGACATGTACGACATCACCGTGTTCGGCGCGGAACCCCACGCCAATTACAACCGCATCCTGCTATCCCCTGTGCTGGCGGGCGAGATGACGGTGAAGGACATCATGCTCAACGACGTCGAGTGGTATGTGCAGAACGGCATCCGGCTGCACCTGGGCAAGCGCGTCACCAAGATCGACCGGCGCACGCGTGTCGTGGTGGCCGAGGACGGCACCACCGAGAGCTACGATCGATTGCTGCTCGCCACGGGATCCAATCCCTTCATCCTCCCCATACCCGGCAAGGACCTCAAGGGCGTGTTGACTTATCGCGACATCGGCGACACCGATGCCATGATCGCCGCCTCCAACCAATACAAGCACGCAGTGGTGATCGGCGGCGGCCTCCTCGGACTGGAGGCGGCCAACGGCCTCGCGCAGCGCGGCATGGACGTCACCGTGGTGCACCTGTCGGAGTGGCTGATGGAGCGCCAGCTCGACAAGACTGCCGCCGACATGCTGAAGAAATCGCTGGAGGCGCGCGGCCTGAAGTTCCTGCTGCAAAAGCAGACCGCATCACTGAATGGCCCCCCTGGCGGTCGGGTGGAGAGCGTGAGCTTTGCCGACGGCGAGACCATCCCCGCCGACCTCGTCTGCATGGCCGTCGGCATCAAACCGAACGACGACCTCGCCAAGGCGGCCGGCATCCACTGCACCCGCGGCGTGGTGGTCAACGACACGCTGCAGACCTACGATCCGCGCATCTACGCCGTGGGCGAATGCGCCAACCATCGCGGCACGGCCTACGGCCTCGTGGCGCCCCTCTTCGAAATGGCCAAGGTCTGCGCCAACCATCTGGCGCTGATGGGCATCGGCCGCTACCAGGGCTCGGTGACCTCGACCAAGCTGAAAGTGACGGGCATCGACCTTTTCTCCGCCGGCAACTTCACCAGCGGCGCCGATACCGAGGAGATCGTGCTGCAGGACTCGGTGGGCGGCGTGTACAAGCGCCTGGTCATCAAGGACGACCGCATCGTCGGCGACGTGCTCTATGGCGACACCGTTGACGGCTCCTGGTATTTCCAGCTGCTGCGCGACAAGCAGAACATCGCCGAGATCCGCGACCACTTGATGTTCGGCCAGTCACACCTGGGCAACACCGGCCACCAGGGGCAGAGCAACGCGGCCACCATGCCCGATGACATGGAAGTGTGCGGCTGCAATGGCGTGTGCAAGGGCGCCATCGTCAAGGCCATCAAGACCGAGGGCCTCTTTACGCTGGACGAGGTGAGGAAGCACACCAAGGCTTCCTCCTCCTGCGGCTCCTGCACCGGCCT
>CANJXQ010000204.1 GCA_947478805.1 Betaproteobacteria bacterium | reverse complement strand
CTCGACGCGGTGCGCCGCCACGAGGCGGTGTACAAGACCGCCGGTGCGGTGCACGGCTGCGCACTCGCGAGCGTAAATGCAGACAATGCGGAGATCCTCTACTTCGTCGAGGACGTCGGCCGGCACAACGCGGTCGATGCGATCGCGGGCAAGATGTGGCTCGACGACGTGGACGGCTCGGACAAGGTGTTCTACACCACCGGGCGCCTCACCTCCGAGATGGTGATCAAGGCAGCGCAGATGCGTATCCCCTTCCTCGTCTCGCGCTCCGGGCTCACCAAGATGGGCCACGACATCGCCGCGCGCATCGGCATCACGATGATCGGCCGCGCCGCCGGCGGCAAGCACTACCTGCTCTTCACCGGACGCGCGCGCTTCGTGAAAAGCATCTCGCCGACGGAGCTTGCGTAAATGGCCCCTACGCGACTTTCGGAGCGTTCATCCGATTTTGCAACGCGCACCAAGGAGTGCGCGTAGTGTCGATCACCGGTCTCGTCCTCGCCGGCGGTCAGGGCCGTCGCATGGGCGGCGTGGACAAGGGCCTGCAGTTGCTCCGCGGCCGCGAGATGGTGGCCTGGGTGCTGGAGCGGCTGTCGCCGCAGGTGGATGAAATACTGGTGAATGCCAACCAGAACATCGAGGCCTATGAACGCTTCGGGCATCGGGTGATCTCCGATCGCGTCGGCGCGGGTGTCCCAGGCGGTGCCGGTCCGCTCGCCGGGCTGCACGCGGGGCTCTCCGCCGCCGCGCATCCGTGGGTGGTGACCGTGCCCTGCGATTCACCTTTTCTGCCCTTCGACCTCGTCGGCCGCCTGTGCCAATACGCCGACGAACACAGTGCCGACATCGCGGTCGCGCGCACCCACGACCAGCCGCACCCGGTGTTCGCGCTGGTGAAGAGCGCGCTGCTGCCGCACCTCACCGCCTTCCTCGAATCCGGCGGCCGCAAGATCGACGCGTGGTATGCCTCGCTCGCGGTGGTGGAGGTGCCCTTCGACGATCAGGCCGACGCCTTTTCCAATATCAACACCCGGGCGGAACTCGAGGCCTGGGATTCGATGCCGCCCGGCTAACCTGGACACGATCAAGGGGGCGACGCCCCCTTGAAAATCCCCCACATTCGATGCCACGACTGTAGATTGAACACGAACAAGGCGGCGACGCCCCCTTGAAAATCCCCCACATTACCCATGACCACACTCGAACAGATCGTCAGCTGCATCAGCGACTACGACCCGAACGCGCTGCCGGTGGACTGCGCCAACCGGATCATTCGCGACTTCGTGACTCCGGTGACCGGCATCGAGAAGGTGTCGATCCGCTCGACGCTCGGGCGCGTGCTCGCGGAGGACGTCATGTCCACGATCGACGTCCCCGCGCACGACAACTCGGCGATGGACGGCTGGGCGGTGCGCGGCGAGGACATTGCGAAAGGCGCAGCCACCCTCACCGAGATCGGCACCGCCTTTGCCGGCCGCGCCTTCGGCAACCGGGTTTCCGCCGGCGAATGCGTGCGCATCATGACCGGCGCGGTCATGCCCGAAGGCACCGACACCGTGGTCATCCAGGAAATGGTGAAGGCCGAGGGCAAGCGCATCGCCGTTCCCGCCGGACAGGAACCCGGCCAGCACCGTCGCCTTGCGGGTGAAGACCTGAAAAAGGGCTCGCCCGCGCTTAGCGGCGGTACGCTCGTACGCCCGGCCGAACTCGGCCTGCTGGCATCGCTCGGCCTCGCGGAAGTCCGCGTGCGCCGGCGCCTGCGCGTGGCCTTCTTCTCCACCGGCGACGAACTGCGCTCGGTGGGCGAGCCGCTACGCGAGGGCCAGGTCTACGACTCCAACCGCTACACCCTCTGGGGCATGCTGCAGCGCCTTGGCTGCGAAGTCATCGACATGGGCGTGGTGCGCGACGATCCCGCCGAACTCGAAACCGCCTTCCGCAATGCCGCGGCGAACGCGGACGCGGTCATCACCTCCGGTGGCGTGTCGGTGGGCGAAGCCGACTTCACCCGCGAACTCATGGCCAAACTCGGCGAAGTCGCCTTCTGGACGGTGGCCATGCGCCCCGGCCGGCCGATGGCCTTCGGCCGGGTGCAGAACGCGGTCTTTTTCGGCCTGCCCGGCAACCCGGTGGCGGTGATGGTGACTTTCCTGCACTTCGTGCGCGGCGGCCTGCTCGCGATGATGGGCAGGCGCGACACCGACCTGCCGCTGGTACAAGTACGCTGCGAATCGCCGATGCGCAAGAAACCCGGCCGCACCGAATACCAGCGCGGCATCCTCGCGCAGAAGGACGGTACATGGACGGTGAAGCTCACCGGCTCGCAGGGCTCGGGCATCCTGCGCTCGATGGCGGAAGCCAACTGCTTCATCGTGCTCGGCCACGAACAGGGCTCGGTGCAGGCAGGCGATGTCGTGCAGGTGATGGTGATGGACGGGTTGGTCTAGGATACGACTGCTCCATTTCTGGACGTCAGTTGCCCTCTTTCAGGCGTCTTCTCTTGGCTTTTAAAATAAATGTTGAACATTTACTCGTAAATCGAGGAAATATTAACCACTCGCCCCGCTCGCATCAGAAAGCTCCACTCCGCGATTCAGCTTCTCCGCTGGCAAGCGTATATTTCTCGTACCCGGCCGCGGCAAAGTCAAATCTCGCTGACAATTATTGCTGTCTGTACTGCCGATTCCAGAACAGCACTGTGACGAGGCTTGCCCAATGGCACTACACCCTGACTTCCCGATTTCTCCTTATGACCCGCTATTGCCGGACCATCGCTGGTTCCCGGCGGCGGAGGAACTTCGCAGCACTGCCTACGAAAAGCTTCTTCCGCCGCTTGTCGCCAAGATTCGGGAAGAGGTCAAGGCCTGGCGAGATAAAGGCTATGCCGGCGCCTCTTCCACGTCGCGCGCTTTGTTGGAGTGGTGGTTCAACACAGACCATCTGATCGAACAGGCCGACGGCACGCAAGAACAGTTCCGCTATTACTTTGCCCAGCGTGAGGCGGTTGAAACGGTCATTTGGCTGTTCGACGCCCGAGGCATCCGGGACAAGTTCGACCTGATGCGGTTCGACGCATCCGGATCTATTTCAAGCGGCATGTTCGACGAAGAATGGCCGCGTTTCGTTCTGAAAATGGCCACGGGCGCCGGCAAGACCAAGGTGATGTCGCTCCTGATCGCGTGGAGCTATTTTCACAAGCTCTACGAGCTGGACTCCGCGCTTTCGCGCAACTTTCTTGTAATTGCGCCCAATATCATCGTCCTCGACCGTCTGCGAACCGACTTCGACGGACTTCATATCTTCTTCAACGATCCGATACTTCCGGATAACGGGCACGCCGGACGAAACTGGCAGGATGACTTCCAGATCGCCCTGCACATTCAGGATGACGTTCGAATCGTCCGACCTACCGGAAACATCTTTCTGACCAACATTCACCGTGTATATCTCGGTGACATCCGCGAGCCAACGCTGGAAGACGACGATCTGAGGGACTACTTCCTGTCGCCCTTCGGCCCGAAACCCGCCGGCAAGACCACCGACAGCAATACCGACCTGGGTGAAATCGTTCGTGAAATCGATGAACTGGCGGTATTCAACGATGAAGCACACCACATCCACGATAGCCGTCTTGCGTGGTTCCAGTGCATTCAGGACATACATCACCGCCTGCTTCAGAAAGACCTTCGTCTTGCAATTCAGGTGGATGTAACCGCCACGCCTCGCCACGACAACGGTTCGATCTTCGTACAAACCGTGAGCGACTACCCCTTGGTCGAAGCCATCGCACAAAAAGTGGTGAAGCACCCGGTTCTGCCTGACGCCGCCAGTCGCGCAAAACTCACCGAACACAAAAGCCCCCTCATCACCGAGAAGTACGCTGACTATCTGCAGCTTGGTGTCGAGGAGTGGCGCAAGAGCTACGCAGAACACGAAAAGCTGGGCAAGAAAGCCGTCCTGTTCGTAATGGTGGATGACACCAAGAATTGCGACGAGGTGGGAACCTACCTGGCAAAGATTTGCCCCGAATTTCAGGATGCCGTGCTGGTAATTCATACCAAGAACAACGGCGAAATTTCCGAGGCTGCCAGCGGAAAAAACAAGGAAGAGCTGGAAATGCTCCGCAAACAGTCCAACGAAATCGATACTTGGAATTCACCCTACAAGGCGATCGTCTCGGTACTCATGCTCAAGGAAGGCTGGGACGTGCGGAATGTGACAACCATCGTCGGCCTGCGCGCGTACGCCGCCAAGAGCAACATTCTTCCTGAGCAAACCTTGGGTCGCGGCCTGCGACGCATGTACTTCGGAACCGATCAGCGCGAAACCGTATCGGTGATGGGAACCCCCGCCTTCATGGAATTCGTCGAGTCGATCCAGAACGAAGGCGTGACCTTCGACCGCGTCCCGATGGGCGGCGCAGGCGGGCGGGAAAGGCAGGACTCGCTGGTTGTCGAAGTCGATAAGGACGCACCCGAAAAGGACATTGATGCACTGGATATCGCCCTCCCCCGGCTGACGCGACGATTCAATCTTGAATTCAAGGACTTATCGGAACTAGACCCCGGAGCATTCGGCAATCCGAAGTTGCCTGTCAAAGCCTTCACCCCGGAGGAAACCCGTGAGATCGTATTCAAAACCATGCTGGATTCCGAGGTGGACCACGTCATCAAGCTCGACAACAACGGCACAGCCGACTACCGCTCGGTCGTCGGCTTCTTCGCACGTCAACTCCTTAAAGACCTTCGCCTGGTAGGCGGATACGACCAGCTCTACCCGAAGGTCCGGAATTTCATGCGCGACCACCTCTTCACCGTTGAGGTCAACCTTGATGACCCGGTGACCCTGCGCAATCTGTCAGAACCCGAAGTCGCGAAAATCCTGTTCGATCACTTCCGAGCAGCGATTAACACACTCACCATTCATGACAGCGGCAGTTCTCGTATCGACGGCCATATACGCCTGCGCGACACCCGGCCGTTTCGAACCGAACCACGCGGATTCCTGCTTGCCAAACGGTCCGTTTTCAATCGCATCGTCGGCGAAGGAAACGCCGACGGACTGGAATTGGCGTTCGCGTCGTTCCTCGAATCGGCGCCTGACGTTCAAGCCTTTGGAAAAAACTATATGGCGGTGGGATTTCGAGTGGACTACGTACGAGCAAACGGCGAGTTATCCACTTACACGCCGGACTTCATCGTGCGGACAACGGACGGCATTATCTATCTCGTAGAGACCAAAGGCCGGGAGGAACTGGATATTCCGCAGAAGATGGCGCGTCTTCGCCAATGGTGCAACGACGCCACCGAAGCCAGCAAAACCGAAGGCGGCTCGCGTTTCGCCTTCGTGTATGTAGATCAACAAAGCTTTGAAAAGAACAAGCCATCATCGTTCGCGGGACTGGCAATTTCTTTCCGTGAATACCAAGAGGCCTAGTCATGGCACGACAAGACAAGAAATCCTATGACCTCAGTGAAGCCGAACAGCGAGATATCGTCACGCTGATCCAGCAGGGGAAATCCCTTCCGGAAAAGTACCGCTTTATCCTCTTCGAGGATAAGAGCGAAGTTGAACTGGTTTGGAACGGAAAAACACGCGACGTATGCACAACAGTACTCCCGTTCCAAACGCTCGAACACATCGACGAACCTCGTACAGAAACGAAAGCACAGGAAGATTTGTTCGATAGTCGTGGCCGTCAATTAAGAGGCTGGACTAATAAACTTAGAACTTATCCGTAAATAGTATAATCCCCTTCCGAGCCGCCTGTGACGCGGCGCGGGAGGGAAGCGATGGCGACAAAGAAGCCGGCAAAGAAGCGGGTGGCCTCATGGGTGGTAACCGATGATTTCTGGGCGAGAGTAGAACCCTTGG
>CANJXQ010000203.1 GCA_947478805.1 Betaproteobacteria bacterium | reverse complement strand
CGAACGCGTTCGCGGGCACCACCATCGATCTGACGAGTGCCGGGTCGGGCACGCTGACGCTGTCCCAAGTGGACTACGCCACCTACGCCGTAGATGGCACGATCGATACCAGCCAGACCGCTTACGACAACATCCGCGCGCTGCTTACCTCCTGTCGCGGGATGTTGGTTTTTTCGGCGGGCAAATACCGGCTGATACTCGACCAGCTAACGACACCGGCCAGTTTCGGTTTCACGGAAGACAACATCACCGGTTCCTGGGTGATTACGCAAGCCGGCAAGCGCACCAAGTTCAATCGCGTCACGGCGGGGTTCTACAACCCGGCCAAGCAATGGCAACCCGATCTGGCGATGGTCGAATCCACTGCGCTGCGGGCGGTCGACAACGGCCTGCTCCTGGAAGCAAAGATCGACCTGCCGTTCTCGGCCAACATCTACCGGGCGCAGAACATTGGGCAGCAGACGCTCAATCAGAGCCGCTACGGTGTTGTCGTCAAGTTCTCCGCGCTGCAGGAAGGCTTGCGCTGCGAGGTGGGCGATGTGGTGCCCATCACCCACTCAACGCCCGGGTGGACCGGCAAGCTGTTTCGCATTTTGCAGATCGAGTTGAAGGACACCGACGAGGTATCCGTCGTCGCCCAGGAATACGACCCGAGCGTGTACACGCTGAGCAATCTTGCACCGGCGTCGATCGTGCCGCGCTCGAATCTGCCGGACCCGTTCAACGTACCGGTCATCACCGGACTCACGCTGACCTCCGGCACTTCAGAACTACTCAAGCTCGGTGATGGGTCGATCATCTCCCGGATCAAGGCCAGCTGGTCGCCGCCGACGGATGCGTTTTCGCAAAAAGGGCAGGTGGAAGTCCAGTTCAAGAAATCCGCTGATGCCACCTGGATTCCGGGCGATCTCATTGCCGCCGATCTGACCGCCTCGTGGATTTCGCCCGTTCAGGACGACGCAAGCTACGACGTGCGGGTGCGATCGATCAACACGATCGGGGTACGCGGTACGTGGGCACAGGCGAGCGTGACCGTGGTCGGCAAAACCGCGCCCCCCTCGAACGTGCCGTCTGCTACGGCGACGCTATTGACCGACGGTATCTTGCTGACGTGGGGGGAAGTGACGGACGCCGACCTCGCGCAGTACGAAATCCGCGCGGGCGGGACAAGTTTTGCGACTGCGACGTTTCTGGCGACAGCGCTGACGACGCAGTTGAAGTTGCCGACCATGAGCGCCGGCACCTATACCTGGCGCGTCAAGGCGGTCGATTCCAGCGACAACTACTCGACCAACGACGCGGTGGCGACGGTCACCGTGGCCGGGCCTGCCGCACCGGCGGTCAGCCAGACATTCCTTGGCGACAGCGTCGTGCTGTCATGGAATGCGGTCGCCGGCAGCTTTGCGACTGATCATTACGACATCCGGACGGGGGGAAGCTCCTGGGCTACTGCGACCCTGCTGGCCAGCGTCAAGACGACGCTCTATTCGGAACGAGCGGTCTGGTCAGGCACGCGCAATTACTGGATCGCCGCAGTCGACACCTTCGGCAACGTCGGCCCTGCGACCCTGGTGACGGCCACAATCACCACGGCAGCCGCGCCTTCGATCACGCAACAGGTGATCGACAACACCGTGTTGCTCTATTGGAGCAGCACCAATGCCTCGCTGCCCACCGCGACGTTTGAAATCCGAAAAGGACCGACGTGGGCCACAGCTGCCCTGATTGGTGCGAAGGCGGGTGGTTTTACGACTGTCATGGAAACGGTCGCGGGAACCTACACGTACTGGATCTGCGCGATCGACTCGGCGGGCAACTATGGGACGCCCGGATCGGTGTCAGCGACCGTGAGCGCCCCACCCGACTATGTGCTCAAGGCCAATATCGACAGCACGTTCGCGGGGACGCGGTCCTCCATGGCCCCCGACATCGATGGCGGCTACGTCATGCCGGTCAATACGACGGAGACCATCCAGAGTCACTTTTCGGCGCGAAGCTGGAACACGCCCCAGGATCAGGTCAACGCGAGCTATCCGCTCTTCATCCAGCCGAACCAGACGCCGGCCTACTACGAGGAGGTGATCGACTACGGGTCGCTGCTGGCGGGTTGCAAGATCACCGTGACTGCGAACGGCATCGCGGTGACTGGAACGCCGACGATCACCTGCGACATCTCGACCAGTATCGATGGCAGCACCTGGACGCTCAATGCCGGCGTGTGGCAGGTCTATTCGACCAACTTCCGCTACGTCAAATACCGGCTCACGGTGCGCGCGACCGATACCACGAGCCTCTACAAGTTGAGCGGGGCAAGTGCGCGACTGGATGTGAAGCTCAAAAACGACGGCGGCACCGTCGCCTGCTATGCGTCCGATGTGAGTGGCACGCCCGCGAACTTCGTCGTCCCGTTCATCAGCGTCACGAGCATCACGCTGACGCCATCGGGCACCACGCCGCTGACAGCGGTCTACAACTTTTCTGGAGCGGCGAATCCGACCGGGTTTGTCATCTATCTGTTCAACGCCGCCGGGCAGCGCGTCTCCGGCAACGTCTCTTGGTCCGCCAAGGGTTATTGAGCGCGACGCTTGAAGGAGCACTGATATGGCCGATTGGTCAAAGCCGGTACTGACCGACACCTACGCGAATTTCCTGACCTCGCTCACCAGCCGCGATACGGATCTGGCCGCCGGCCTCGATCCGGCGAAGGTGACGGTCACCAACCCACCCGCCAATGCGATTCGCTGGAATTCCGCGAACGGCTATTGGGAAATCTGGAATGGGACGTCCTGGGGCTCCCTTGCCGCCACGTTCAACATCGTCGCGGCGCAGGCCGCCAAACTCAAAACGCCGGTCGCCATTGCGGTCACTGGCGATATCGCCGGCAGCGCTAATTTTGATGGCAGCGCCGGCATCTCGATCGCGGCGACGCTGCCCAACGTCAATGCCAACGCGGGAACGGCAGGCAATTCCACCACCGTGCCGGTCATCACGACCAACGCCAAGGGTCAGGTGACTGCCGTGACCCAGACCGCGATCGGCTTTCCGGCGGTTCCGGTGACCTCGGTGTTCGGGCGAACTGGTGCCGTGGCCTTGGCCTCGGGCGATGTGACTGGCGCACTAGGCTTCACGCCATACAACGCTGCCAACGCGACCGGAAAGCTCGACAAGTCGGGCGGGACGATGACCGGCAGCATCACCATGAGCAGCGGCGCACTGATCTATTCGAGCCAGTCGGGGGCCGCCGACAACGCCAGAAATACTGGCTACAAGATGAGCGATGGGCAGGACATTGGGGAGATGAACCGCAGCAGCCAGTACTACGACGATCTGGCGACCAACTGCAACGGCTACGTCCCCAACGGCAACTGCCTGAGCAATCCGTACTGGACACCGCCGAACGGGAACTGGTGGGAGTGGTACTCGTCGATCGGTCAATCGGCGTGGTGGAACAGCGGTTCCTATGACGGCGCTGGCGGCACGACCTATTCCTACAACGCCGTTTCCGTTGGCTACAACTACGACGGCTACTACCTCGCGGCCGACGAAATCGGTGGCGGTGAATACCACCGCAACTACCGCAACTGCAATTGCGGTGCCTTCAACTGCGTCACCAATTGCAACTGCAATTGCAACTGCGCCTGCAACTGCTAGGAGTGTCCCTCATGTTCCGTCAAAGCGTGCCAAGCATGTCGTTTCCAGCCTTGCTGGATCTGGTGGTCACGGAGCGTATCGTGAGCCTCGCGAGCTACATCGAGGTCAGCCAGGACGATTACCTTCGGGTTGGCAATCCCACCGAAGATCAAAGTGCGCCAGTGCGCTCGCTGGCGTTTGCCGGTTCCATCGTGCCGGGGCAATTGCCACCCAAGGCGACTGGCGTTTATCACGATCGACTTCCGTGCGTGCGGCTGACCAAACCGTATTTCGAGGGGACAGTGTTCGATCCCGCACTCGCAGGGCGCTATTTTCGCGCCCATGCCTACTCAGTCCTCGATCTGGACGATCCATCTATCGGTGCTGGCGAAAAATCCGATGCGGCGGCGTGGGTCTGCGGCATCGCCTACGAGGGGCATTTGAGCCCGTTTTTCAATGCGATTGCCTTCGATACGAGCTCCAAAATGCACCCGATGCGCGCCGTGCGCAATCTCGGGGCACCGAGTTGCCTGTTTATCTATCAGCCATTTGCCGACATGCCATTCACCGAATGCAGCATGACGCTCAAGTACAACGTGTCAAAGGGCTTCTACGCCAATGTTGGCGGTTGGGTCAAAGCGACGGACTTCGACTACCTGTCGGCTCTGCCCGCAGCAATGCCGAAGCTGCAACTCGTTTCCGGTGGCGGACAACTGCAAGCGGGCGGCGGCGGCACCGTTCAAGTGGCGCTGGTCGATGGGGATGCCAAGCCGCTCGTTCGCAGCACCACCCTCTATCTGGAGGAAACCGGTGGCTATCTCCCCAAGAAGCGCATCGACGTGCACAACGGCTGCGCGAGCTTCAAGGTCATGGCCACCGGACTGGATGCGGGCGACAAGTTCAAGGTTAAGGTGGGATTTCGCAACTATTCCGGGGTGCTCGATGTGCCCTTCGAGGTGGTGTGATGCAGGTACGCAATCTTTGGCCGACGCCGCTCGCGTGCGAGTCGATCCAACTTCCCGAGGTGATGCGCACGCAGTTGATCGACGTGCTGTTGCGCAAGGACACGGAGCGGCAGGCCGCGATCGAAGCAGATCCGGATTTCCATCGCTTCATGACCACGAAGAAGTTCTACGCCAGCACCCACTACAACCTGTTCGCGGAAGCGGAGGAGCACCCGGAGCGCGAAGCGATCCTGGCGTTCGAACAATTCGCCTGCGTGAAATTCCGCCAATTCCTCGAGGCCGCATACGGCATCGACAAGGACCAGGGCGTCGAACTGGCAGGACGTTGCTTTGGCAACGTGCAATTGCCCGGCGCTCGGACGTTTCCGCACTATCACCAGTCCTGCGATGGCGTGCTGATTCACTACCTCGATATCGGTGAAGGACGAGATCCGGAGGCGAATCTCACGCCGCGTCACGGTACCCACGCCCTGTTGTTGCTCGATCCGCGCGGCACACCCAATTATCCCTGGTGGGAAAAGGTCGAGTCGATCACGCCGACCCAAGGACTCACCGTCATTCACCCGGCCTACGTCTGGCACGAGACCAACGTGTGGCGTGGCACCGGCACCCGCGTGTGCATCGTCGTCAATTTCCAGGTCATCCGGCCCGGCTACCTGTCGCTGCACCAGCCGCTGCGCGGCTAACCCATTTTTAGAAAGGAACCGCTATGCCGCTGACACCAAGGGCAGGATTCGACGTGTCCGTTTCCGAACCCGATCCCGAAACCGTGTTGATGACGATTCGGGTGACGGATGGCACGCACGTGAAAGGGCAGCATGCCTTCACCCTGAAGAAGCACTCGAGCCAGTCGACCGATGATCTGTGCCGGGCCGCGTTTCCGCTCGCGTTCGAGCAGCCAGCATGAAATTCACCGTTCATGCGCGCGCACAGGGCGGCGAAGAACGGACTTTCGGCTACGACAACATGACGAGCCACATCACCGACTCCGCCGGTCAGAAGCTCGCTGTGCGCCCCGCCACGCGGCGGTCGGTGGTCAATGGCCGAATGGCCGCCGTGGTGGGGCCGGCGCAGCCGGGCCGAAAGCGCGACATCCGCACCCTCAAAATCCAGTTGGGCCTGTCCTGCAACTACTCCTGCGAATACTGCTCGCAACGCTTCGTTCCGCACGCCGCAGAGACCAACAAGGACGACGTGGAGCCATTCCTGGCTGGATTGGCCGGGTGGGTCAAGGTGCCACCCGAGCGCATCGAGTTTTGGGGCGGCGAACCGTTCGTCTACTGGAAAACCCTCAAACCTCTGGCCGAAGCGCTACGGCAGCGCTTCCCT
>CANJXQ010000202.1 GCA_947478805.1 Betaproteobacteria bacterium | reverse complement strand
CTCGGCCAGGAGGGCCTATCCTCCGTACCCGGCAGCTTGCCGATCTCGTGGGTACGGCCGTCCGCACGCGTGAACCGGGCAAGGATCCGGCGACGCGGACGTTTCAAGCTCTACGGATTTTCCTCAATCAGGAGCTTGAAGAGTTGTCGCTGATGCTGCCACAGGCGCTCGAGGCCCTGCGGCCCGGCGGCAGGCTTGCGGTGATCAGCTTTCATTCGCTGGAAGACCGCATCGTCAAGCAATTCCTGCGCACCCACGCCCGCCCCGACTCCCTGCCGGAGAAGCTTCCGGTTCGCGCAGCTGACCTGCCGACGCCGCGCATGCGGATATTGGGACGCGCAGTGCGCGCATCGTCGGCCGAGCAGTCGTCAAACCCGCGTTCCCGCAGCGCCACGCTGCGGGTGGCGGAAAAGTTGTGCTGATGGCGGACTCGTGGCGCGACTAAGCCTATTCCTGCTCGTCGTGATGACTGCCTGCGCGCTGAGCCTGGTCACGTCCCAGCATCAGGCGCGCAAGCTGTTCATCGAGCTCGAGCAGCAGCAGGAACGCACGCGCCAGCTCGACGTCGAGTATGGCCAACTGCAGCTGGAGTCGAGCACCTGGGCCATGCACGCGCGCGTCGAGCGCATCGCACGCCAGGCATTGCGCCTGAAGATGCCCGAGAACAGCCGCGTGAAGATCATCGAATTCCCGCCGCGCGAGACCAGTGGTGTGGCCAAGGCGCCGGCGGGCCTTCCAGGCAAGGCCAGTTCCGATGCAACGTCGGGTTTGAACGGCGGGGTGTCGAAGTGAATTTCGCCGCGAGTCCCGTCCTGACCCTGCGCCTGCCGGTATGGCGCTCGCGTTTCATGGTCGTGGTCTTCTTTGCCGGGTTCGCGGTGTTGGTCGGTCGCGCCGTGTACCTGCAGGGCTGGAACAACGACTTCCTGCAGGCCAAGGGAGAGTCGCGCTACAGCCGCGTCATCGAAATCATCGCCAATCGCGGACGCATCACCGATCGCCATGGCGAGGCGCTTGCCATATCGACGCCGGTGAAGTCCATCTGGGTGATCCCGGACGAAGTGAAGATGGACAAGGAGCAGCTCATGAAGCTCTCCGCCATGCTGGAGATGCCGCCGCAGGAAATCGAAAAGCGCGTCGCCGACAAGGATCGGGACTTTGTTTTCATCAAGCGGCAGATTCCCCCCGAGGTTGCGGAACGCATCGCCGAGTTGCACCTGCCGGGAGTTTTCCAGAGCCGCGAGTTCCGCCGCTATTACCCGGGCGGTGACGTCATGGCGCATGTGCTCGGGTTTACCGGGGCCGACGACATCGGCCAGGAGGGCGTGGAGCTTGCATTCCAGAAGGATCTCGCCGGCAAGCCGGGCAGCCGTCGCGTCATCAAGGACCGCATGGGCCAGATCATCGAGGACATGCAGTCGATCAAGGCCGCGCAGGAGGGAAAGAACATCGTGCTGTCGCTGGATGCGCGCATCCAGAACCTGGCTTTCGGCCAGCTGCGCGAGGCGCTCGACCAGCATCGCGCCAAGGCGGGCGGCGTGGTCGTCCTCGACGCGATGACCGGTGAGCTGGTAGCGCTGGCAAACCTGCCCACCTACAACCCGAACAACCGCACGCGCCTGTCCGGGGAGAGCCTGCGCAATCGCGCCATCACCGACACCTTCGAGCCCGGCTCGACGCTGAAGCCCTTTACCATCGCCACGGCGCTGGATGCGGGGCGCATCACGCCCGAGACGACCATACAGACGGCGCCGGGCACCCTCACCATCGGCAAGGCGACCATTCATGATGCGCACGCCGAGGGCCTGCTGACGGTGTCGCAGGTGATCCAGAAATCGTCCAACGTCGGCTCGGCAAAGATCGCGCTGAGCATGCCCTCCGAGCTGATGTGGGACATGTTCCATTCCGTGGGATTCGGCCAGCAACCGCAGCTCGGATTCCCGGGCGAGGCCACCGGCAAGGTGAGGCCGGCCAAGACCTGGAAGCCCATCGAGCAGGCCACCATGGCCTACGGCCACGGGATATCGGTCAGCCTGATGCAACTCGCTCGCGCCTACTCGATATTCGCCCGCGACGGCGAGCTGATGCCCACCTCGTTGATGAAACTGGATTCGCCGCCGACGGCCAAGCAGGTGATCGCGCCGGACACGGCCCGCGCGGTGCGCGCCATGCTCGAGCTCGCCGTGCAGCCGGGCGGCACGGCGCCGCGCGCGCAGATCATGGGCTATCGCGTCGCCGGCAAGACGGGCACTGCGCACAAGCAGGAGCATGGCGGCTACAGTAACAAGTATGTGTCCTCGTTCGTGGGCTTTGCGCCGGCATCCAGCCCGCGCCTCATCATCGCGGTGATGATCGATGAGCCATCGGCGGGGCAGTACTACGGAGGCACCGTGGCTGCGCCCGTGTTCGCGAAGATCATGGAAGGGGCCCTGCGCACCCTGGGCGTGCCTCCCGACGCACCGATGAAGGCGATCGTGCTCCCAGCCGCCGGGCAGGAAGTCAAGGAAAGCATCTGATGCCCGCGCATCATTTTACGGCCTGCCCCCAGCCTTGGTCTGACGCCGATGAGGGCGCTGCCGCATGAATGCCGAGACTGCACAGGTGCTGCAGCAGCTCGCCGCCAAGGGCGTGCAGGTGAGCGACCTGGCGACGGATACGCGCGCGATCAAGCGGGGCGACGTGTTCCTGGCCTGGCCTGGCAGCCGCGATGATGGTCGCCGGCATGTGGATGCTGCCCTCGAGGCGGGTGCCGCAGCGGTGTTGTGGGAGCGCGAAGGTTTCGAATGGCGCGCGGGTGACGCGGTGCCCAATCTGCCGGTTGCGGACTTGCGCAATCTCGCCGGACACCTTGCCCACGAGGTCTACGGGCGGCCCTCCGAAAAGCTGTGGACCATCGGCGTGACCGGCACCAACGGCAAGACCTCCTGTTCGCAATGGCTGGCGCATGCCTGCACCGAGAGTGGCGCGAGGACCGCCGTGGTCGGCACACTGGGCATCGGGTTTCCGGGCGAACTCGGTGCGGCGCGCTTTGGGTCGGCACCCAATACGACGCCGGACCCGGTGGTGCTGCATCGCGCGCTCGCGCAGCTGCTCGCGGCGGGTGCCCAGGGCGTGGCCATGGAGGTGTCGTCCATCGGGCTGGACCAGGGCCGGGTCAACGGCGTGGCATTCGGCGCCGCGCTGTTCACCAATCTGTCCCGCGACCACCTCGACTATCACGGCGACATGGAGAACTATGCGCGCGCCAAGCAGCGTCTGTTCCATGCCCCGGGCCTGCGTCACGCCATCGTCAACCTGGACGACGTCCAGGGCGTGCAGATCGCGCGCATGCTGGCCGGCGGCAGGGTGAACCGTGCCGGCTACAGCTGTCACGAAGGCGTGGCGCTGCGCGCCGGCCTGGAATGCTGGCTGGAAGCGCATGACATCCATTTGTCCGCGCGCGGCATGAGCTTCACGGTGCGCAGCAGCTGGGGTAAGGTGCAACTGAACACGCCGCTGCTCGGGCGCTTCAACTTGTCGAACCTGCTGGGCGTGCTGGGTACCATGCTGGTCTCCGGGGTGCCGTTCGAGCGCGCGACCAAGGCCTTGGAACACCTGCAACCGGTGGTGGGGCGCATGCAGCGCTTTGGTGGTGCGATGGCCGACGGCGAGCGGCAACCGCTGGCCGTCATCGACTACGCGCATACGCCGGATGCACTCGAGCAGACGCTGGTTGCGCTCAAGGAAGTGTCGCGCGCTTCCGGCGGAAAACTGGTGTGCCTGTTTGGTTGCGGCGGGGAGCGCGATCGCGGCAAGCGCGCGCTGATGGGCGCAGTGGCGTCGCGCCATGCCGATCGCATCGTGCTCACCAGCGACAACCCGCGCGGCGAAGACCCGCTCGCGATTCTCGGCGACATCGAAGCGGGCCTCGGGCAGGGGCATGGCCAGGAGGCGTCGCCGCTGGTCGAGCCGGACCGCGCTGCCGCCATTCGCGCCGCCGTCCTGGGTGCCTCGGCGGGTGACGTGGTGCTGATCGCGGGCAAGGGGCACGAGGACTACCAGGAAGTGGGTGGCGTGAAGCGCCCATTCTCCGACGCGCTGGAGGCGCAGTCCGCGCTCCGGGATTGGAAGGCATGATGAGCCTCGCCGAAACCGCCGCCGCCATCGGCGCCCGCATGTTGCCGCCGCTCGACACGGCAGCCGGGCAGGCACTGTCGGTGTGCAGGTTCGACTCCGTGTCCACCGATAGCCGCAGCTTCGAGCGCGATGCCCTGTTCGTCGCGCTGCGCGGCGAGCGTTTCGACGGCCACGCGTTCCTCGATGCAGTGAGCGAGCGCGGTGCAGCGGCCGCCATGATCGATGAGCGGGCGGCGAATGAATTGGCGGCGGGCGCCGCAACGGTTTCGCCGCTGCCCATGCTGGTCGTCGATGACACGCGCCGCGGACTGGGTCGGCTTGCCGCGCACTGGCGGTCCCGGTTTTCGATTCCGTTGGTCGCGGTGGCGGGCTCCAATGGCAAGACAACGGTCAAGGAAATGGTGGCCGCGATCCTGCGCGCGCAGCACGGCGCCGAGGCGACGCTGGCCACCGCCGGCAACCTGAACAACGAGATCGGCCTGCCGCTGACGCTGCTGCGCCTTGCGCCCCGGCACGCCAGCGCGGTGGTCGAGGTCGGCATGAACCACCCGGGGGAGACGCGCGAGCTCGCGATGATCGCCCGGCCGACAGTGGCGCTGGTGAACAATGCCCAGCGCGAGCACCAGGAATTCATGGCCAGCGTGGATGAGGTGGCGCGCGAGCACGGCGCACTGTTCGAAGCGCTCCCCGCCGATGGCGTGGCGGTGATCAACGCCGATGACGCTTTCGCGGACTACTGGCGCCAGTTGGCGCTGTCCGGCGGTCCTCGCAGCGTACGTGATTTCGGCATTGCCGCCGGCCTGGCAACCCGGGCCGCGGTGAGGGCGCAGTGCGAGCTCAGGGCCTTCGGCAGCGACATCGAGCTGGTGACGCCGGAGGGGCGCGTTGAGTTCAGCCTGCAGGCCGCCGGGCGGCACAACGCGCGCAATGCGGTTGCCGCGGCTGCGGCGGCCACGGCCGCGGGCGCAAGCCTCGATGCGGTGGCGCAGGCGCTGTCCGGCTTCGCTCCGGTGAAAGGCCGCCTGCAGAAGAAGGCGGGCCTGGGCGGCGCGGTGGTGATCGACGACACCTACAACGCCAATCCGGATTCGGTGCTGGTGGCCATCGACGTGCTGGCGCAGGCGGCGCCGGGCGGGCGGCGCGTGCTGGCGCTCGGCGACATGGGCGAGGTCGGGACGCAGGGTCCGGCCTTCCACGCCGAGATCGGCCGCTACGCCAAGGCGCACGGCGTCGCCCAGTTGCTTGCATCGGGCGAGTTGAGCCGCCATGTTGTGGCTGCATTCGGCAGCGGCGCCCAGCACTTCGAGCGCGTGGAAGACCTGGCCGATGCGGCACGTGACCGCGACGTGGCGGGAACCACGCTGCTGGTGAAGGGCTCGCGCTTCATGCGCATGGAGCGCGTGGTGCGCGCATTGACCGGGGAGGACGCCTGATGCTGCTCGCATTGAGCCAATGGCTGGCGCAGGATGCACGGTTTTTCTCGGTGTTCAACTACATCACGCTGCGTGCGGTGCTCGCCTGTCTCTCCGCCCTGGCGATCTCGCTGATCGCAGGGCCGCTGGTGATCCGCAAGCTCACGCACTACAAGATCGGGCAGTCGGTGCGCCAGGACGGGCCCAAGTCGCACCTCACCAAGGCGGGCACGCCCACCATGGGCGGCGCGCTGGTGCTGATCTCCATCCTGATCACCACGCTGCTGTGGTCGGACCTGTCCAATCGCTTCGTCTGGGTGGTGCTGATCGTGACTTTCGGTTTCGGTGCCATCGGCTGGGTGGATGATTACCGCAAGGTGGTCTACCGCAACTCCAAGGG
>CANJXQ010000201.1 GCA_947478805.1 Betaproteobacteria bacterium | reverse complement strand
CGTAGATATCCACTTCTCTATACATCCTCTCTGCCTTCCTCAACCCTATAAGTGGGTCGAAGGATAGGCTTGAGGACTAGCTGGCCCTTAGGCCGCCACGTGGCTCCCTTTTACTCCGGCATTTACACAGGTGTTCGTAACAAAACAACCACAGAGCGGCAGGTTGCCGAATTCGCTTTGCTTTTACATGACTCCGCGGACGCCCTACTCGAAGGAGTGGCCAAGCTGAACATGTGCTCCTATTGGAACGACAAGGTTCAAAGAACGGCAAGCAAGCTCAGAAAACAGGCTGTCGGTCTGGGCTACGCACTCTACGAGCCCGATCAGAAGGCCTTCCTGTCCTTGGAGGCGACCTTGACGAAATTGAAGGCTATGTAGCCTGCCTATTGGGAAGGGGGCACCCCCACCGCGCGCGCCCACCCCAAAGCCGCGGCTTTGCGAGGAAGGGCGGGAGGCGGTGAGCTTTTTGGCTTGTATCTCTGAAAATGAAGTCCCACGCTGATGCTGCCATCGCGTGGCACTGAGTGGCTTGGTGGACTGCTGCGCGACTATCACCGCAAGGCGGCCTGAGCGGCGGGCGAGGGCGGCGTTGAGTGCGGGGCTCTTCGCGCGCAGCCAGCCGCGCGCGTTAAAACGCCAGCTTGCCGTTGACGATGAAAGACACGCCGCGCCGTGGGGCAGTTTCGAAAAAACGGCTGTTGCCATCAGCCACGATTACCGATCCGATGTAATCGACGTTGGCGATATTGTCCATGCGCAGGGTTTCCGTTATACGCCAGCCCTTGCCCTTTTGCTCTAGACCGAGGCGCAGGTTGGTGACCGTGTAGGCAGCCGCCGCGTCGCTATTCTGGTCGTCGACAAACACCTGACTGGCGTGGCGGGCCTCGATTGCGGTGGTGACGTTGCTTGGCACGTGTTGCCAGCGCAGTTCGGCGTAGACCGAGGTGCGGGGCACTCCCGGAATACGGTTGCCCGCGGCCACCGCCGGCGACGTTCCGCTGGCAAAGCCGTCGCTGTATTTCGCATCGACTATGGTGTAGGCGAAGGAGGTGTCGAAGCCCGCCGGCAGCGCGGCGAGCCAGGATGCCTCCCATCCGGAGCGCTGGGTCTTGCTGGCGTTTTTGAAGCTCGCGCGCCCCCCAACGCTGACATCGGTGACGATCTCGTCTTGCGTGCGCGTTTCAAAACGGGCCAAGGTGACGCGATGATCGGCGCCGATGCGGCCCTTGAGACCGATCTCGTAATTGGTGTTGCGCCCCGGTTTGAGCGCCGTGTTCATGCCCGTGCCGCCATTGCGATAAGCCAGTTCGGCGAAGGTGGGCGTTTCAAAGCCGCGCCCTGCGCTGCCGTACACGCTCATTTCGGGCGTAAATCTGTAGGCGAGTCCCATCACAGGGCTGGTATTGGCGAATATGACCTTGCCACTGTCGTCTGGGTTGGGCGCGGTAATGTAATAATCCTTGAGCGTCACCGACACGCGGGTGGAGCGCAAACCCAGGCTTGCGCTCATTTTCTCTGCGAACCGCCAGTCAGCCTGGGCGAATACATTGGTCGACTCGATACGGTTGTCTTCATCGCGGCGCATCGTGCCCATGACGCCGCTGTTGTTGTCAAAACCCCGCCTGCGGTCCTGCATCAATTCCTGCTCAACACCGACCGTCGCAGAAAAAGCTCTTTCCAGCAGGCTGCCATCGTGGATCCAGTTAAGCGACCCGCCGCCAAAGTAGCGTTGCAAGTCGACCACGCCGCCGGAATAGGTTGTCGCGTTGGCTACCGCGATGGCCTGATACTGGCGCACCTGGCGGTCACCGCCGTAGGCGCTCAGGCGCATTGTGTTGCCCGCGTCGATGCATTTTTCGTAGCTCAAACCGCCTTGTTCTTGGCGGTTGGATTTTCGCGTGTTGAAGCGTAGCGCCACTGCGTCAACCTGGCGCGGATTGTCACCGACCTGTGCCCGTGTCAGGCCCAGGGGATCCAGGGTATCGTTTTGGTTGACCGAGTTAAGCACGAGGGTGACTCGGGCATCTTCGCCGGATTGCCATTTGAACTTGCTGTTGAACTGTTCGCGGTCGGCAACGGAGTGATCGCGCCAGCCGTCGGTGTGGAAGCGCGACCAGTCGGCGATGTAATTGAGCCTGCCCTCTTGCCCGCCAAACTGGGTGCCGACGCGCCGTGTGCCGTAGCTGCCATACATCGCTTCGCCGCCCATGGTGGGCCGCGCCGGTCCGTCCTGCGTGAACATTTGAATCACGCCGCCGGGCGAATTTCCGTACAGGCTGGCCATTGGTCCGCGCATGACCTCGACGCGTTGTGCAGAGGAAAGATTGAAGCTCGACGTCTGGCCCTGTCCGTCGGGCAGGGTCGCCGGGATGCCGTCGGCGTAAAGCTTTACGCCGCGTGTACCGAAGTTGGAACGGAAACCGAATCCGCGAATGGACAGTTGCAGGTCCTGCGCATAGTTCTGACGGTTTTGGATGTTAAGCCCGGGCACGCGTCCAAGCGCTTCGGACAGGTTGACCTTAGGCTGGCCTTCGCGCAGCGTATCGGCGCCTACGACGTCTATGGAACCGGGAATGTCGAGGTTGCGGCGCTCGCTGCGCGTGGCGGATACGACCACGCCTTCGTCGCCTTCGGCGGCAAGTGCCAGGGATGCGCCGGAGGCGATTCCAAACGCGGTTAGCGTCGCATGAACTGCCTTTAGCCGCATTCGCTGCTCAGGGCGCGCCAAGGCTGGCAAGGTACTCGGCGAGTGCGTCGATTTCCGCCGCCGGCAGCGCGCGCGCGGCCGAGGTCATGTTGCCGTCCATGTCAAAGCGCGTGCCCGCCTGGAAGCCGCGCAGTTGCACGCGCAGGTACTCGGTGTGCTGACCGGCAAGGCGCGGGATGTGTTGCTGGCCGAGCAGGGCGGCGCCGTGGCAGGCGACGCAGTTGAATTGTTGCGAAAGACGCTTGCCCGCTTCGACTTTTTCAGGGGCAAGGTCCTTGGGTGGCGCGGCTTTTTGCGCGGAAAAGAACACGGCAAGGTCGTTCAGGTCGGCGTTCTTGAGGTTGGCCGCGAGCGCCGACATTTGCGCATTCTTGCGGTTGCCTTCGCGGAAAAAATAAAGCTGCGTGGAAATGAACTGTGCCGGCTGACCGGCGATGGAGGGAATGCTCGGGTCGGTGGAGTTGCCCGTCGGGCCATGACAGGCGAAGCACGGCTCGGCCTTGCGGCGTCCCGCTTCGATGTCGGCGGCGTTCGCCGGGGCAAGCCAAAGAAAAACCGCGGCGAACAGCGCCGCGGTTTTCAGGGTGGTGATGCGATAGTCGGTCACTTTTTGCTGTAGCTGATCCGGTAGACGATGCCGTTGTAGTCGTCGGTGAACAGCATGGCGCCATCGGGCATCTGCATCACGTCGACAGGGCGTCCCCACATCGGCGGGTCCCCCTTGTTGTCGGTCAGGAAGCCCTCGAGGAAGGGCTCGTACTTGGTGACTTTGCCCTTGGCGTCGAGTACCACGCGCATGATGTTGTAACCCTGCTTGGTGGTGCGGTTCCAGGAGCCGTGCATGGCGATGAACAGGTTGTTTTTGTACTCAGCCGGGAACATCTTGCCGGTATAAAAGCGCAGGCCCAGCGGCGCGATGTGCGCGCCGAGCTTTTGCACCGGCGGCGTGAATTCGGCGCACGACTTGTTCTTGCCGAATTCCGGATCGAGCAGGTCGCCTTGGTGGCAGTAGGGATAGCCGAAGTTCATCCCCTTGCGCGGCGCGGTGTTCAACTCGTCGTGGGGCGTGTCATCGCTGATCCAGTCGCGGCCGTGCTCGGTAAACCACAAGGCCTTGGTGACCGGGTGCCAGGTGAAGCCAACCGAATTACGCACGCCGTGCGCGTACTCTTCGACCACGCCGGTTTTGACGTCCGCGCGACTGATGGTTGCCTGAAAGTAGCTTGGCATGACGATGTTGCCCGGGGCGCCAACGTTGTAATAGAGCTTGCCGTCCGGACCCATGGCCAGAAACTTCCAGAAGTGGCCGGCCTGGTTTTGCGGGTCAAGGTTGCCGACTACCAGTTTGCCCGCGGGAGCGTTGTCGAGATTGTTCTCGATGTCGTCGTAGCGGGTGATCTGATGGCGTTCGGCGACGTAAAGCGTGCCCTTGTCAAAAACGATGCCGTTGGGCGAATTGAGCCCCTTTAGTAGGGTCTTTACCTCGCGCTTGCCGCCCTTGTCCACGATGGCATAAACGCTCTTGGCGTTGCGGTTGCTGACAAATACGGTGCCTTTGCTGCCCAGCGCCAGCGAACGTGCTTCGGGAACGTCGTCGGCCCAGACTTCGACTTTGAAACCGGCCGGAACCTTGAGCTTGTCGATGGGCAGATCCTTGGCCGGGCGCCCAGTCATATGGGGGGCAAACGGATGCAGGGTCGAGCTTGCCTGCTCGTTGGAACGGCCTTGTTGCCAGGATGGCGCGGGTGCTGCTGCGGCCGGAGCCGCGGCGGGTGCCGGCTGTGCGAACGCCGGCATGGTGGTGACAGCAGCAAGCAGCGCCGCCGACAATAAAATGCGTGTTGACATGGTTGGTTCCTCCCTCGGATTTGTACGGGTCAATCCTAGCAGTTGCGTGGACTTTTTATGTACAAATATACGATACGAAGTGTAGTAGCAAACAAGAAATATTCGCAAGGCCAGAAAGCAGGGGCGTGTTGCATTGCGTCATTACGCCTTGCAAGGGCGGCTGTGCGTTGCTTGCGACAAGTTGCTGCCAGGTAAATAAAGGTGGCGCGAAGGCGCGTGCCCCGGTCGGTCGCCGGCCTGTCTGGCTCAAGGCGATTCAAGGTAAAATCAGAACCTGTTTATCAAGGTGATGCGCTCGTGACAACCATGGCTTCAGACACGCTGGTCGATCTTTCGGATTTACGCTTTTCCTTTGGCAGCCACAAAGTACTCATAGGTATATGTGCTAGCGAGGCCTTCAAGGCTCTGTTGCTTTCCGCCAGATCTGTTGCGCGGCCCTCTCCGGCAGTCGGAGGCTCGAGCGGAGATCACATCGTCAAAGTGCTGGAACGTCTCGGGATCGCCGACGAGGTGAACTCCAAGTCGATCATCGTTAATACCGGTCATCCCGGGCAAGTAGCGGAGTCGCCGGGCGATGCGGTCGCCAAGGGCAAGGCCGAAATCGCCCTGCACCAGCTTCAGGAGCTCATGGCTGTACCGGGGATCGATATTGCTGGCCCGTTTCCGGGCGAGCTGAAGGGGAATTTTGCGTTTTCAGCGGCGATCAAGACGAATGCCAAGCAAGCCGAAGCGGGGAAGGCACTCATCGAATTCCTGCGTACGCCCGATGCGATGGCCGTGATCAGGGCGAAGGGTATGGAACCCATCTCACCGTGATTCTCACCCTTTGCGATAGGCGTGTTCCCACCGATTCAAATTTGATCAGTTTCTGCAGGTGTCGATTACGCATTGACCAGTGTCTGTAGCCGGTGGTGGTCAATCGAAGATCGGTATAACCTGCGGAAACTAATCAAATTTGAATCAGCGGTAACTGCGGACCGATCTGACCAACAAAAAACTCGGGAATTTACGCGAGCATGCCACGCGCCAACACCGCCGAAACGAGTGGGCACAATGGCGCGCCCTGCTCTGCTGCGACGAAGCGCTTAGGCCGCGTTGCGCGGATAGTAGCGCAGGGGGCCGCCGAGCCGCTCGTGACATTCGAAGACAGCACCTCCCAGCCCAGAACTACCACGGCTTCTGTAGTTTCCTAACTTTTGACAATACGGGATTGAGCCGAGAGGTTCATGCTCCGTTCTTCGAGAGGCTGGAGGTGCAACTCCTCCGGCCTACTCGACCATGGTGACCTGCAGCGGTTCCGGTGTCGCCACTGCAATCGCACCTTCAATACGCTGACCGGAACGCCCCTTGCGCATTTGCATTTGCGCAACAAATGGTTGGGGCAGGCTGAAGCCCTGCGAGACGGGCTGAGCCTGCGTCAGGTCAGT
>CANJXQ010000200.1 GCA_947478805.1 Betaproteobacteria bacterium | reverse complement strand
ATGGACGCGCTGCGCGACGCGCACCACGCCCAGATGTTCCACCTGCTCGCGCAGGACCTCGCCGGCGCGCTCAGCGTCGAGCATCTGGCCGACCGCCTGTCGGATCTGGCCGATCTCATGCTGCAAGTCACGCTGGAAGTGTGCTGGACGCAGCTTCGCAACAAGCATCGCGAGGACGAACCGCGCTTTGCCATCATCGGCTACGGCAAGCTGGGCGGCAAGGAGCTGGGTTACGCATCGGACCTGGACATCATCTTCATCTATGACGATGAAGACGAGGCGGCCGCTGAAACCTACGCGCGGCTCGCCGCCCGCCTGAACAACTGGCTGTCCAGCCGCACTGGCGCCGGCGTCCTGTTCGAGACCGACCTCAGGTTGCGTCCCGACGGCGCAAGCGGCCTCATGGTCACCTCGATGGACGCTTTCCGCCGTTACCAGCGCGAGTCGGCATGGCCCTGGGAGCACCAGGCACTGACGCGCGCGCGATTTTGCGCGGGGGAAGCGACGACCGGCGCGGCCTTCGAGGCCGAGCGCGCCGCCATCCTGGGTGCTCCGCGCGACCCCGACAAGCTGCGTAGTGACGTTGCCGACATGCGCCGGACCATGCACGAGGGCCATCCGAACCGGAGCGAGCACTTCGACCTCAAGCACGACCAGGGCGGCATGGTGGACATCGAATTCATCGTGCAATACCTGGTGCTGGCCCACAGCTGCAAGCACCCGGTCATGGCACGCAACGACGGCAATATCGCGCTGCTGCGATATGCGGGCGACTTGGGGCTCATCGACACCGCGCTGGCAGGCAAAGTTGCAGACGCCTACCGCGAGTTCCGCCGCCTGCAGCATGCGCTGCGCCTGCAGGGTGCCCAGTACTCCCGAGTGCCTGCAGGCGATGTCGCGGCGCACGTCGAAGCCACGAGCGCGCTCTGGCAGCAAGTCATCGGGCGCGAGGCGGCGTAATCGGGAGAGCGCATGGCGGGGGCGGGCAGGTCCATCGTCAGCGTCAGGCCCAACCCCCCTTCGCGCATCCGCACTAGAATCACCCCGCAACTCGCCTGCCGGCAACACTGCGGCCAACAACGGAGGGAAATCCATGACACGCAGCATTCTGTTCCTGCCGCTGCTCATCGCAATGTGCCTGCCCGCCGCATGGGCTCAAGCGCAGGCCTACCCGGCGCGGCCCGTGCGCCTCATCATCGGCCAGCCCCCCGGCGCCATCCAGGATGTCACAGTCAGGCTGGTGAATGCCCGGTTGGCCCAGGCCCTGGGGCAACCGGTGGTGGTCGAGAACCGGGTCGGGGCCAACGGCACAATCTCGGCCAACCTCGTGATCAAGTCCACGCCCGACGGCTACACACTATGGTTCGGCAACGCCGCCGGCGTGCACCCGCTGTTCAACGCGGAGAATTCCTCAACGCTCGGCCGGGAACTGCTGCCCGTCACCAATGTGGCTTCGGTGCCATTCATCCTCTACACCAGCGGCAAGCTGCCGGTGAAGACTTTGGCCGAGCTCGTGGCCTATGCCAAGGCGCAGCCGGCGGGAAAGCTCAATTTCGCGCCCATCATCGCCCAGCACGAATTGCTGATGCACTTGCTCAACAGCCGCACCGGCATCACCTACACCTCGATTCCCTACAAGCAGGGCGGTGCGCCGGCCATCGTGACGGCGCTCATTTCCGGGGAAATCGATTTCGCCATCGCCGGCATGGCGGGCGTCACGCCGCACCTGCCCTCGAACGCGATTCGCGCCCTGATGATCACGTCTGCAAAACGTGCCCCGGCCATTCCTGACGTGCCGACGTCCACCGAACTCGGCATTCCGAATTACGAGACCGAGTCGAACATCGGCGTCGCCGCCCCCGTGGGCGCGCCCGCCGAGGCGATTCGCAGGATCAGCACGGAACTCGCAAAAATCGTGCGCGACCCGGAGATCGGCGAGCGCTTTCGCGCCGTGGGCATCGAGCCCGTGGGCTCGACGCCGGAGGGCCAGCAGCGCACCTACGACGCAGAGATGAAGCTCTGGATGGAAGCCGTGCGCATATCGAATTTCAAGCCGTAATGGCCTGTGCCGGCTCCGGCCGGCGAAGCACCGCTCGGGCCGGGCGGGACCCACGCGCAAGCACCCCGCCCGGTCGCGACAACAGCGTCGGCGCGGCCCGGTCTGGCACCCAGTTCCGCTAGAATGGCGGTCTGGTTGTCAGTTTCCGGAGTGTTTTCATGTCGATGGCCGACCGCGATGGTTATATCTGGTACGACGGCAAGCTGGTTCCCTGGCGATCCGCGACCACCCACGTCCTCACCCATTCGCTGCATTACGGCCTCGGGATTTTCGAAGGCCTGCGCGCCTACAAGACCCCGAAAGGCACGGCGATTTTCCGGCTGAAGGAGCATACCCAGCGCATGCTCAACTCGGCGCACATCTACATGATGAAGATTCCCTACAGCCTGGAGACGCTGATGGAGGCGCAAAAGGAAGTCGTGCGCGCCAACAAGCTGGAATCCTGCTATGTGCGCCCGATCGCCTTCTACGGCTCGGAGAAGATGGGCGTCTCGCCCAAGGGCGCCACGGTGCATGTGGCGATCGCCGCCTGGCCTTGGGGTGCCTACCTGGGCGCCGAGGCCATCGAGAAGGGCATACGCGTGAAGACCGCGTCGTTCGCGCGCCATCACGTCAACGTCACCATGGCGCGAGCCAAGTTCGCCGCCACCTACGCCAACTCCATTCTTGCCAACCAGGAAGCGGTGGAACACGGTTATGACGAGGCTTTGCTGCTGGACGTCGACGGCTTCGTCGCCGAAGGCGCAGGCGAGAACATATTCATCGTCAAGAACGGCAAGATTTTCGAGCCCGAAATCGCCTCCGCACTGATGGGGATCACGCGCGACACCGTGATCACGCTGGCGGGCGAACTGGGCTACCAGGTCGTCTCGCAGCGGCTCACCCGCGACGATGTCTACATTGCCGACGAGGCGTTCTTCTCGGGCACGGCCGCCGAGATCACGCCCATCCAGTCGCTCGATGGGCGCATCATCGGCGCCGGACGTCGCGGCCCGATCACCACGAAGATCCAGAAAGCCTTCTTCGAGCTGGTCAACGGCCGGTCGAAGAAGCACGGCGAGTGGCTGTCCCAGGTGGGCAAGCTCGGCAAGTCTGCAGGCAAGAAAGCGGGCAAGAAATCCGCCAAGAAAGCGAAGCGCTGACATGAGCCACGATAGCGACAGCACCACCGCCAAGGACCGCGTGATCGAGGTCACCGCGAGCGACCTGCCCCTGCATTGCCCCACCCCGGCCACCCCGGTGTGGAACATGCACCCGCGGGTGTTTCTCGATGTCGCCAAGACGGGCGACATCCTGTGCCCGTACTGCGGCACGAAATACATCCTGAAGGGCGCCGCCCCCAAAGGGCATTAGCGCCCGGTCTTCTGCCTGTCTGGTCTTCTGCCCGCCGCCCCTTCGCCCACTCCTGCGCCCGCCCACTGATAAGCAGGCACCGTGTCGCGCATCCTCGTCGTTGTCCCGAACTGGATCGGTGATGCGCTGCTCGCGCAACCGCTGCTTGCGCGCCTTGGCGAGCGGCTGCCCGGGGTAAGCATCGATGCCTTTGCCCCGGCGTGGACCGCGCCGGTCATGCGCCGCATGCCGGAGATCGATGCCGTCATCGACTCGCCTTTCGGCCACGGCGGACTGCAATTGCGCGAACGCTGGCGCATCGGGCGTGAGCTGCGCGCCCGCGGTTACGAGCAGGCCTACGTCCTGCCCAACAGCTTCAAGTCGGCTCTGCTGCCCTTCTTCGCCGACATCCGCCTGCGCGTCGGCTATGTCGGTGAATCGCGCTACGGCCTCATCAATGTGGCACACCGTCTCAACAAGAAAAAAGTGCCGCTGATGGCCGAGCGCTACGCCCAGCTCGCCGAAATCCCCGGCGAGAAGCTCTCGCGCCCGCTGCCCGGCACCCGCCTGAGGGTCGACGAGGCGAACTTGCTTATTTCGCTCGCGCGCCTGGGCATTGACCGAAGGCGCCCCGTCGTGGCCCTGTGCCCGGGGGCGGAGTTCGGCCCGGCCAAGCGCTGGCCGGCACGCCACTTCGCGGCCCTGGCCAGGCAAATGGCCGCGCGCGGGCGCGCCGTCTGGCTGATCGGGTCGGCGAAGGATGCAGAGATTGCCGCGGAAATCGCCGCGTTGTCGAATGGCGCCGCCATCAACCTGTGCGGCAAGACGGATCTCGCCACCGCGATCGATCTCTTGTCGGCGGCGCAACTGGTGGTGAGCAATGATTCCGGCCTGATGCATGTCGCAGCCGCCCTCGCGCGTCCGCTGGTCGCGCTCTACGGTTCATCCAGCGCCGAGCACACGCCGCCGCTCGCCACCGGCCCCGTGGCCCCGCGCCTGGTCAAGCTCGACGGATTGCCGTGCAGCCCCTGCTTCCAGCGCGAATGCCCGCTCGTGCACTTCAAGTGCATGAACGACCTGGACCCGCAGCGCGTCCTCGCCGAGATCGATGCCATCGCTGCCACGCCATGATTGCGTCCTGAGCACGCCGCAAGGATCGGCAAGCTCAGTCCGTCATGCGGCAGCAAGGCTGCGCGCCTCCACGGCCACGATGGCCTTTGCTTCATTGAGATCGGCGGCCTGCCCCGACGCATAAACGCAGCATGCCAACTGGTTGAGGATGGGCTGCGGCAATGTCGCCGAACCTTCCAGCACCCGGGTCATCCAGCTGGCAGTGGCCCGCGCGCCGACGTCGGTTTCATCACTCTCGGCAATATCCTCATGCGCCGTCTCCTGCTCGAACAGCACGCTCGCGACCCCGTTGCGCACGAATTCGATCCGCGGTCGGCGGTGCGGATTGACGAACGCCTCGCCCTCGGTGCCGCGCATCAGCAGTGACACTCCGTCTTCGGACAGCAGCACATCGCGCAGCGCGGCCAGGGTGGGCGCATCATCGGCCGCCACCATTCGCATTCCGGCACCTGCAAAGGGATCGAGCAACAAGGCCATGACATGGCACAGGCCGCTCACGCCCAGGCGGCTGCGCAGCGACAGCAGGCGCGCCAGGCCGGGCGCGATCACGCCCGTCGGCACGAAGGCCAGCCGATCGCGATACAGTGCCGCCTGCGCCTGCGCCTGTGTGGTGCATGGCATCACGCCCAGCTCGCGAAAAACGTACGCACTCGCCACTCCGCCATGGCCTTCAAGCGTGCCGTGCACAAGCACCGGGATGTGCAGTCGCTGGAGAACCATGGCGACCAGCGGCGCAAGGTTGCGCTGCCTGTGCACGCTGCCGTAAGCGGGGATCACCACGGGGTGCGGCCCCGTGTCCGGCCTTGTGTCCGGCCCTGTCTCCGCAGCCCACTCAGGCCACGGCATGGCGAGAACGCGGGTAGACAAGGCAGCGCTGAAATCCATCAGCATCGCGGGAGATATCGGCCGGCTCGCCAGCGCGACAATCAGGGCGCCCAGTTCCAGCTCCGGCACGCCGCCGTCGAGCATGGCGGCAAAAAGCGGCTGCATTTCGCCGGGGTCGGCAGCGAAATCAGCGCCACGGGCCTCTGCAAGTGACTTGACCAGATGTGCATAGCTCACGAAATGCAAACTCCTCCTTCGGCAATGCAATGCCTGTAGCAAGGGCGATGCCATCGCCGCGCAAAGAAATAGCGTCAGGAATTCAGTGGCTTGACACTTCAAAGGCGTTGTTGCGGCAGTGCGCAGGCACCGCCGCGCACGGCGATGCACACCCATGCATCAGGATGGTGCGATCCGGGAGGAGCGTCATGGCGCCGCCGCCACAACGCGCAAGCGCCCGCCCGGGAAATCCCGGGGACGCAAAACAGGAAATGTGAAGCCGGCCTGTAAGCCGGGTTCTGTCGCGGCAGGCCTTTCGGCTCACCGCGCAGCGATCATTCCTCTAGGCCCGCGGTTGCCCGCGGGCTCAAGCCACCTACCCGCGGACTCGACGAGCAGCGTCATCGTCCGCCTATTTGGT